>NZ_JBDSWZ010000111.1:0-13855 GCF_039926425.1 Dokdonella sp.
AAAGCGCCCAAACTCATCATCGGCGCCATGATGCGAAAACTCGCCCACGTTGCCTTCGGCGTTCTCAAATCCGGAAAACCGTTCGATTCACGTCTTCACGGAGCTTGATCCGAATAACAGTATCTACGATCTGCACACGACACGTAGGCCGGACGCGTTTTCCGCGGCCGGCGCCCTGCCTGCGAATCGATAAAACCACCGACGGCGGCATCCATTCTTCGATGGGCGGCGCATTCAATCAGTCGCGAGCGTGACCTCAGGCGCCGCTGCGAACGGCTCGATGCCGAACTTCGGGTAGACCTCGGACGGGTAGTAGAACGTGCCGTCCTTCACCACCATCGCAATGGTCTTGATCGCCTTCAGGTCTTTGGTCGGATCACCTGGCACCAGGAAGAAATCGGCGAGCTTTCCCTTTTCAATCGACCCCGAGCGCTGATCGCGTCCGACATAGCGCGCGCTTTCCAATGTCGCGCGCGTGAGGATCTCCGACGCGCTCATCCCCGCCTTCTGATACAGCTCCAGCTCGCGGTGATAGGTGAACGACCCGCCGGTGTCGGTGCCGAATACGATGAAAACGCCACGGTCGTGCAGCATCTTCGTCACCGCAATCAGCTTGTCGAATGCCTGCCGATAGGCAGCGTCGTCACCCGATTTCGACACGTCGATCCACCCTTTCATTGCATCGCGGCGCGCGCCGATGGGCAGGTGATCGACGTAGTCGACCGCGCCCGGCGGCACATGGCCGTCGCGGTTGAGCAGCAGATTCTCGTGGATACCGAGGGTCGGATCGATTGCCGTGTGTCCTTCGACCATCCGATCGATCGTGTGTTGCACCTTTGCGCTCGCCAGATCGAGTCCGGGAAGGCGTTTCAACGCGGTGAGACGGAACAGCGTGCGCGTGTCCTCGTCCGGCCCGATGACCCAGCCGAGCACGAACTGGTTGATGTGCGTCATCTCGTCGTAGCCCGCTTCGATCATCTGGTCGGCACTGGCGAATGCCGGCACATGGCCGGCGACGCGCATGCCGAGTTGATGCGCTTCGGCCACCATCGCCGGCACCCACGCGGGGTTCATGCTGTTGTAGATCTTGATCTGCCAGAACCCACGCGCGCCGTACCAGCGCACCGCATCGATCGCCGCGTCCTGACTGTCGACCACGAACCCGTGGTTCGCGCTGTACGGACTCTTGCCCTCGATGAAGCCGGAGCGGATCACCCGCGGGCCGCCGATTTCGCCCGCGTCCATGCGCTGGATCAGCGTGTCGAGCACCGCGTTGTCGTTGCCCATGTCGCGCACGCTGGTGACGCCCGCGATCACATTGAGCAACGCGCTTTCCTGGTTCACGTGCGCGTGCATCTCGTACATGCCCGGAACGAGTGTTCCGCCGGCGCCGTCGATCGCGACTTCGCCCTTCCCCGGCGGGCTGTCGGGCGGCTCGACCGCCGCAATGTCGTTGCCGTACACCAGCACCGAAACCCGATCCGTCAGCACGCCTTTTGCCGCATCGAAAACCCGCACGTTGCGAATACGCACGGGCGCGCGGTACGTGTGCGCGACCTCACGCTGGATTGCGACAAACCGCTGCGTGCTCCAGTCGGCGGCAAGCTTTCGGAGGCGAACTTCCTCGCCCTCGTAGCCTTCACGCACGACCACCGAGTTCGGAGAAACGCTGCCAAAAAAATCGCCGTCCGCATCGAGCAGCATCGTTTCGGGCGTTGTGTCGATCCCGGAAAGCACGTAACGCGTCACGTCCAGCGACCCTGCGGGTCCCTTCACGGTCAACGTCTCGCCTTTTTCCAGCAGAAGCGTTCCACCCGGGAGTGCGGGCATCGTCATGCCAGGCCGTTTGAGCAGTGCGCGCGCGTAGACCTGATCCGACCACGGACTCCCGCCTTGCGCCACGTAAACCGCGGGTGCGGTGACCGTCGCCCCACCCTTGCCGGTCGCATCGATCCACGTCGCACGCGAACCGTTGCGGGCGAAGCGCTCGTCGACATGGCTGCCGAACGTGGTGGTGCCACTGATCGTCCATGCGCTCGGCAAACCATCGTCGCCGAAGGTGATCGTTTCCTTCATGGTTGGCCCGCGACCGTTGTTCTTGACGTCGTAGTCGATCGTGGTGCGCTTGCCGGTGGTCTCTGCGATCACGTGGCCAATGTTGCGTCCACCGAAGATCACGCTGTAGCGCGCGCTCTCGCCAGCCTGCGCGGATGTCGCCGCGGTGAGCAGCAGCATGGTGGACACCGCGATCACGCGCTTGAGTGGCATCTGCGGGAGCTGGATTGCTTGCATCGACAACATCGGCATTCCTTTGATTCGGGAGAGGGGACCGATCGATGGTAGTACGGGCACGCGCGCCGCACGACTGCCGGCAGTGAAGGCTCCGGCGCCACACGACCGTCAATCAATCCGTCCGCGCGCGGCAGACGGCATGTCCGGACACAACCGGGCTCACCGCGATCGAACGGGCCGGCGGCCTGCTGTAAAGTTCGCGCGCGCCTTGCGTGTACCGATCGTTCCTTCAAGCTGGAGACCGAGTCTCATGTCGATCCGTCTTTCCATTGTGATTCTGGTCGCGCTCGCGGCCGGCCAAGCCGTTGCCGCGCCTGCGGCAGGACCGTCGCGGACCTTCAAAGGCGCAGACCTGTTCAATCTCGAGGTTGCCGCCGATCCGCAGATTTCGCCGGACGGGAAGACGATTGCGTACGCGCGGCGTGCCAACGACATCATGACCGACCGCACGCAATCGTCGATCTGGTCCATCGACGTCGCGAGTGGAATGCAGGTCCCACTGATCACCGGGCCCGGTTCGCACGGCCAGCCGCGCTGGTCGCCCGATGGCTCGCGTCTCGCCTACATCTCCAGTGCCGACGACAAGGCCGGCGCGCAGTTGTACGTGCGCTGGATGAAGACCGGCGCAACCGCGCGGATCACCGGCCTGGCCGACACGCCGCATGCAATTTCCTGGTCCGCTGACGGCGAACGGATCGCCTACACGATGTTTGTCCCCGACGAATCGACCAAGCTTGGCAAGGCGCCGGACAAACCCGCCGACGCGAAGTGGGCCGAACCGCTGCAGATCATCGACACCGTTGTCTACCGCACCGACGACGGCGGCTATGAAAAAGCGGGATACGAACAATTGTTCTGGGTGCCGGCGAGCGGCGGCGCGCCGACCCAGTTGACGTTCGGCGCGCTCAATGCCGGCGGCAAGGTGTCGTGGTCGCCTGACGGACATGCGATCGTCTTCAGCGCCAATCTCACCAAAGACTGGCAGCGCGAACTGGTGGACACCGAGATCCACGAAGTCTCGATCGACACGCTGGCCGTGCGCACCCTGACGAAGCGTAAAGGCCCGGACGATTGGCCGGCCATTTCGCCGGACGGAAAATCGATCGCGTATCTCGGGTTCGACGACCGCTATGTCGGTTACCAGAACCGGCAACTGTCGGTGATGAACCGTGATGGCAGCGGCACGCGCGTGCTCAGCGCGAGCCTCGATCGCACGGTGGAAAATCCGGTGTGGTCGGCCGATGGCCGATCGATCTACGTGAACTACGACGAACACGGCAGCGAGCGCGTTGCGCGGATCGGGCTCGACGGATCCATCCACACGGTTGCCGAGCATCTCACCGACAGCGCATTCGACCGCCCCTACAGCGGCGGCCAGTTCAGTGTGGCGCGTGACGGCACCGTCGCCTTCACCAGCGGCACGACACAGCGTCCGTCAGACGTGTGGATCGCGCGCGGAAATTCTCCGCGTCAACTGACCCACCTCAACGCGTCATCGCTCGGCGCGAAGTCATTGGGCCAGGTTCAAACCATCGCGGTGAAGTCGTTCGATGATCTGCCAATCGATGCGTGGCTCATCACCCCGCCGGATTTCGATCCCTCGAAAAAATATCCGATGATCCTGGAAATCCACGGCGGCCCGTTCGCCGCGTATGGGCCGACGTTTTCCTCCGACGATCAGTTGTATGCCGCTGCCGGTTACGCGGTGCTCTACATCAATCCGCGCGGATCCACCGGCTATGGCGAGGTGTTTGCGAACAAGATCGACAAGGCGTATCCCGGTCGCGACTACGACGACCTGATCGCCGCCGTCGACGCGGCGATTGCCAAGGGCTTCATCGATCCCGACAACCTGTTCGTCACCGGCGGTTCCGGTGGCGGCGTGCTGACCGCGTGGATCGTCGGCAAGACCGACCGCTTCCGCGCCGCGGCGACACAGAAGCCGGTGATCGACTGGGCCAGCTTCGTGCTGACCGCCGATGGCACGCCGTTCTTTTCGCGCTACTGGTTCGGCAAATTTCCGTGGGAAGATCCGGCCGGTTACTGGGCGCGCTCGCCCCTCTCGCTGGTCGGCAACGTGAAGACCCCGACTCTGGTCGTCGTCGGGTCCAACGATTTCCGCACGCCAGTCAGCGAAGCGGAGCAGTACTACGAGGCGCTGCAGCTGCGCAACGTTCCGACGACGCTGGTCAAGGTGCCAGGCGCAAATCACCACGGACTGGCCGAGCGTCCGTCGCAGTCGGCGGCCAAGGCCGCTGCGATCCTCGCGTGGTTCGAGCGCTATCGTAAAGGTGCTGCGGCCTCCACGACCGCTCCGACACCCTGACTTCGACAAGGTCGCGCGGCCACCGCGCGACCTTGGATCGATGCGCCGCGCGTTGCCTCCTCGCGGCCATCGGGCCGCCTGCGCTGCGCGCGCGGATCTCCCGCGTGACTGCGAACATACGGCTTGGAGTTCCACGCGACTTCTGAACCAAATCCGCCGTGCCCCTGCGGTTGCCGCGCAGTCCTGCGCCAGAGCCACCGCACGTTGACCGAAGTGTGTCGGTTGCAACGATTCTTTCCCGTACTGAAGGGAAACGCCGTGAGAGCGGCAACGGATCCTTGCGTCACCCGATGCGCCCGCGCGCAGGTTTCTTGCGGAACGCCTCGGGGAATTCCTTCACCCCTGGAGTCGAAGCCTCATGAAAATCCGATCCATGCTTGCCGCGCTCGCGCTCGGCTGCACCCTCGCAGATGCGCATTCCCAGGCGAGCGAAATTGCCGTCGGTCCCGTTACCGATGTTGTCGAGTCGGTGTTCACCAGCGATCTCGATGTCGACACTGCGTTCGGCGGTGGCGACGGAACAACGTTCGTGGACTTTCCGGACCTCCACAACACGCGTCACGACGAAGGCATGCGCACGTTCTTCCACTGCGACCAGGTGAGCTCGGGAATCTGCCTGCGCGAGAGTCACTACGTCGTCGGACGCCACTTCATCGGCACCACCAATGACATCATCGTCGCGAAACTCGACAATGCGGGCGATCTCGTTGGCAGCTTCGCAAACGCGGGGCGCCTTCAGCTGCCAACGGCGATGTCGACGCTGCGGGATGTCGCCTACGATCTTGCCACCGACCGTCTGTATTTCGTCGGCGCCCAGGCTGTGTTCGTGCTTCCCGACCTGCAATTCAGCGTGTATTGCGTGCAGGCTGCATCGGGTACTGCGTGCCCGAACTTCGGCAATCCGGGCAACCCGACGGGTTACCAGTTCGTGGTGTTCGACCAGGGCAGGAGCAACGCCGATGTCGCCACACGCGTGCTGTTTGATCCTGCCGGCTTTCTTTATGTCGCCGGCTACTCGGATGCGACAGATGGATACAAGGTGGCGCTGGCGAAACTCGATTCGACCACCGGCGCACTCGTTTCGGGTTTCGGCAACGGCGGTCAGGTGAACTACGTCGTCGGCGCACGGACCACCCAGCGCGATGTGAATGTGTTCGCGATGGCACTGTCGGATCGTGCGGACGGTAAGCACTTGTATCTCGGCGGCAATTTCCTCACGCTCGGAACCGACTATGACGGCTACGTGATGCGGATCGATGCCGCGACTGGCGCGGCCAACGATCCGCGGGTGATGTATTTCGAAAGTGACGATGGGGGCACTTCGCTCAGTGATTCGGTCACGGCGATCGCGGCACTGGCCAACGGTGACATCGCGGCGGTCGGCCCCTCCGCCACTGCCACGCCCAACCGACCCGCGATCATGCTCGCGCGCGTGCACGGTGATGCCGACCTCACCTTCGACGAAGGATTCTGCGGCGGCGGCTTGTGCGTGCAGGATTTCAGTGTGGGAGTCTTTGGCTGGAGGGACACATTGCCGACCGCGATTGGCGAACGACCCGACAACCGGGATCTGGTGATCGGCATGCAGGCCGGCACGTGGACCCTCGATGTCGTCACCGGCATCAACCGGGTCAGTCAGAAACAGGTTGTGCAGCAGTATTCCGCCAGCGGGATCACCCTTCACGCACAACAGGAGTTTCTGTTCCCCGCATCCGACTCCGACGCAGCGCAGCAGTTCACCGGCGGCATGACGGTGTCGCGATACTCGGTGGAGTTGACCGGCAGCACGGTCTGGTCGCCTTCGGTCGACGACGTCGACGTGACAATCAGCCGGATGGTCAGCAACGACGCGATCTTCGCCAGCCAGTTCGGAGCATCCGACAGCGATTGACCCGCGGAAACCTCGTGGCACGGCCGCACATCGGAGCGCAGGGCAAGCGTTGCTATCCGTCACGTGCGCCGATGCCACGGGTCCCGGCAAGCCGAATGGGAATGCACGCATCGGCACGCTGAAAACTCGCACGCACGATTCGCAATCGACCTTTCTATTGTCGATTTGCGCGCCGGTTCTTCGTCGCTGCCGAGGAAGGGCATTCCCATGCCCCAAACGAGGAGAACTCCGATGTTGAGCAAGAACACGATTTGCCTCTGGTACGACGGCGGCGCCCTGGACGCAGCGACGTTCTACGCCAGGACGTTTCCGGATAGCGCCGTGGGAGCCGCCCATCGTGCGCCGGGAGATTACCCGGCGGGCAAGCAGGGGGATGTCCTGACGGTCGAGTTCACGGTCATGGGCATTGCTTGCCTCGGCTTGAACGGTGGGCCCGCGATCCAGCACACCGAGGCGTTCTCATTCCAGGTCGCAACCGACGATCAGGCCGAGACCGATCGATTGTGGAACGCGATCATCGACAACGGCGGCAAGGCCAGCGAGTGCGGCTGGTGCAAGGATCGCTGGGGACTGTCATGGCAAATTACCCCGCGCGCCCTGATCTCGGCGATCGGCGACCCAGATCCCAGAGCGGCCAAGCGCGCTTTCGACGCAATGATGGGAATGACGAAGATCGACATTGCCGCCATCGAGACCGCACGTCGCGGTTGACCGTTGCGACGATCCGTCTCGCAATCCGGTGCGTGATGCCCGATGGCATCACGCAATCACGTGGATCGCTCACCGGTCGTCGGCGGACGCGGACGCGGACGCGGAGCGATTTTCCTGCCGGCTGACGACAATGGCGATCTGGTCTTTGCTGTCTTCTTTTCGCTCTTTTCTCGCGCGCCGCGTCCCGTTGCGTCCTTTACCCTGCGGCCGTTTTCCGTCCTGCGTGCGATGGACGACTTCAGCCGCAGCGCCGCAAGCCATCCCGCCTGGAAGCGCGTTCGTGCGCCGAGGCTCTCCATGATTTCGACGACGCGACGTTCGAGAGTGCGCAACGAATAGTCCAGTTGATGGGCGATGGTCTTGTCGTTGAGTCCTGCAGCGAGAAGCGGCAGCACTTCATCGACTTCGCGTGTCAGACCGCGGGCCGGGTCGCCGATGCGCGACTCGCCTGTTCCGGAGAACGTGATCGGCGTGGCGCGCTCCCAGAACATGTCGAACACGACGACCAATGCATCCAGCAAAGCCGACGATCGCACCAGCAACACATTCCCGTCGGGCTTGGTCACGGTCAGTGGAAGAATCGCGATGCGGCGATCGACGATGATCATCTTGAACGGCAGCGACGGAACGACGCGATAGCGCTCTCCCGCCACGGTCGAATTGCGCAATCGCTCGATCGAGCCGGGCATGCCGAGAATGCTGTCGTCGCTCACTGTCAGATAGCGCACACCCCGTTCCATGCTTTCCAGTTGGCTGTCGTCCGGCCTGCCAACGGGCGAGACGATGATCGGGGTCCGTTCAAGACAGAGGACCTCGTCCTTCGCTGATCGAAGCATCTGCGCATGGACCTGCCCTGCCGCTTCGCGACTGAGGATCTCCACGACACGTTCGTCGGTGCCCTGATCGTCATCGACCGGCTCGACGGTCTCCTGCAACTCGACGATCGCCGCACGCGCCCTGCGCAGCTGGTTGTCGACTTCATGCTGCCGCCGAGCGATGAGCACGTCGATCGCTAGATCCGGAGGTACCGCGAAATAGCGCCGCACGTGTTCCGGGGAATGCGTGACGAATCCTTTCTTTTCGAGGGACGTGAGACCGCGTTGCGCGTGACGCGCGAGTTGCGTGATCTCGGCGAGTTGCGCAACGGTATATCCGTTGCCGCGGAGGAGCGCGCGATACAGCGTCTCCTCCTGCCGCGTGATGCCGAGACCTTCGAGCGCTCCGAACGTGGTGGAAACGGGCGACGTCTTCATGCCCGGTCGATCGGGATCATCGGCCCGCAACTCCGCGTCGTTCCGCAGCGCACGCGCTCGTCGGTCCATCGAAGCCATCGCACAGGATGATGTCGTCCACCACACTGCCGATGACGATCGGGCGGTTGTCGCCGTCGAACGCGGTATCGAGAACCGTCGCCGGGAATCCGTTTCCACTGGTCGTCCGGATGTGCACGTAGCCGTAGCACGGACCAGGCACGGAATTGACCAGGCGTCCGTTGCAGTTGAATCGCACGCCGAGGTATCCATCGACACCGGCCAGCCAGCCCGCGGCGAGCGCAATGTTGCCGCCGGTGCCGGTGCTGAACATGTTGCCCGCTCCGACCGAGTCGCCCGCATGCAGCAGCGGTGCGTTGCCGTCGTTGTCGAGGACGTATTCGCCGCCTTCGCTGCCAACTTCCCACAGTGCGAAGTTGTCGAAGCGCAGCACGAAGTTGAAGTCCCAGCCACCCTCGGCAAGATCCACTTCATCGCCAAACACACTGGTCACGATATTGAGGGCAGTGCCCGCGCCGGTCGCGAGGATTCCGCGATCGAGCACGCCCGACATGACGATTCCGTTGTCGACATGGGCAGGTGTCACACTGAGCTTCACCGGCACCGCCACCGACGCGTGCGACGCATCATTGGTCGTCATGCACAGGTCTGCCGTGTGCACGCCGGTTGCCAACCCCGACGCATTCACGGTCACCGTGATGGCGTCAACCGATCCGCCAGTCAGGGATCCGGCAGTCGGTGCCGCCGACAGCCACGGAATCTTGCCCGGGTTGGCGCAGCCTCCCGTCGCTGCAACGCCATCGATGCTCCAGGCCAGCGTGCCGACGCCGATGTTTTCGATCGTCACCGTGTCGATGTCGCTGGTCCCCTGCGCGATTGCGAACTCGACGCCAGCGGTCGGCAACACTTCAGCGATCGGCACGGTGCCGCCGCCGGTCACGCGCATGCTGACGGGAACTTCCACCAGCGGCGTGTTCGGGTCGTTGCTGGCGACGCACAACAGCCCGCTATAGGTGCCGCGGGCAAGACCGGTCGCGTCGAACGTCACTGTCGCATCGCCCGCATCGGCCGAAACGAGCGTGCCGCTGGCCGGGCTCACGCTCGCCCATGGCAGGTCGCCGGGACTTGCGCAGGTGGCCGGTGTCGGACTGCCGTCGTCGAGTTCCACCACGATGACGTTGTGCGAATTGGGGGCGCCCGCGGTCGCCATTCTGGCCGGTTCGAAGATGTTGCAATCAGGCGCGCTGATGAAGGACGGATGCGTCTCCGGCGTCGCGTTGGCCGCCGGGAACCACGGTGAGGGCGAACCGTCGATGTGATACTCAACCACCAGATCATTCCCCACCGCATCGGCAAGCGATGCGACGACCGGGATCGTCATCGTGTTCAGATCGCCGCCAACCGTGCCCGTTGCGCTGCCGATGAGCATCAGCAACGTGGTCGGAATGGTGTTGACCGGCGTCGAATGCGGGATCGCGTACAGGTTGATCGTCGCCAGTGTATTCGGGCCGAATTCAGTTCCCACGATCACGCTTCGGGTGACGATCGACGCCGGACTGCCGTGTTCCGACAGATCGAACCGGCGCCAATAGCTGTTTGCGAATGTGGCGCCGCCTGGCACTCCGCAGGCGATGCCCGATCCCGAGGTGGGTGCGTTGTCCGTCATCTGCAACAGCGTGAACGGATCGGGCACCGCCGACGGGCCGGGCTCCGTGGTCACAGTGTTCGAATTCCAGTTCAGGCTGGCGGTTCCCCGCGTGTCCGACGCGGTTGCGCTGATACGGTCGTCGAGGTCGCCGGATGGTTTGCCGCCCGGCGCAGCTTCGCCGATCGTCCACGTCAGGTCTGCGCGGCCGATGTTTCCGATCGTCAGCGGCGCGGTCGTGGTGCCGTCGGGCACCACCGTCGTGCTGACGCTCGCGGGCGTGACGCTGATGCGCGCGACACCGCCGCCACCGCCACCGCCACCGATCGTGATCGGCCGACCGGCCGTGTTGTAGCAATAGTTGACCACCGTCGCCGGGAAACCGCTGCTGGTCTGGCTCGAAGCGATATGCGCGTATCCGTAACAGGTGCCCGCCGCACAGGCGAACCGGAAACCCAGATAGCCGCCGAGACCAAAGTGATAGCCGAACGCTTCGCCGCTGGCGTGTGCGTAGGGTGACGCCGCTCCGATGATCGCGCCGTCGGACAGCACCAGCCAGTCGCCTCCCGGTGTCATCGACACACCGGCATTCACGGGATCGCTTCCCCAATTGAAAAACAGATTGCCATTGCCGCTGTACGGATTGAAATGCCATGCGCCCGCGGGTGGACTGTCGGAGGCGTCACCGGTTTCCCAGTTGAAATAGGATCCTTCCGCATCCTCCGCGATGGGGTGGTTCAGCGTCGCGGAGCAGAATACGTCGGGCGTTACCGTCAGGCTGACCGGCACTTCAACCAACGCCGCGACCGGATCGTTGCTCGCCACGCACAGCAGGCCCGAGTGAACGCCGACCGACAGACCCGCCGCGTTGAACGTCACCGCAACATCGCTCGTCCCTGCAGACGCAATCGTTCCGCTTGCGGGGTTCACGCTTGCCCACGGCAGATCGCTCACGCTGCCACAACTGGCCGGCGTGCCGCCGCCGAGATTCACGACGATGATGGTGTGCGAATCAGGGTGGCCGGTGTCCGCCAGCGACGTCGGTACGAACAGACCGCAATTGCCGGCGCTCAGGAATGCCGGATGCGTTTGCGCGGATGCATTCGCAGCCGGGTACCACTGCGTTCCGGCGCCTGCAATGTGGTACTCGACGACGAGGTCGTTGCCCACCGCGTCCGCAAGCACCGTAGACACCGGGATCGTCGTCGTCGTCAGAGTGCCACCCACGCTGCCGGATCCGCTGCCGATCAAGGTCAGCGATCCTGTCGGAATCGTGTCCACCGGCGTCGAATGCGGAATCGAGTACACATTCACCGTCGCAGAGATGTTGGGTCCAAGCTCCGTGCCCACCGTCACGCTCGCGATCTGGAGCGATGCCGGGTTGCCGTGCTCGGACAGGTAAAATCGCCGCCAGAAACTGTTCGCCGATGTGCTGCCGCTTTGCCCTCCGCACGCGATGCCCGACTGCGCGACCGGTGTGTTGTCCACCATTTGCGAAAGCACGTCGGCTCCCAGCGACACGCCTGGGCCTCGTGCGCCGGCAACGCCGATCGCGTTCTGGCTCAAGGTTCCGGTGCCCATCGTGCCCGGCGATCGGTCATCCAGATAGCTGGTCCGTTGAATGCTGCCGGGTGCCGCCTCGTCGATCATCCACGTCAGATTGCCGCTGCCGGTGTTGCCGAGGGTCAATGTTGACGACGTCGTAGCACCCTGCACCGCCGTCGCATCGATGCGCGTCGGCGCAATCGTGATGGTCGCCGCGTTCGCCGACGCGATGGTGAGGCTCGCTGCGGCGACCGCCGCCAGTACTCTGATGAAACGACTCATTGCTGAAATTCCCATTCGAGTGCGGATACGCGGAAAGTCATCGCGGAAGACCGAGTGCAGCGACCGTCGTAGCGGATATTGATGCACCGTGACCCAACCGGTCATCGGCGCGCTCGCCAGAGCTGCACGACGCGCTGTTTCACGCCAGAAAACGCCCGCAGCTTCACCGTTCGACATCACCCCTCCATGGGCAGCGACGAGCAGGTGCCGGCAGGACCGCACGCACTATCTCAACCCCGATCGGCGCCTGTCTACGGATTTGTGGCGGACTTGTGCCGTGACGGTCATCCGCCAATCCATCGTTCAAAGACGTTGGCAACTGCGTGAAACGCCCCCGGGTCGCGTCCACAGGAGGGCTGGGTCGTCGGCCCCGGAAGACGGATTGCCTCAGGCACGCGAGGCACCCGTCGTCGCTTGAGGTGATCCGTCTTTGCGCGACCGAGCGCGCAGGTCCATAGGGCCCACGCGTTGGCGTGCCGCTCGACGTGCACGTACCTGCGCGTTGTCGCCGACAGGGAACCCAGACGTGCGCCGCGATCGAAACGGAATGGTGCGCAAAGACGCTTCTCATCAATGAAGAGAACTCCGCGCGCGGGTCGGTCGTTCGCAGATCGAGACAGGATGAATTACCCTTCGCGTACGGCTTCAGCCACCTCTCTCCCTCTTCGATTGCGGGCCCACGATCATGTCGGAAGAAGCGAACGCCACAACGGGTGCACCATCATCCGCCCCGTGGATTGTCACCGGCGTCCAGACGGTGGCCGCCAACAACGAAAGCGCGCGTGTTGATGTCGTCATCCGCGGAAAAGTCGAAGGTGCTGTCGACCGCGGAGGCGGCGCTGACCAGTTGCGCTTCTCCGTGTGGGACGACGGCCAGGAAATGGATTTCAAGGTCGTCAATATCCCGCTCGGCAAGACCGGGGTCGTCACCGTCCGTCTCGGCTTCGATGGACGCTACGCCATCGTCGCCGATGGCATCGGCATCGCCATCGTCACGGGCTCCGAACCGGGCGGCGAACGCGTGTTTGAACTGGATCCGTTTTTTCCCGAGCAGCAGTAATCCACTGGGATCGGAATTCCTTCGCGACGATTCGGAACCTATCGACTCCATCGTTTTCAGGGCGACGCCCCAGGATCCGCATGCGCGCTGTCGGCAACTGCGGGCACGAAATGGATTTGATCGGAGTTCGAAGAAGCAACAGCGGCAGGTATTGGAATGCGTCGGCGCTGCACCCTTGCGATATCGCAACGACCACCGATGACTTGGAGAATTCTCAATGATGAGACGCACGATCTTCATTGGGTTGCTCGCTTTCAGCCTCAGCCCGTGGGCACACGGCGCAGTGTTCCAGCGGAACCTCGATGCGTTGGAGAAGATCGATCGCGAAACCCCGCGTGTCGAGGAAAAAGTTCCCCCAATGGCGACGATCTACCAGGGGATCTCCGCGCGACTCTCATCCGCCGACATGTCGGCGCTCGACAAGGCCGACCTCGACGATTTCTGGCGCGCAGCGAAAATACTTGCCTTCTATACCAGCGATCCCGCCTACGTGCGCGACATGCGAAAAGCGTTCGATGAGCTTGCCCGGCGAATGATCGTGGAGACCCGCGATCGCGAGGACATGCAGGCCAGCTATGTTTCGGCGCGAATGTTTGGCGACGCACAGCAGTTTGCGAGACTGCCGGCGAACCAAGGCGTGCTGAAAGAACCTCCGATCCTGCGCAGTCGGGCATTGGAAACTGACAAGCTGACTCTTCTGCAGATCAACCACGATGGGCTCGTGGCCGTCCAGCATCGGGCAGCGATCAGTCATGGGGTGCACGTCCTCGTCGTTTCTTCACCGGCGTGCCATTTTTCGCGAAATGCGGCAGCCGCCATCGCGTCTGACCCC
>NZ_JBDSWZ010000112.1:0-11376 GCF_039926425.1 Dokdonella sp.
TTGCAGTTGCCGCTGGCGACCCGGCATTGCGGGTTGCCGTACGGAAAATCGAGCTGCCATCCGCTTTCGCCCACCGATTCGAGCCGGTTCGCGATGATCGGAACGTCGTCGAGGCCGTAGCTTCCAAGGATGCGCCGGATCGCGTAGTCGAGGCCGTCGCTGACGATCGCCAACGGCATGCCCGCCGCGTGCGCCGCCGCGACGAAGTGCGGGAACGCGCGATCGATCGACATGCTGTCGAGATGCGCGTTCATCTGTTCACGGGTCGCTTCGAGCAGGGCGACCTGCTGCGCCATGCAATCGTGCGAACCGATTTCGCCACGGCGCCACGACTGCTCGATGGCGACCCAGCCCGGCCGCCCGAAGCGCTCCAGCAAGGAGTCGGTGATGTCCTCGACCGAGACGGTGCCGTCGAAGTCGCACAAGATCGTCCATTGGGACACGGATTTCTTCCTCCACCCCGTTTGGGGAGTTTCGACGCAGAGCATACGGTCGAACGTCTTTCCCCAGGCTTTCGACCCCTTCGTCACCTCCCGAAATGCTCGCGTGTGAACGTGCCCGGGCGCATGATTCGATTGACCGGGGAGGCATTCCATTCATCGCTTGAACCGCACCAGCACCCGCTGACCTATACGGAACGGCGAGTTGTCCAGTTGCAGAACGCATTCGACATCGTGCGCGCCCGCACGCTCGACCGGGTCGTCCGTGAGTCGACTGGGCCCGAACACCTCGCCAACACGCAGCACGCGGGCCATCACCGGCGTCCCCTGGTCCGAATCGCGCACGACTTCCGCCTGCATCCCCGGTTTGACAAGGTCGACATAGGCTTCGTTGAGCTCGGCGCGCACGATCCGCGGTCTTTCCGGCAGCAACTGGAACAGTTCGCTGGCCAACTGCACCGACACGACGTCGCCGACATGGACGGAGCGCCGCACGATGCGACCTGCTGCCGGCGCCCTGATCGACTGCGCATCGAGATCCGCCTTTGCTGCGGAGACGTGTTCGCTGGCGAGCTTCACATTCGCTTCGCCTGCGCGGATCTCGGCCTTGAGCACCGCAAGCGCAGCCGATGCATCGTCGGACGATTGTCCGGTCGCCGCACCTGCACCGGCGGCTTCAGCGATCCGGCCCGCCTGCACGGACGCCGGATGAAGACGCGCCTTGAGCACATCGACCTGCGCCTGCGCCTGCGCGACACTGGCCTCGGCAATGCCGACTCCGATGCGCGCTTGCCGATCGTCGAGCATCGCCAGCACATCGCCCGCCTTGAGCGCGTCGCCGTCCTCGACGGCGACCGACGCGACGCGACCATCACGCGCCGCGACCACGCGCACCAAGCCACCCTCGACATCGACCTGGCCGCGTGCCATTGCGAGCCATGGGGTCGCCGCCGCGCCGGACAACGCCGGCTCGGGAGTGGCTTTCGAACAAGCCGCCAATGCGGACGCGAGCAGGAAGGTCGCGGCCCAGCGTGCTGCGGAACATGCGTGATCGCGCGTCATCGGGACATATCCTTGGTCGGATCAGCGGGCGATCGCAGGTCGGACAGTATCTTGCCATCCTCCATCGCGAGCACGCGATCGGCGTGCGTGGCGAGGCGCGGATCGTGGCTGACGCACAATACGGTCGCGCCGTGGGTGCGGGCGATCCGGTGCAGGGTATCAATCACGATCTGGCCATTGGCGGCATCGAGCGCGCTGGTCGGCTCGTCGGCGAACAGCAATTGCGGCTCCTTCGCGAGCGCACGCGCGATCGCGACGCGCTGCTTCTCGCCACCGGACAGTTCCGCCGGCTTCAGCTGCATGCGGCTGGCGAGGCCGACCTCCTCGAGCGCGACGCGTGCGCGCTTCAACGCCACCTCGTTCGAAAGACCGAGATAGCCGAGGGGCAGGGCGACCTGTTCGACGGCAGTGAGTGCCGGGAACAGATTGAAACCCTGGAACACGAAGCCGGTATGCCGCAGACGGAAGCGCTCCAGCTCCACCGGCGCGAGTCGCGCGAGGTCCTCGCCGAGCGCGATCACGCGTCCGCCGTCCGGACGCAACAGGCCACTGAGGATCGCCAGCAGCGTGCTCTTGCCGCAACCGGACGGCCCTGAAACAAGCGACAGTTCGCCGGCCTCGAATCCGATCGACAGGTCGCGCAGCACATCGGTGCGCAACGCACCGGAGCCGAACGACTTGCCGAGGGAATGAGCAATGAGTGAAGGCGACATGGGCGTCAGCGCAGCAGCAGCGCGGGATCGGCGTGGCGCAACGTGCGCACCGCGGCGAGCCCGGACAACAACGCGATCGCCATCACCAGGCCTGCGCAGATCGCGATGGTCGCGGGATCGAGTTGCACCGGGATATCGCGGCGCTGCGCGGCAAACACGACCGCGGCGGTGACCAGCCCGCCGACGACCAGTCCAAACGCACCGACCCATGCAGCTTGCGTCAACACGACACGACGCAACGCGTCAAAGCCGATGCCGAGTGCATGCAACGTGGCGTATTCGCGAATCGATCCGGCCACTGCACCCATCAACGTCTGGCTGGTGATCACCGCGCCGACGATGAACACCACGATCGCGAGGAACAGCACGCCAAGGCCCGCGCCGGTTTCGAACATCCAGTACATCACCGCACGATGCGCAAACGCCGGCTTCGTCCATACCTCGAAACGCGGGGCGTTCGCGCCGGACGACATGCGTCGGGCGACCGCGTCGGGATCGGCGCCGTCGCGCACCTTCGCCACGTAGTACGCCACCTCGCCATTGCTGTCGCCATTGTCGAGTCGTCGCGCGGTCGCCAGCGAGGTGACGATGTTCACGCCGCCGAGCGCGCGCAGTCCGTTGCCCACGCCGACCACGCGCACACGATGGCCGTTGATCACCGCCTGGCCGCCGATGCCGAGGCCGAGCTTGGACAGATCGGCGCGATCGACGATCACGCCGTCGGGTTCGTCGAGCTTCGCACGCAAGTCCGGTGACAGCACGTCGGCGAACATCAATCCATCCGCCCGCGTGTCGATGCCCGAGACAAACACCGACACACCGCCGCGATCGACCGGGCCGCGCCAGTCGCCATCGATCCAGTGGAAGGGCTCGACACGCGTGACGTCCGGGTCCATCAGCGCGCCAATCTCTGCTTCCCGCGGAATCGGACGGCCGAGTTCGATGCTCTGCGTGCCCGGATACCCGAGCCACAGGTCTGCAGCGGATTTGCGGATGTACACGGCAGAGCTGTTGAAGATGCCGAACACCAGTGCCGCCTGCACCAGCAGCAACAGGCCGGAGAAGGCGACCGCGAGTGCCGACGGCAGGAAGCGCCGCCACTCATGCACCAGCGTCTTGCGTGCGAGCGGCACCATCAGAGTGGGGACTCCCGTGGCGGCGATGCGATTGCATCGTCGGGCAACGGGGCGCCGCCCAGTGCCTTGTACAACGCGATGAAGGCGAGACTGCGCTCTTGTCGAACCCGTGACGTTTCCATGCGTGCCTGCCACACCTCGACGTTCGCTGTCGCTCGATCGAGATCGTCGGCGAGTCCCAGTCGATGCAACGTTGCCGCAGCCGCAGCCGCTTCGCGGAGACCAGTCGTCGCACGGCCGAGCGCATCGAGCCGTTCGCGCAGGTTCTCCAGCGTGGCAAGGGCAGTCTCCACTTCGGCGACGGCTTCGAGCACCGCCTGGCGGTAGGCCAGCAGGCTGGCAGAGAGTTCCGCATCACGCGCCGTCACGACCGCGCGACGCGCACCCCAATCGAACAATGGAATATCGATTGCCGGACCGAACGTGACGATGCCGTCTGCGTCCGACAGCCGCGTGTGGCCGATCACCTTCGACGCGTAGGTCAACGACCCCCCGAGGCCGATCCGCGGCAAGAGGTCCGCACGCGCGAGTCCGAGCTGACCCGCCGCTTTCAACACGTCGCTCTCGGCATGTCGTATTTCCGGCCGCGTGCGCAGCAGGTCCGCCGGCAACGTTGCAATCCCCGTGTCGGCGATCTGCAACGGAGACGTGCCGGTTTCGGAATCGGCCAACGGCGCGGCGCGCGCGAGCAACACACCCAGTTGCCGGCGCGCACGCTCGATCGCCAGCCGGGGCTCGCCCAAAGCAGTTTCGGCATTTGCCTGCTCGACCCTCGCTTGCATCAACGCTTGCGGCGACGCCAGGCGCAGGCGTACGCGCGTCGCAACCAACTCGCTCTTGCGTTGCGAAGCGACTGCCATTTCCTGCAGTTGGACAAGCATCTGCCTGCTTCCACGCAGTTCGACGCACCGACGCACCACTTCGGCAACGACGCTGACACGCGCTGCCTGCTCGTCGCTCGCGGCGATCCCGAGGTCGGCGGATGCCACGCGCTCATGCGACTTCGCACGCCCGAAGAAGCCCAGTTCCCACTTCGCATCGAACCCGGCCTGGAAATAGCTCGCGCTGCTGTCCGGCGCAGGTTCGGAGAACGTGTGCACACCCAATTGCGGGCGAAACGCCGAACCTTGCGCACCGGCCAGAGCGCGTGCCGCGTCGAGCCGCAGTGCGGCTTCGCGCAACGTCAGATTCTGCGCGAGCGCTTCATCGACCAGGTGATCGAGTGCCGGATCGTTGAACGCCGTCCACCAGCTGCGAAGATCCGGCGCCGGCGCTGCTTCGCGACCGACGTTCTCCCATCGTGGCGGCGTCGTGTCCGGCAACGTCGGCAACGACGGAGCAGCACACCCGGCAAGCGAGACAGCCGCAAGCGCCACGCCCGTCCTGCCTCGCATGCACAAGCAAACCATCTTGCTCCGAGTGATTCGGACGAAACCTTTCAACATGCCGGCGGAGCAACCGCTAGGTGCACACCGCGGATTGCGGCACCCCGAGTTTAGCCGCTCGTGCCGACCGTGCCGCGTCAGTTGAAGCCGTTGGCAAAGATCAGGTCCGGATTCGGCTGGAACGCTCCAATTTCCATCGAAATTCCAGGGGGATTGCGCGGGAAACCGGGGCCTCGCTGGTCCCACGTCGAATTGAGCAGATTGGTTCCCCCAAACGTATCCCACTGACCGGGCGTCGGCACGTGCGTGAGGGTGGGGCCGCCGTTGTCGCGAAGCGGGTGCAGACCGGGGTCTTCATGCGTCGTGTCGTTAGGACACGCGCTCGAACAAAACATCACGTTGTTGTTGGCGCCATTGAACCCGGCACCGGCTCCGTGCGTGAAGTCCGCCGTCGGCGTCGGCGCTGCGGGGTCGGTGTTGACATTGTTGGCGATGATCGTGCTGTTCATTTGACCGGGCTTCGTGGTGTACAGGCCCGCCCCGAAAAAGTGCCCGGCTCCATCAGACCACTCGTGCGACGTGTTGAACGCAATGGTGGTGTTGTAGAGATTGAGCGCCGGGCGAGCGAAGATGCCGCCCATCCGGTTGGCGCGATTGCCCGACACCGTCGTGTTGATCAGGGTTGCTCCCTGCGAGTTGTTGTCCGCCAGCGCAAGTCCGCCCATGCGTGCAGCCTGATTGTTGGACACTGTCGTGCCGATGATCAGCACGGGTCCGCGCGCGAACGCGCCCCCACCAAACGTCGGAGTCGACGCCGCTTCGCTCAGTACGACGTTGCGGTCGATGGTGCTGTAGAGAGACACGAAGCCCCCCAATGCGTACACACCGCCGCCGCTGGCGTAGCCATTGCCGGTCGCATGCGCTTCACTGCCGGTGATGCGGCTGTGATCGAGCTGGGTCACTCCTGCGGACCAGACTGCTCCACCGAGTGCGGCCTTGTTCGAGGCGCTGACCGCCATGCAGTTGTCGATCGCCACGTTGGTCAACAACACGTTGCCTTCGGTATGCACACAGCCGCCCCTGACGTCGTTGTCGCTGCGGTATTTGTGACCATTGGCAATCGACAGGTTGTTCACGATCAGTGTGCCCGCGCCAAGATGGTAGAGAACGCCACCGTCGAGGTCGCCATCGAGCACCAACGCGTTCTCGCCTGGGCCGTGCACGGCCACGCTCGCCGCCCCGAACACGATCGCACCGGTGCTCAGCGTGATCCGGCTGCAGCCGAGCTGGGTCAGGTCGACAGTCTCACCATCGGCGGCCGCAGTGAGCGCATCCCGCAGGCTGCCGGCGCCGCTGTCGTTGCAGTTGCTGACGGTCTGCACGGCGGATGCCCGAGCGGGCTCGCCGACCGCCCGCGCCTTGCTGGTCGTCATTGCCAACAGATCGGACAGCTGCGCTACGGGCGAGGACGCTGCGATTGCGGTCGTCGTGAGGCACGCCGTGAGACACGCCGCCAGCGGTCGCAGTCGCGATTTGAGAAGCGCCTCGGGATACGGTGTCGCCATGATCGATTCTCCGTCAGTCACGCCATCAGCGGCGTACACAGGAGGGGAACGTCGAAAGCCGCCCATTTGCGACATTTCGCGCGATCGATGTCACACACACCCGACCCACGCCACTCCGGGGACCCCCGCCCAGGACCGTTGGTCAGATTCGCCGCGATCTCGAAACGCCACCTCCTCCGCGGCGAATCCGCATCACGCCGCCGACCGCAGCGTGCCGATGAACGAGTCGCCGTAGCGTTCCAGCTTGCGCTCACCCACGCCGCTGATTGCACCGAGCGCGCGCAGGGTCTGCGGACGCTCACGCAGCATCGCCAGCAGCGTCGCGTCGTGAAAGATCACGTACGCCGGCACGCCCTGCTCCTTCGCCAAACGTGCACGCAAATCACGCAGCGCGTCCCACATCGATGCGTCCTCCGGAGCGATGTCGACGCTCGCGCGCGCGCGTTCAGTGCGGGATTTCTGCCGCTTCACTTTCCGCTCGGAGCTGTCGGCCTGGCGACGCAGATGCACCGCGCGCTCGCCGCGCAGCACCGCACGGCTCGCCTCGGTCAATCGCAGCGTTCCGTAGCCTTCGTCGTCCGGTGTCAGCAGGCCGATCGCAACGAGTTGGCGGAACACCCCGCGCCATTGCTGCTTGTCGAGGTCGGCGCCGAGTCCGAATGTGCTGAGCTCGTCGTGGCGGAGCGAACGGACGCGCTCGTCCGATTCGCCGCGAAGCACTGCGACGAGGTGCGTGACGCCGAATCGCTGGCCGGTTCGGTAGGCACACGAGAGCGCCTTTTGCGCCACCACGCTCGCGTCCCAGGTTTCGGGGGGATCCAGACAATTGTCGCAATTGCCGCACGGATCCTCGCGCGTCTCGCCGAAATAGGCGAGCAGCCGCTGGCGCCGACATGCGGTGGTTTCCGCGTAACCGAGCAAGGCGTCGAGCTTCGCGCGCTCGACGCGCTTGCGTTCCTCGCCCGACTCCGACTGCGCGATGAACTGGGCCAGCGTGACGACGTCGCCGAGACCGTAGCAAAGCCACGCATCGGCGGGGAGTCCGTCGCGACCGGCGCGGCCGGTCTCCTGGTAATAGCCCTCCATGCTTTTCGGCAGGTCCATGTGTGCGACAAAGCGCACGTCGGGTTTGTCGATGCCCATCCCGAACGCGATCGTCGCAACCATCACGAGACCATCTTCGCGGAGGAATCGCTGCTGGTTGCGCATGCGCAACGCCTGGTCCATGCCCGCGTGGTACGGCAATGCGGCGACGCCCTGCTCGACCAGCCACGCCGCAGTGTCCTCGACCTTCTTGCGTGACAGGCAATAGACGATGCCCGAAGCGCCCCGATGCGCGACGAGGAAGTCGCGCAATTGTCGACGCGCATCGTCTTTCTCCGCCACGCGGTAACAGATGTTCGGCCGATCGAAACTCGCAACGAACTGGCGTGCCGATTCGAGCGCAAGCCGTTCGACGATCTCGCGCCGCGTCGGCGCATCGGCGGTGGCGGTCAGCGCGATGCGCGGGATGGTCGGAAAGTGCTCGTGCAGGATCGTCAGCGCGCGGTACTCGGGGCGGAAGTCGTGACCCCACTGCGACACGCAATGCGCTTCATCGATCGCGAACAGCGCGACCTGCGTCCGCGCGATCAGGTCGAGGCAACGCTCGGTCAGCAATCGCTCCGGCGCGACGTAGAGGAGCTTGAGCTCACCAGCAGCAAAGCGCCGCTCGACCTCGCGCTGGGTCTGTGTATCCTGGCTGGAGTTGAGGAACTCCGCCTCGACGCCAAGCTGGCGCAGCGCATCGACCTGGTCCTGCATCAACGCGATCAGCGGCGACACCACGATCGCGCAGCCGGCGCGCAGCAACGCGGGAATCTGGTAGCACAACGACTTGCCGCCGCCGGTCGGCATCAGCACCAGCGCATCGCCGCCGCCGATCACATGCTCGATGATGGCCTGCTGATCGCCGCGGAACGCGGGATAGCCGAAAACGGATTGAAGGGTGTTCAGTTCGGGAGATGACATCCCGCCATGCTAGCAAAGCGCGAGCGCCTGCTTTGCAGGAAGCGTACGCCGTCTCTCGTCGGATTCTCGCTTGCGCCGATCGGACTGCACCACAGTACTGCCTGGCTTGACGTTCTGCGTCGTGCGGCACCGAGCACTTGCGGTCAGCCGGGACGCGAGCGCGCCGCGTGGAGGGGTGATCAAGGGTGCCAGCGGACGTTGCACGCGTTGAACACCGGCACCCGTAGCAAAGGTAAACTACGTCATGAACTGGATGATTCAGGCAACCGCGCAGGGAGGCGTCATGCGCTTGAGGATCGCGCTCGCAGTCGCGTTCCTGTTTACAGGCGCGGGCCTCTCGTCGGCGTCTCCTCTTTCGGTGATGCCTCTCGGCGACTCCTTGACGGAGGGCCTTTGTAGCGATGGCACCAACTCCAACGCACCCGCATCGACGTGCTACGAGCCGTACTACGAACCGGCAAATGCAGACATCTACAACCACTACGACACGCGGGCTGCGTTTTGCGGCGAGTTCGCGCGACAGATGGTCGAAAACTACAACCACGGCGCAACCGGCGGTTTTCGTGGCCCTCTCCTGTCAAGGCTAGTCGCCGCGGGGATTTCCACGACGTTCGTTGGACACGTCCAGAGCGGAACCGCACTCGGGTCTCCTCCGCTCGCGCTGGCGAATGCCGATCACGAGGGCCACGGCAACTGGCTGGTGGAGCAGCTGGCGTATTGCGCTGGTGGCTATCCAGCGCATAGCGGTATGCCGTCATACATCGGCTACGTCGCGGCGCAGCATCCCGACGTGGTCCTGCTCCAGATCGGCAGCAATAACGTGCTCAATGGGGCTGCCGCAAATTCGGTCGCTGACGGGATTCTGGCGCTCCAGGCAACGATCGAACGCGTTGTGCCGCGGCCGAGGCTCCTCATCGCATTGTTTCCTCTGCGATTTGATTTCAGCGTGTCTCCTGCGCGGCCATTTCCGGCGTTCGAGACGGTCCGCAACGAGGTTGCGCGTCGCGTCGCCATGGGATCAGGCAAGGACTATCCGTGCACTGCACGCGACATTCCAGACATGGGTGTGCTCGAGGCGGCGGATTTCACGGCTGCAGAGGCTTCCGGCGGTCTCCATCCCAACAGCACGGGCTACGCGAAGATGGCCGACATCTGGGCAGCGGCGCTGACGACGCCCGAATGCAGGTTCGACACGAGAAGCTTCGTGACGCTCGGAGGAGTCCTCATCGAAAGCATCTCCGCCTACGGACGTTACTGGAATTTCGACACGCGCACCGGGTCGCTGTTCGAAAGCGGAGCCCTGAACACGCCGGCGATTCCTCGTTACAAGTCGATCTGCGCAGGCCATCCGCTATGCACGTTCGATACCCGAACATTTATCGGAACCGGCGACGGGGCCGTCGAGAGCATCACGGCATTCAACGATTACCACGATTTTTCAGTCGACGGCCAGCCGATCCGTAGCGGCACGTTGCGTTCGGTGCCTCGCTACAACCAGCATGTCTGCAGTTTGTCGGCCAATCCAGCGACGTGCGTGTTCGATACGCGCGCGATTCAGGAACGAAACGGACGGGCCATCGAGACGATCACGGCCTATGGCCGGTACTTCGACTTCGACCAAGCGTCCGCGCAGTAAATCGGCTCGGGAGCGCTTGCATCGGTTGTGCGGTACGCGCCGATTTGTTCGATGGAGCCCTCTGCTGAGACGTACTGCACGTTCGACACGCGCGCATTCGTCAAATTGCGCCCCGATGCACGCGTTATCGAGTCGATCACCGCGTACGGTCATTTCTGGAATTTCGATGCCATCACCGGCGGACTGATCGACTCGGGTTTGCTTGCGAGCGTCGCGAACTACAAGCGCGGCGCGGAATCGATATTCGCAGATGGCTTCGATTGACCGCCGGCAAAGCCCCGATCAGCGCCTAGAAATAAATCTGCGCACGCGCCTCGAAGATGGTCGGGTCGAGCGCGAGGTTGCCCTTGTCGCTCCACGCGCGGATGTAGTTCGCCTGGAACTTGAAATGGTCGTTCAAATACCAGTTTGCGCCGAGCGTCCAGTCGTGCTCCCTGCCGCCCTGGATCAGGCCGTCGTTGAGATCGAGCTCGCTGTAGCGCACGAGGAATTCCCATGCGCCCCACTTGCCCTTCGGCTTGATGTTGCCGACGTTGCCGCCGCTGTACGGTCGTGATTCGCCGGTGGCCACCCAGCTGCCAAAGAGATAACCGCCGCTCGCGCCGAAATCCGGGTTTCCGCCGTAGCGCGACACATCCTCGCGCAGCAGTTCGCCCTGTACCGAGAATGGGCCGCCGATCCACAGCCCTTCCAATCCGCCGCGCTCGACGCTGTCGGCTTTGGCCAGCGCGCCCGAACTGATCAGCCGCACCGGGGTGAGGCCAGCTTCCGGCCCGGTCGAGATGGTCACGCTGGGCGGATGGTCGATGCCACGACCGTCGGTGGTGGCGTCGCGGTCTTCCTTTGACCCCGAAACGCCGAGGTGGACGACGTCGCCCGGCGCCTTGCGGGGCGTCCACGCAACGCGTGCGCCATAGGTCGTTCCATCGTTGTCGCCGAGCAGATCCTGGCCCCAGTAGTAGCCCGCGTTGACGATGTAGGCGGGCCGCTCGAACTGCCAGTCCACGCCGGTGCGGCGGCTCTCGAAGATCGCCTGCGACGGCAGCGCCAGCTCAAGGAAACTGTCGGCTTTGGTCGCGGTGTTACCCTCGAATGCGACCGGCGTTTTCGAATAGCCAAAGCGGAACGCGCCGTAGTCCGCGTCGAAAAACGCCTTGGACTGGACTCGCACGTTGGTGTCCAGCCAGGTCTTCCCCTGGTACTCGTAGTCGATGACGGCCTCATAGACGCCTTTCTTTTTCAGTGTCAAGCCGAGTTCCTTGCGCCGGTTGGTGTGCGAGTCCGCAAACGCGTGGCCGCCATTCGGCCTGAGGTCGTCGCTGAATTCGTTGATGTCGTAGCGGTACATGCCGATCACGCCAACATCCGTGCCGTCAGCGAATGTGATGTGCGTCGGCCAGTCGTTGGCGTCGAACGCCTGCGCAAGGGT
>NZ_JBDSWZ010000113.1:0-8494 GCF_039926425.1 Dokdonella sp.
TGAAGTCGACGTTGAAAAACGCCGCGTCAATGGCTTGCGCAGCCGAATAGTTGTCCGTCGCGCGCGTTGTCTCGCGCAGCACGAATCCGTCCGGCCCGATGTTGTCCGACGAGAGGATCTGGTCGATCGGTTGCAGGAAAAATCCCGGCTGGCCGGGCAACATCGAGCCTGGAGCCAGCTGGTAGACGAAGGTTCGGATGGCCGATGCGCGATCGCGCGTGGTTCGTTCGGCTCCTGCTGCAAGATTGAGCAAGGATCCGTCATCGAAATTGAAAGGCAACATTGCGCGCAGGTTGTAGTCGCTTTGATGGTCCTGCAGAGTGGCGAACTTCTCGGCGTTGGAATCCGAGCGGCGCGAGAATTCCAGAACTTCACCCGCATAGTCGTAGCGCCAGCGCCGCGTGTCCGGCTCTTTGCGGCCAGCGGCCGCGCGGGTGTACTGCCAGTCGACCTCCAGGTCGTGCAGTCGCGGAAATGCATGGTGGCCATTGAGCTGGGTCGCTCGCAGCTGGTTCTCAGTCCATTTCTGCTCGAAATAGCGCGAGTCGACGCTGTCGGCCGTACCGTCGGTAATCTTCGCGCGGTCTTCGGTTTGCCTCAGCAGCATGTGGGTCAGACCGAAGCGGTGGTTGTTGCCGACATTGAGACCGACACCGAAGAACAGGCTGGAATCGATGTCGCGTTGAGTGATGTCGACATTCTGGTTGCCGACCTGGCTCAGACCCGCATTGCTCGCGGCATAGGTGTGGCGTACTTCCTCGGCGCTGTCCCAGGACTGCTTGTAGCGTGATGCCGCGATGAGTCCGAGGCGCACATCGTCTGCCAGATTGAACCCGTCTCCGATGCCAATCGAAAAGAGGGTGTCGGGATCGATGCGCTTCTTGCCGATGCCGAAGCCGGAGGCAGCCAGGTCGCGCCCGTAGGTTTGCAGCTGGGCTGGCGTCGCGCCATCCGGATTCGCGTCCGACCGCGGTCGCAAGTAGCGTCCGTCGGCAATCGCACCCGCGAGCGAATCTGGAAGCGAGCGCGCTCCGTCGTCGTAGCCTGTCCAGTCTTGACCGGCACCGCGGTATCGCAAGCCGTCCTCGCCAGTCGTTCCATCGACATAGCCGAGCCCTCCCTGAGCCTTGAAGAAGAACGCGTCCGGTACCTCTCGCGTGCGCAACCGCACGGTGCCGCCACCGAAGTCGCCCGGAAGCACCGGCGAGTACGTCTTGTCGACGAGGATTCCATCGAGCAGTTCCGTCGGAAAAAGATCGAGCGGCACCACACGCCGCGTGAAGTCGGGGCTCGGAATCGGCGCACCATTCAGCAATACGCTTGAGTAACGCTCGCCTAGGCCCCGCACATACACGTATTTGCCGTCGACGAGGCTGAGGCCGGTCACGCGCTTGAGGGTAGTCGCCACATCCGAATCGCCGGTCCGCGCGATCTGCTCGGCGCCCAGTGCTTCGGTCACGTTGGCCGCGGTGCGGCGCTCATCAAGGTAAAGGACGTCTCCTCCTGCCTTGTATCTGCTTTGGACAGTCACGCCAGACAGCGTGCTGACCTCGCCGGCCGGCGGCGTTTCCCGCGGAGATGATGATTCCGTTGCGGCCTGCGTAGGCGCCTGCGGACGATTGTCGGCAAGGGGTCGGACCGGCGTCTGTCCGTCATTGCCCCCGGCGTCGCGCGGCATCGCCGGGGGCGGCGCGTCGCCACTCTGGTCGGCGACCTGGATGGCCTTGGCCGGCGCGCCGACCGGGCCGCTCTCGGCGGCAGCCAGCGGAGCGGCAAGCGCGGGGCAAAGAAGGACGATACGCAGCGCGGACGCGCGCAAGTTGAAGGCATGCACGAGGAACGACCCCTTGTTTGAAACGTATCCCTTGCACAGGGAAGGGGTCAGCGTGGCGCCGCTTCTTTACGTTAGTGTGACGTCCCGTTCGCTGAGACGCGGCGAGCAACGCGGCCAGGCCTTACACTATGCGGCTATCCCGAGCCCGATTCGTTCCGTGAAAGACCACTTGCACGCCTTGATCCTCGACGCGATCGCCACGCTGCGCGCCGATGCCACGCTACCGCCGCACGCATCGGTGGAATTCGTGGTCGAACGTACCCGCAGCCGCGAGCACGGCGATTTCGCGACGAACGTCGCATTGCTGCTCGCCAAGGCCGCCGGTCGCAAGCCGCGTGACCTTGCGACCGCGCTGGTCGCCGCATTGCCCTCTCGTGAAGGGTTGGAGAAGGTCGAGATCGCGGGTCCAGGATTCATCAATTTCTTCGTGAGCCCCGCGGCCTACCATCGCGATGTGCGCGTCGCACTCGATCAGGGTGCCGCGTTCGGTCGCGGCGTCACCGGCGCCGGGCGCACCGCCGGCGTGGAATTCGTCTCCGCCAATCCGACAGGCCCGCTGCACGTTGGCCACGGCCGTGCTGCGGCGATTGGCGACTGCATCGCGCGACTGCTCGACGCGAATGGCTGGAGCGTGGTGCGCGAGTTCTATTACAACGATGCCGGCGCGCAGATCAACAACCTTGCGTTATCGGTCCAGGCACGCGCGCGCGGCATCGAACCGGATGCGCCCGGCTGGCCCGATGACGGTTACCGCGGCGAGTACATCAAGGATGTGGCGCGCTCCTACCTCGATCGCGACGTCGTCCATGCCGATGGCGTCGATCTCGCGGGCGCGGGAGACGTCGACGACCTGGATGCGATCCGTCGCTTCGCGGTGGCCACCATGCGCCGCGAACAGGACCTCGACCTGCGCGCTTTCGGCGTCGCATTCGATACGTACTTTCTCGAGTCGTCGCTGTATGCGGATGGCAAGGTCGAGGAAACGGTGCGCGAGCTTGTCGCGCACGGCCACACCTACGAGGAAGGCGGTGCGCTATGGCTGCGCACCACGCAATTCGGTGACGACAAGGACCGCGTGATGCGGAAATCCGACGGCACCTTCACCTACTTCCTGCCCGACGTCGCCTATCACCGCAGCAAATGGCAGCGCGGCTACCAGCGCGCAATCACCGAGTTGGGTTCGGACCACCACGGCTCGCTTGCGCGTGTGAAGGCCGGCCTGCTTGCGCTGGACACCGGCATTCCGCAAGGCTGGCCCGAATACGTGCTGCACCAGATGGTCACGGTGATGCGTGGCGGCGAGGAAGTGAAACTTTCCAAGCGTGCCGGCAGCTACGTGACATTGCGCGACCTGATCGACGAGGTCGGCCGCGATGCAACGCGCTACTTCCTGATCGCTCGCAAATCCGATTCGCAGCTGGTGTTCGATATCGACCTGGCGCGCGCACAGACCAACGACAACCCGGTCTACTACATCCAGTACGCCCATGCGCGCGTCGCGAGCGTGATGCGTCAGCTCGCCGAGCGCGGCCTCGAATGGAATCGGGAGAACGGCCTTTCGCAGCTCGCGCGCCTCGACAGCGAACACGAACAGGCGTTGATGGTGGAACTTTCGCGCTATTCGGAAGTGGTCGAGGCGGCGGGCGAGAATCTGGAACCGCATCTCGTCGCGACATACCTGCGTGAACTCGCCGCGGCATTCCACGCCTACTACAACACGCATCAATTCATCGTCGACGACATCGATGTTCGCGACGCACGCCTGACGCTGGCTGCGGCCGTGCGCCAGGTGCTCTTCAACGGCCTCGACCTTCTGGGCGTCTCCGCGCCGGAGAGCATGTAATGGCAGCAAAGAAAAGCGGTCGCCAGGCGACACGTGGCGGCAATGGCACGCAGAAACCGGCGTGGGTGTGGGTGCTGCTCGGACTCGTGCTCGGTGTCGGGTTGATGCTGCTTGTCCTCGCAAAGGACTGGATGCCGCTGCTGCGGCGCAAAGATGGTCCGCAACCGAATCCGCAGGCCACCGCGCCGCGCGAAACGGAAAAGCCCGTCGCGGAAGCGAAACCGCCGAAAAAGAATTACGACTTCTACCAGGTTCTTCCGGAAGCGGAAGTGGTGATTCCCGACGCCGAACTGTCCGCCAAGGCCAAGGCAGAGCAGCAGGCACGGACGAATCCACCGGCCACTCCTGCAGGCACGACACCGACGCCGGTTCCGGCCGCCGGCGGTCGCTACGTTTTGCAGACCGGCTCCTACCCGGAACCCAAAACCGCAGACGAAGCGAAAGCGAAGCTCGCGCTGGTTGGCTTTGTCGCGCAGGTGCAGCCGGTCACGATCAACGGCAAAACCTGGCATCGCGTGCGCGTCGGGCCGTATGCCAGCGCGAGCGACCTCGAGGCGGCCAAGCGATCGCTGTCGGACAACGGCATCAACGCGATTGCGCTGAAGGAAACGACTTCGCAGTAGACGTCACCGGCGACCGTGTGCGGTTGTGGATTCAAATCCGTCGACGAACACGCGGTCATCGATGAACGTGGCACTGACGGTGCAGTCGGCCGCGACCGGCGCCGTTGTGAACGTCGCATCGACCAGCGAACCGCCACAGCCCGTGACCGAATCGACCAGATAGCCCGCATCGACGGTCACATCGAACGCAATGCTGGTTCCGTCGTCGACCGTTTGCGCGGTCGCTGGATCAAGATGTCCCCCACTCTGCGCAAACGGCGTCACCACGTGCGTCGACGGCTGCCCGGCGGAGTGGAACCGGTAGACCTTGTTGGTCAACGTGTTGGCAACGTAGAGATTGCCGGCTTCGTCTTCGCCGAATCCAGAATACGTGCCGTATCCGGAGCCTGCATTGACGTTGTTCGGCCACGCCGCGTAGCTCCATTGGCCTGGTCCGTCGGGCTTGGCGAAGAAAATTTCGCTCGAACACGAGTCAGCGAACACGTACATGCCCTGGAAGGGCGTGATCGGACCGCGATACCGGTAGCCGCCCGTGACCGCACAACGACTGCCGCTGTGCGTGTACTCGATCAGCGGCAGGACGTTCGGCGCGAGCGGCGGTGTGCACGCTTGGGACGTGTTGAATACAGCCGTCCCTTCCATGCAGTGCCAGCCGTATTCGATCGGCCCGGTCGATCCGGCCACGCGCAAATCGATTTCCTCGAAATGACTCTGGCCCACATCGGCGATCCATAGATCACCGGTGGCGCGATCGAAACTCCAGCGCCATGGATTGCGAAACCCGTGCAGCCAGATTTCGTCGCAGGTCTGGCTCGATCCGACGAACGGATTGTCGGCGGGAATCGAATACTCCGCAGCGATGCCGGTCGGCGTGCCGCACATGTCGGCCGTCGCGATGTCGCCGCGCGTGTCGACGTTGATGCGCAGCATCTTGCCGCGCAGGAAATACTGCACTCCGGTGCCCGTGCCGCAGCTGGTCGAGGTGGTGTCGTTCGGCTTCTTCCACAGGCACTCGGCGAGCCAGTGGGTGCCGCTTTCCTGCCCACCGTCACCCGACGACATGTAGAGCAGTCCGTCGGCGCCGAAGTGGATGTCACCGCCGTTGTGATACGACGGCGGCGAATTGTCCGCGAGTCGCATCACCACGGTGCCGGCCGGATTGGCGACATCCGGATCGGCCGAGACGGTAAATCGTTCCAGCACTTCGTCGGGTCCACTGCCGAGGCACGTTCCCACCGGTGTGCAGCCCGGTGGACGCATTGACACGACGTAGAACTCGTCGTTGTGCGGCAATCCGGCGCGCCCATAATTCGGATGAAACGCAAGCCCGAGCAGTCCGCTGGTGCCGCCGCTGCCCGGATACGTCACCGGCACGCTCAGGAACGGCGTCGGCAGCAGCGCGCCGTCCTTGATCACGCGAATCGTGCCCGCCTGGCTCAACACGAACAACCGGCCGCTTCCGTCATGCGGTGCGCGCACACCAATCGGCGCGGTGACCGCGGAGGTCACCAGCTCCAACGAAAGATCCGCCGGAACGGTTTGGGCGCGCACGCCGACGAGGCACACCGAAAGAACCGCACCCATCAGCGCTGTCAACGGATGCGTCGCACCTGCCCGGAATCGACAGGCGACTCTCATCCTTCAAAACCATCCGCAAAAATGACGTCGCTGGCGCTGTCCGAGTGGAACACGTACACCGCGCCGTCCTGCGCACCGACATAGACGTTTCCGTCGTCGTCCTCGCCCATGCCGTAGGTGTTCATCGATGGCGTGCCGGCGAGCGTCTCCATGACCCACGGCTGCACGCCGGCGCCTGCATTCGCGACGATGTAGATGCTGCCGCTGCAATAGTCGCTGAAGAGATATTGCCCGCGCAGCGCAACGATCGGCCCGCGGTACATGTAGCCGCCTACGACAGCGCAGGTGCCGATCGAATGCGAGTAGTCCAGTTTCGGAAGGATGCTGCCAGCGGGTCCGGCGCATCCGTTCGCACCGCCGGGATACGTGTGAAAACCTTCGCAGGCGTTCCACTGGAAATTCTGCCCCACACTGCCGGCAGCCTGGAAGCTGATTTCCTCGTACACGTTCTGGCCGACGTCGCCGATCAGCATGTCGCCGGTTTCGCGGTCGATGCTGAAGCGGAACGGATTCCGGAAGCCCCAGTTGAAGATTTCCGCACAGTCATCGGGGTGGGCGGCGACGTCGGCGAACGGATTGCCTTCAGGGACCGAATACAGTGCCGGCTGGCCCGCCGTCGCGCCGCAAAAATTTGAAGGCGCCGACGCGGTCGTCGAATGGACGTCCAGTCGGATGATCTTGCCGAGAAGATAATAGGTCGGGCCAGACCCCGTCGTCGTGCGGCAGCTGGACGGTGTGTTGTCCGCCTTCTTGCGGCCTGTGCATTGCGCAAATCCGTTCGGATCGCCCTGCACGCCGCCATCGCCCATCGACCAGTTGAGATAGCCCTGGCGATCGAAATGCAGGTCGCCGCCGTTGTGGTTGGCGGCGATGTCGGGCACGCGCAGGATCACGGTTCCGGTCGGATCGGCGATGTCGGCGCTGGCCGCCGACACGGTATAACGCGCGAGCACCTGGTCCTGGCTGCTGCCCAGGCTCGGATCGGCGGACGGCGCCGTGTAGGTCACATAGAACGTGCCGTTGGCTGCGTAGTCCGGATCGAACGCGAGGCCGAGGAGGCCTTGTTCACTGTTGCAGCTGACGGCGACATCGAGGAAATGCGTCGGCAAGAGCGCCCCGTTCTTGACGATGCGGATGCCCGAGCAACGTTCAATCACGAAGACACGACCGCTGCCGTCGTTGGCGGAACGAATCGCGATGGGGCTGTTGAAACTCGTGGCCGCATCCGGCCAGCGCACCAGACTGAGATCTGCGGGCGTGACGGCCGCAGCCAGCGCGGGGCACAGAAAGCCTGCTGAAAGAATCGAATGAATCAATGATCGACTGCGCATGTGATTTCCCCGAAATGTTGCCCGAGCGACGTTCTAGCACGTCGCCGGTCACAATTGCATTGGCCGATTGACCGATATCATGCGTGCTTCACGAAAGAGCACATCATCGCAGCACTGAATGCGCCGTCGCGCTGTTCATGCGTGCTTGCACGTACCCACACCCGCTGGAGACCCGACCCATGCCTTCCCGAATCCTGTTCAAGAGCGCGCTGCTGTGCATCGCTTCAATGCCGTTGCAGCACGCCGACGCGGCCGACTGGACGCAGTGGGGGTATGACGCCGCGCACAGCGCGAGCAATCCGGACGAAACGACGATCACATCGGCGAACGTCGCAACGCTGACGCGTCGCTATCAGGTCACCCTGCCGGACAGCGTCGACAGTGCGCCGGTGTTTGCCGCAGGCATCGCGACCGCGTTGGGCACGAAGGATCTGTTGTTCATGACGACGCGCTACAGCGGCAAGCTGTTGGCAGTCGATGCTACGACCGGCGCGGTGGTGTGGTCGAAGACCACTTCCGCGAAAGAAAGCCAGTCTTCTCCAGCGATCGATCCCAATCGCCAGTTCGTCTACCACTACGGCGGCGACGGCAAGGTTCACAAGTACGCGATCGGCGACGGCACGGAGACGACCACGGGCGGCTGGCCACAGATTGCGACGTTGAAGCCCAGTGTGGAAAAAGGTGCCAGCGCGCTCGCGATCGCGACGTCGGGCGGCGACACCTACCTTTACGCGGTCACCGACGGCTACATCGGCGACGGCGGCGATTACCAAGGCCACATCACGACGATCAATCTCTCAACCGGCACGCAGAAGGTCTTCAACACGTTGTGCAGCAACGTCACGGTGCACATGACGTTGAATGGGCCGCCGTCGACCGACTGTGATCTCGCCCAGAGCGGCATCTGGGGCCGCGGTGGAGCGACCTACGACGCCGGCACCAATCGCGTGTACATCACGACGGGCAACGGCACGTTTGATGCCGACATGGGCGGACTGAACTGGGGCGACAGCGTGCTTGCGCTGAAGCCAGACGGCACCGGCGCCGGGGCTGGTTTTCCGCTCGACAGCTTCACGCCGACGACGTTCCCGCAGCTCGACAGTCAGGATGTCGATCTCGGTTCCGCGTCGTTGTCGATCGTGCCCGTCGCATCCAACAGCACCGTCCAGCACCTCGGCCTGCAGACCGGCAAGGATTCGAAACTGCACCTGATCGACCTCGATGA
>NZ_JBDSWZ010000114.1:0-8485 GCF_039926425.1 Dokdonella sp.
ACGATCGACCGGGCGTCGATCCCCTCCGGCCATTTGCCGAGCAGCGTCGCGTCGCGCGTCAGCGGATCGACCGCCTGAAGCGCATCGCCGATGACGATCGCAAGGCGGCCGTCCTCGAGCGACCCGAGCAGACGCTGATCCGACGGAAGCACGATGCGACTGGCTTCGACCGACGCGTCCAGTGGACGCAAGTACCAGCCATCGGCCGAACCCAGAACGATCACGTCGCCGCGCCGACCGAGAATCTTGCTTGCGTCGATGGGCACGCCGAACTGCTGACGTGGGCGCAGCCACGCCGACGTGGACGGCGGTATCGATGCGTTCGCTCCCGTCGGATTTTCGGGCAGCGAATGGACGCGCCATCCGCCGATCACCGCCAGCAGAAGGAGCGCGACAATCGCGGCGTACGGCCACGCCTTCGCGCGCGGCGCTCGCGCGCGTGGTGCGGCGGCGTCGGACTCGACCAACCGGGGTGCCGGACGTGTATCCGCGAGCGCGGCAGGCATGACGGGTCGTGGCGTCGACGCTTTGCGATCGAGACCAAGCGCGTGGGCGAACGCGGGAACATCCGCAAAGCGTGCAGCCGGATCCACTTTCAGCGCGCGACCGATCGCCGCGGTCGCTGCCAAGGAAATGCCGTCCGGCAGGCGGGTCGACATGTCGGTCGCCGAATTCGCGAGCCCCTCGAACGAGATCTCGCTGAAGCTGCGACCGCTGCGCAGCGGCTTGCCGCGCACCATTTCCGCGACGATCAGTGCGAGCGCGAACTGGTCGGTTGCCAGCGTCACCGGGTATCCGAAGAACTGCTCCGGCGCGAAGTACAGCGGCGTGCCGACGACGAATCCGGCCTGGGTCAGCCGTGCGCTGTCGTCGTCGTTTTCCTCGAGACAACGTGCGATGCCGAAATCGAGCAGCTTGACCTGCTCCTCGCCGTTCTTCCGTGCAATGAAGATGTTGTCGGGTTTCAGATCGCGGTGGACGATTCCGCGCGCGTGCGCAAACGCGAGCGCGTCGACGACGCCATGAAGGATCTCGCTGAGCCGCGCCCATCCGAGGCCGTGCGGATGGCGGGCGATCTCCTCCGAAAGGCCGTAGCCTTCGAGGTATTCCATCACGTAGTACGGAACACCCCAGTCCGACACATCGAAATCGTGGATCAGCACGATGTTCGGATGCTGCAGGCCGGCGAGCAGGCGCGCCTCGCGCAGAAAACGTTCGCGCAATTGCGCGTCGACCGCGCCGGGGCGCAGCAGCTTGATGGCAACATCGTGGCCGAGCGTGCGATGACGCGCTTTAAGCACGACACCCATGCCGCCGGTGCCGATCACGTCAAGCAGCTCGTAGCGTCCAAAACGTTCGCCGATGAACAGGCGCGGATCCGACCGCGTCAATGCGCCTCCGCAGCGGGTGCAGCGAACGTCGCCGTCGTCCATCGCGAGACGGCAATTCGTGCAGACGTTGAATGCAGCGGGATTGAACGCGCTCACGGACGGGTTTCACCCCGTCTGCAGGCGTGCGCCGGACGATGGCAGCAGGCGCATCGTCCTCGCATGGATCAGGGCGCCTTCGTGTCGAGTTTGTCGATCGCGCACGCCTGCATCACCGCCTCGCGCGCGGCAGGATCGGACGGCAGGTTGAACGGGAAGATCAACCAGCTCATCACCGACTGGCGACCGGCGTTGGACACGGTCGGTTCGAAATGCAGCCCTGTCGCCATGCCCTCTGCGATCTTGCGGAAATCGCCTTCCGGAACGACTTTTTGCACCCGCACATTGCTGGTGTTGCCGTCGCTGCCGACGACAAACGACACCGTCGCGCAGCCCGGCTTCTCGACGCCCTTGGAAATATTCGGCACGTTGGCTTCAACCGACGAGGTGATCATCGTCCAGTAGCCTGCAAGCTTCTCTGGCGCCACCGTCTTCGGCGGCGCGATGGACTGGCCAAACGCGCTGCCGCAGCAGGCGATCGCAAAAACAATCGTGGTTGGACGCAACATGACGCGCACTCCTCGGACCGGGCGGCCGCTTGATCGCAGTGCGCCCATTCTACGAGTGATCGGCGGAAAACGCCGTCCAATCCACCAATGTGCGCATTCGCGGCCGCATGTGTCATCGGAGCGGTGCAAGGCCCGGATCAGGACCGACAGCGTGAAGCACGAAGAAAAGCGTTCCGGTAAACCTGCTCTTTCCGCAGTCTTTTCCGTCGTGTTCCCCGTGTTTCAATCGTTTGCCTTGCGCAGCGCCGCTCAGCGTCCGTCAAAGCTCCCCAAGACCCTCGGCGACGCCGCCTTGGCCGACCTTGAGCAGTTTCAGGGTATTCGTGCCGCCGAGCTGGCCGGTGTGATCGCCGGTGGTGAGGATCACACGGTCGTCGACGCTCAGGTGGCCGAGGGTGAACAGATGACGGATTGCATCGCGAGCCGCCTGGGTTGGCCCGACGCCTTGCGCGTCGAAGTCGATCGGATTCACGTCCCGGTACAGGAGCATGCGGCGACGCGCAGCGGCATTGCGTGACAGCGCATAGATCGGAACGATGGACCGGTAACGTGACAACCATTGCGCGGTCCCGCCGCTTTCGGTGAGCGCCACGATCGCGCGCACGCCGATCTGTCCGGCGAGGAACATGGCGGCCAGGGCGATTGCCTGGTCGGTGCGGTCGAGGCGATGCGCGCCCACGCTGAGATCTTCGGTCGGCTCGAACTGGCGTTCGGCGCCGAGGCAGACGCGACGCATCGCGGCGACCGCCTTGTCCGGATGTTTGCCGGCCGCGGTTTCCTGCGACAGCATCACCGCGTCAGTGCCGTCGATCACTGCGTTGGCGACGTCGAGCACTTCGGCGCGCGTCGGAATGGGCGATTCGACCATCGACTGCATCATCTGTGTCGCGGTGATCACGACCCGGCTCTGCAGCAGCGCCTCGCGGATGATCTTTTTCTGCAGGCCGGGCAATTCCGCATCGCCGATCTCGACACCGAGATCGCCCCGCGCGACCATCACCGCGTCCGATGCGATGACGATTTCGCTGAGGTTGACGATCGCTTCGGCGCGCTCGATCTTCGCAACCAGCGCGGCAGTGCCGCCGGCCTCGTGCAGCAGTCGGCGGGCCGTGTGGATGTCGTCGGCAGTCTTCACGAATGACACTGCGAGAAAATCCGCTTCGAGTTCGGCAGCGAGCTTGATGTCGTTGCGGTCCTTGTCCGACAGCGCAGCCACGGTGAGACCGCCACCCTGCCGGTTGATTCCCTTGCGATCGGACAGCCTGCCGCCGATCAGCACGCTGCAGCGAACGGTCTGCTTGCCGACTTCGAGCACTTCGAGCGCGATCAGGCCATCGTCAAGCAGCAGGATGTCGCCAGGTTTCACATCGCGCCATAGATCGTGATAGCTGACGCCCACCCGCGTTGCATCGCCGGCGGGTGCGTCAGGCCGACAGTCGAGCGTGAAAACCTGTTCGGCTTGCAGCTCGATCGGCCCGTTGGCGAACCGCTCGACGCGAATCTTCGGCCCCTGCAGGTCGGCGAGGATCGCGACCTCGTTGCCGAGTTCGGCCGCTGCGGCGCGAACCGCCGCAGCGCGGGCGCGGTGATCGTCCGGCGTTCCGTGCGAGAGATTGAGCCGGACCACATTGACGCCTTCAGCCAGCAACCGCTTCAACGCACCGGGCGCATCGGTGGCGGGACCGAGTGTCGCAATGATCTTGGTGCGTCGAAGTTGCGGTTGCACAGGGTGGATCTCCTTCGGTTCGAACGGCGGATGGCCGGAGGTCGGCAACGATCGATCACGTTGCCGTGGCACGCCCCGATCATACGCGACGCAACGAAGCGGTTCAGTCGTCACGCCGACCCCCGCCGACGTCGCGTGCGACCTCGCGGAACGTCCGTGTGAAGGGAGCGTCGATCCAGCGCTGATCGGCAGCGTAGGCGCGCGAAACGTCCGGCATCGTCGTGCCTTTTTCCCCAACGTGTCCTTCGTGTTTCAGTCTTCTGCAGGCGCTTTCCGCAACAACATCGATCCGAGCTCCTCGACCGTCTCGGCGATCGCATCGGCGCCCGCGTTGCGAAGCTCCTCGCGACTGCCGAATCCCCAACCGGCCCCGATTGCACGGACACCGTTCGCGCGTGCGCCGTCGATGTCGAAACGACGATCGCCGACCATCACCGCGTCGCCTGCATTCGTCTCGAAATCCCGAAGCGCCTGCGCGATCATCGCCGCTTTCTCGCTATCGTGGCTTGCTGGCGCTGCGGCATAGACGCGCTCGAAGCGGTCACCGAACGGCAGTCCGCGCACGATACGTTCGGCATAGAGATCGGCTTTGGTCGTCACCACCGCCAATCGGTCACCGCGCGTGGCGAGTGCGTGAATGACCTCGCCGATTCCCGGATACACCGTGTGCTCGCGCCAGCCGATGTCGTTGAAGCGCTCGCGGTAGCAGGCGACCGCACGCTCGATTGTCGCCGGGTCGTTTCCGAGGACCTGAGGAAACATCGCGCGCAGCGGAGGTCCGATCCAGTCGCGCAGCGATGCGCGCGACGGACTTTCAACGTCCAGTTTCGCCAATGCGTACTCGATCGAGTTGACGATGCCCTGCTCGGAGTCGATCAGCGTGCCGTCGAGATCGAAAAGACTCAGGCCCATCAATCGAAACCGCTCGCGAAGATCACGTCGCCCGGACCACGCTGCACGTCCAGCACGAATCCCTCCGCCGTTTGGGCGGTGACGTGCACGGTGAATGCGCCGCCGGGTTCCGTCCATTGTTCCCCGACGACGAACATCGAGCCCGGATCATCCGCAACATTGGCAGGCGGAACCGACGCATCGACGCTCCATGCAGGCTCGCTGCGACCGAGGCTCACCTCGTGAATGATCACTGCGTCGCCGGCGAGATTCACTTCGAAGCCGGAGACGCGCTTGCGTGCCTCGATCACGTAGTAGTGCGACGCAGGCTCGGGGGCCGGCAAGGTCACCTCGATCATCTGCGGATTCGTCGAACCGATGAGGCTGGCCCGATCGAGCACGATGCCGGTGACCGACCCATCGTCCGAGATCGTCACCTTGCGCGCCGAATCGATCCAGCCCAGATGATCGCGCGACCAGATACCGATGTGTTTGGGCTGCGCGCCAAAGGTGGAGTCACCGCCTGCGTGGTCCCAGGCGTCGCTCATCACATCCCACGGATTGTCGTACGGGTCGGAATCGCGGTCCGAATTGTTCGCGTGCGGAAGACCGAAGCCGTGCCCCATCTCATGCGCCAGCGGGGCTTCGTTGGCATAACCCCACGGTGGTTCCCATGTCGAATACCAGATCTTGTTCACTCCATCGAGGGTCGCGCGGTGCCCGCCGCCCCACGCGCAGCAGTCGAGGTTCGCGTTGTACATCGTGTTGATGCCGACAAAGGGAGTGAAGTCCACGCTCACATCCGCAACGTGCGTGCAGTCATTCCACAACGCGTCGAGATCGGCGCGGCCGTCGCTGCCATCCGCGTTGAGCGGCACGTAGTGCACGCGGGGGTGCGGCAGCGTGTACCACCCATGGACCTCGCTGCCGACGATGTCGACCTTGTCATACGACACATCGCGCCAGTACTGGTCCAGCCGGCCCGGATCGTTCGACAGCGTCCCGGTGAAATACGGGATGTCACGCGGCTCGTCGGTGATGTCGGCGAACTTGCACAGCAACGTCACCCACGGTTGCGAGCCAAGCACGCGCGGCATCTGCGTGGCCTGCACCGACACGCCCGACGCCATGATCGATTCCGGCACGAGCGTGTCGCCCGTTCGCAGGCCCGGTTGCGCGATGACATCCACCTCGCGTCCGTAAAGCGAGAACAGATCCTGCGATGCGCGCAACGCCTGCTGTGCGTCGATCGCCTGGACGTGACCGTCCGCGTCGGTGATGCGCGCCTCGAATCGTGGCGCCGCGCCACTGCCCGGCGGCGGATCGCCCCAGCGGAGCTCGAGAGTTCCGGTCTGCACCGCTTGAGCAATGCAATGCAATGGCAGCGCCGCTGCGGCGACGGCTGCAAGCCATGCCTTCATGATGTCGTTTCCCGATTGGTCGGCGGGAATGTAACAAGGAGTCGATCGTACGCGGTGCGAACGCACGCACATCCCGACCATTCAACGATTCAGCCGCGCGCTTCGAGCGCCTCGACCGCCGGCAGCGTCTTCCCTTCGAGGAATTCGAGGAACGCACCGCCGCCGGTCGAAATGTAGGAGACCTGATCGGCGACGCCGTACTTCTCGATTGCTGCCAACGTATCGCCGCCGCCGGCGATCGAAAACGCCCTGGATGCGGCAATCGCGCGTGCGAGCGTTTCGGTGCCCTTTCCGAACGCGTCGAATTCGAAGACGCCGACCGGCCCGTTCCACACCACCGTTCCCGCACTCGCGATGAGTTCGGCGTACCGCTTCGCGGTGTCGGGGCCGATGTCGAGAATCATGTCGTCGTCCCCGACCTCGTCGACCGCTTTTACGGTCGCCGGCGCATCGGCTGCAAACGCGGGTGCAACGACCACATCGGTGGGCACCGGCACATCGGCGCCACGTGACGCCGCATCGGCAATGATGCGGCGCGCGGTCTCCAGCAGATCCCGCTCGACCAGCGACTTGCCGACGTTGTGACCCATCGCTGCGATGAAGGTGTTTGCGATGCCGCCGCCGACGATCAACTGGTCGACCTTGCTCACCAGTGTCTCCAGCAACGTCAGTTTGGTGGAGACCTTGGAGCCGGCAACGATGGCGAGCAGCGGCCGCGCGGGCTTGTCGAGCGCCTTGGCCAACGCATCGAGTTCGGCCATCAACAACGGACCGCCCGCGGCGATCGTGGCGAAGCGGATCGCGCCGTGCGTCGATGCCTGCGCGCGATGCGCGGTCCCGAACGCGTCCATCACGTAGACGTCGCACAGCGCGGCGTATTTTTTCGCGAGTGCATCGTCATCCTTTGCCTCGCCCACGTTCATGCGGCAATTCTCGAGCAGCACGATCTCGCCCGCTGCAACCGCAACACCATCGATCCAGTCGCGGATCAGCGGAACGTTGCGACCGAGCAGCTCGCCCAGACGTCGGGCAACGGGTGCAAGCGAATCCTCTTCCGACCAGATCCCTTCCTTCGGTCTGCCGAGATGTGAAGTCACCATCACCGCGGCTCCTTTTTCCAGCGCGAGCTTCAGCGTCGGCAACGCCGCGACGATGCGCGTTTCGGACGTGATGCGACCGGCGTCGATCGGCACGTTCAGATCCTCGCGAATCAGCACGCGTCGGCCGGACAGATCGAGATCGCTCATGCGCACGACGGACATCGGAACTCCTTGGGAGGGTGCTGGGGAAAACGGGCGGACCATTAAAACGGCAGCGCGCCGTCGATGCAATCGGCTCTGCGCGACCGGCGCGCGGGCGCCGTCGCGATCACGATCGGTGCACACCGCGTTGCACCCTGCATCCTGGTGACAACGACGCTAGCATGCGGATTCCGCCGACCGGGCCAGGAACCGAACGATGACGGACTACAGCGCGCACATCCACTGGAGGCGAGACGCCGGTGCGGACTTCGCCAGCAACGCGTATTCGCGTCGGCACGAATGGCGCTTCGACGGCGGCGCGATTGTGGCTGGCTCGTCGTCTCCACACGTCGTGCCTCTGCCGTGGTCAGACCCTACGGCGGTCGATCCCGAAGAGGCATTCATCGCGGCGATCTCCAGTTGCCACATGCTGTGGTTTCTCGCGATCGCAGCCGAACGCGGCTTCGTGATTGATCGCTACGACGATGACGCGGTCGGGCAGATGGCGCGCATCGGACCCGGAAAGCAGGCGATCACCCATGTCGTGCTGCGTCCGTGCGTCGATTTCGCGCCGGGCCATGCCGCAGACGACGCGAGCGTCGACGCGATGCACGAAGCTGCGCACGACCGTTGCTTCATCGCCAATTCGGTCAAGACCGTCATCACGGTCGAACCCCGTCGGTGACGCAACAAACAGCGTCTGTGCTCGCGTCAGCGCTTTGCGGGCGACGCAGGATGGAGGTGAAGCTTCTCCCGAAGCGTGGCCTCGGTCGTGTCCGGTGAATCGCTGCCCATCCGGTAGGCGACGCTGCCCTGTGCATTGACCAGCAGCAAGGTCGGCGTTCCCTTCACTCCATACTGCGCCGCGATGGCGTCCCCGTCGGTGATCAGGGTGAAGTCGAGGCCACGCTCGCGCAATTCGGCCCGGGGATCGCCGTCGTCCTTGATGTCGATCGCGTAAATGTCGAGGTGATCCGCTCCCGCGGCGTCCCTCACCTTTTGCAGATGAGGCATGAGCGCCTTGCAGTACGGGCACCACGTCGCCCAGAACAGAATCAGCGCAGGGCGCGGGAGGTGATCCGGATCGAATCGCACCACCGTCCCGGCGCCGTTGGTGCCCACCCATGCGATGGCACGCTCCTGTGCCAGCGCGGTTCCACCGGCAAGAAAGAAGAGGGCATACAAGAGGATGCGCATGGAAATCTCCGGT
>NZ_JBDSWZ010000115.1:0-5423 GCF_039926425.1 Dokdonella sp.
AGCGCTGCGTCGAAGCGATCACGCACGCGGCCAACACCGGCAAGATCGGCGACGGCAAGATCTTCGTCTGGCCGCTCGCACGCGTCGTGCGCATCCGTACGGGCGAGCTCGACGCCGACGCGCTGTAAGCCTCGCTTGGCGCGCGGCGTTTAGCGGGTCCACGGAAGCCAGTTCGGAGGTTGAAAGCGAGAGGACGGTTGCACGCCTGCCGCGGACGCAATGTCGTTCATCGTGCGCCGTTCGTCCGGCGCCCAACGCTGCGTGTAGGTGTTCATGGCTTCGAGCGTTCCGAAACGCTCCGGTGCGCTGCGTGCTGCAGCGTGGTAGTAGGCGATGGCGACGTCTTTTTTACCGGCTGCCCAGTACCCCATCGCCAACGTATACGGAAGCCAGAACGCGTCTCCGCCTTGCAGCGAGCCGGCGCGTTGCCACGCGTTGAGGGCGCAGGTGGGATCACCGAGCGCCCACAGCGCCCATCCCTCGCTCCAACCGATCCGCGTGCGATGCGGCGCCAGTTTCGTTGCACGACGATAGTCGGCCGCTGACAAGGTGCGCTCACCACGACGTGCGAGTGCGTAGCCGCGCGTGATGCGTGCATCGACATCGTCCGGATTCGCCCTCAGCCGTCGATCCAGATCGAGGAAGGCTTGTTCGTTGGCTGGATCGAACCGGGTCGCGTGGGCGTCCCTGTCGGCTCCGAGATAGAGCCGTTCGAAGGACGAAATCGGCTGCGGGATCGTGCAAGCACCGATCATTTCCGCGGCGTGTGCCGCCGGCGCACAGGCACTCGCAGCGAGCAGTGTCGCGGCCACAACAAAGAAAGGCGTAGCACGGAACATCCTTTTCACCTTGATCGCGTTGATCCGGAGATCCACAAGGATCGTCAGCCAAACCCGAACTTAGCCCATCGCATCAGCGCAGCACAATCCACAGTCCAGGCGCCGCGAACATCGGCGAGCATCGGAAAGAGCGGCGACGACAAGACCTTCGTCTGGCCGCTTGCGCGTGTCGCGCGCAGCCGCGCGCGAACTCGATGTGTTGGAGCCGCAGCGTGCACGCAGCGGAGGCAGAGGATCGATGGGAGCGAAAACGGGTCTGTGGTTCACCGGCGCGGCGGCTCGCTCCGCTCCGCATTGTTGGGCGCGTCGACGAAGTCGAGCCCTACACCCGTGTCATTGCAGTTTGCGACTGCCCCGACGACCCGGTTCCGCCCGCCGTGCTTCGCTCGATAGAGCGCTGCGTCCGCGAACGTGATCGCCTCGTCCGCACTGTGGAGCGACGGTGCGCCGGGCGCGAACGGAAACGCCGCCCAACCGATCGAACACGTGACGGGGATGTCGGTGCCCTGGACCGAAAACGGAGCCGCTCCGACCGCTTGCTGCAACCGCTGCGCCAATGCCTGTGCGTTGGCGCGTTCGGCATCGCGCAGGACGACCAGAAATTCCTCGCCGCCCCAACGGACCGCGATATCGCCGGTGCGAAGCAACGCGCGGATGCGGCGTGCAAGCTCGACCAGCACCGCATCGCCTGCCGCGTGGCTGTAGGCATCGTTGATGTGTTTGAAATGGTCAACGTCGGCGAGCAGGAAAATGAGATCCGCAGCCGGCTCTTTGCGCACCACGCGACGAATCGCGCGGTCGCATTCGGGCGGAAGCTCGATACCGAGATAGCGGCGGTTCCACAGGCCGGTCAGCGGGTCGGTCAACGATGCGTGCTCGAGCAGGCGATTGGCTTCCGCGAGCTCGCGGGTACGCTCGCCCACCTCCCGTTCGAGTTCATGCGCTTGCTGCGCCAGCGCATGGGCCCGCAGGCGCTCGCGCAGACGTCCGACGACGAGGCCCAGCAACACGAGCACGATTCCAAAGAGCACGAAGGCCCACGAACGGCGCCACCACGGTGCGTGCACACGAAACGACCACACGACCGGACCCGATTCCACACCGTCCGCGGCGCGCGCCCACGCGCGAAATGCGTAATGCCCGGCGGGCAGTCGGCTGTAACTGCGGTGCCCGCTCTCCGTCCAGTCGCCGGGCGCGTCATCCAGGCCCAGCAACTGTGAGCGATAGCGCGTGCGGTCGTCGCGTTGATACGACAGCAGGCCCAGGTCGAATGCGATGTTGCTTGCTGACACGTCCAGATCCACGCCCTCGCGCAAGGTGCGTCCGCTCTGCTCGTCCTTCGCCGCGAGCAGGCGCAAAGGATGCGGTGCAGACGGAACACGCTCCGCCGAGGGGTCGTACATGGTCGCGCCCTCGCCGGTGCCGCCCCACACCCGACCTTGCGAGTCGAGCAGCGATGCGCGCGTAAATTCCAGATCGGGCAAGCCGTCCGCGAGGTCGAAATACTCGATGGAAGAGCCGCCCCGCGCAGGATAGTCGGCGGGCAACCGCATGACGCCGTAAGCGCCGAACAGGTACATGCGATCGCGCCGATCGAACTGCAACTGGTAGATCGACGCGACGTGCGCCGACTTCGGAAGCGTGAGCGGGGTGCAGGAAAAATCGTGGTCCAGATCCACGCGCATGACGCCGTCGAACGAGGCGACCCACAGGGCGTGATCGTGTCCCGGCGTGCCGCGCTCGCGCAGATCGAAAACGGCGGTGTGCGGAAACGTGCGGCACTCCAGTTCGCGCCATGAACCGGACTGCTGGTAGAACAGGCCCTGCTCCGCGCCCGCCCACAGGGTTGTTTTGCCTGCTGCATCGAGAGTGCCGCGGACCACTCGCACGAAGAAGTCGGTTTTCCCGTCCGGCACGGGCTCGCGTTGCAGGCGATCGCCGCGCATTGCCGCGAGTCCGTGACCGGTGGCGAGCCAGAGGGTGCTCGGCACATTCGCACCGGTCTGCAGGTGCATGCCGATGACTGCGTTGTCCGGCAAATCGGAATTGGCGGTCGTGAACTCGCGCACGCCCTTGCGCGACCACTGCAAGAGTCCTTTTCGCGTCGCAATCCACAAACGGTCGGCGTCGCGGATCACCTCGAACACCTGGCGATGCGCGTAGTCGGACGGGAGCCATGGCCGCCATGCACCTCGGTCCCAACGGACGCTGCCATCCGCCGTGCCCATCCACAGCGTGTTCTTGCCGTCGAGAAAATTCGCCTCACCGATGGAATGGACCACGTTGTTGGGAAGGCCATTGCGCTGCGTGAAAGCCGACCACATTCGGGGCTCGCCGCGCAGTACTCCATTGTGGGCGGAGCCGAGCCACACCACCGGGCTCGGCTGGCCAGGGTCCGACAGCATCACGGTGTTGACCGCATTCTCGGGCAACCCGTTGGCCGTCGTCGTGAGCCGCCAATGGCCATCCTCGTCGAATTCGGCGAGGCCGCCGACCGGAAGGGCTGCGATGAGGCTCTCGGCGCCATCGCCGTGGGGCATGCGCACGAAGGCACTCGCGCCCGCGGGGAAACCCGACTCCGCGGCGTATACCACAAGGCCATCCCCGCCCAGTCGCGCCACTCCGTGTGCGGTGCCCACCCACAAGTCCTTGCCAGCGGCACCGTCCCATTCGATCAGCGCACCGATGGTGTCGTCGGGAAGGCCTTCCTTCCCGGTGAGCCGCCATGCTGATCGCCGTGGCATGCCGTACGGGTCGTCGATGCGAAAGACTCCGGCGTCCGACGTGCCGACATAGAGAAGGTCTCCGTTCGCATCGTGTGTCGGCAGGATGCGTCGGGTGCGCAACCCGCGAGCGGCTTCGATCTCGCTACAGCGGCCTGCGACACACAGGAAAATCCCGTTGTCCGTGCCGATCCACGTGCCACGATTCGGGTCGTCGACGATGCTCTTGATGTCGCGCGTGGCGGCCGGCCCCGACAGCACCCGACGCTCGAGTGCACCGCTGCGATGGACGAACAAGCCCGCAGTGTCGGTTCCGATCCATATCGAGCCGTCGCCGCTTGCAGCGAGCGCGTTGATGTAGGGCTGCCGCGTGGACGCATCGAGCGGCAGCGGCAACGGGGTCCAGTGTTGCCCGTCATAGCGCGCGAGTCCTTCTTCCGTGCCGGCAAACATGAAGCCTTCGCGGTCCTGCGCCAGCGCCGACACCCAGTTGCGCGGCAGCCCTTCGCGACTTGCGTCTCGCCGCCACGGCATCCAGCGAAGCTGCGTTTCCAGCGTCTGCGTTGGCCCTGCAATGGCAGGAGGAGCCCGTTCCGCGCCGGCCGACGAACACGCGAGCGCCCAGAGCACGAGTGCCATGCACCCCATGTGCAGGAAACGTCGCTTGGCAACTGGAGGCCACGAGTCGCGCATCAATGTCCCTGCAGGCCGTTGTCGTGCTGCCGCTGCGGTGCCATCAACGCAGCAGGATCCAGATTCCCAATGCCGCGAACAACAACGCTGCGCCGATCCGCGCCGCCTTGAGTGGCAGCCTCGAAGCGAAGCGGGCACCGAGCCAGACCACCGGTACATTTGCAAGCAGCATGCCGAGCGTACTTCCGGCGACAACCTGCCACAGCGGCTGATATTGCGCGGCGAGCACCACGGTCGCGATCTGCGTCTTGTCGCCCATCTCGGCGAGGAAGAACGCGATCAGTGTCGCCACGAACACTCCGTGACCGGCGCCGCGCGTGGCGTCGCCGTCGTCGACCTTGTCGGGAATCAGAGTCCACGCGGCAACCAGGAAAAAACTCGCCGCGACGATCCATTTCAGCGTCTGTGGCGACAACCATTGCGCAACGACCATACCGACCGAACCGGCCAGCGCATGATTGACGATGGTTGCGGCGAAAATGCCGAGGCAGATGGGCCACGGACGCCGATATTTGGCTGCGAGAATCAGTGACAGCAGTTGTGTCTTGTCGCCGATTTCGGCGATCGCGACCGCGGCGGTCGAAATGAGCAGGGTTTGCATGGAAGGTTCCGAGGCCGGGGAAGAATGGACGCAATGGCTCCGCGCAAGCGTCCCCGGCCGGGTTCGATCGCACGAAACCAAAGGTCTTGCCGGACGATGCACTGCATCGTCGCGCGCGCCATGGCGTGTTCGCCAAGTGTGTTGACGCGTGCTCCGCGGCGGTTCGCCGTGGTCGACTACTCCCCAGTGGAGTGCGCGCATCCTAACACCTCGGGAAGGAGCGACCACTGGGCGAGGCGATGCTGGCTTCACCCTCATGGAGCGAGACCAACCGGCAGTTGACACTCAAATGAGAATCATTATCATTGGTCCCAACCCACTCGGCGGGAGAGCGTCATGTTCGATCACCACGCAACGACCAGCGGTTCACTGATCAACCCGGTGTCGACGACCACGGCAGGCATGGATCGCGTTGATCGCGGCCAGCGCACGCCGCGCATCGACAGTCGCCGGCTGATGGCCGGAGAGAACGAACTCGTCATCGAGCATGCCGGACAGGAATACCGCCTGCGACTGACGCGCAACGACAAGTTGATCCTGACCAAGTAGACGGCGCGCGTTGGTCAG
>NZ_JBDSWZ010000116.1:0-7519 GCF_039926425.1 Dokdonella sp.
CCGCATGATGCAGGAGCAGGAGGACGTCTATTACTACGTCACCGTGATGAACGAGAACTACACTCATCCCGAGATGCCCGCGGGCGTCGAGTTGGACATCATCAAGGGGATGTACCTGTTCCGCGATTCGGGGCTTGGACATCGGGATTCGGCAAAAGCCAAGGGCAAGGCGGCGAACGTGCCGTGCGTGCAACTGCTCGGGTCGGGAACGATCCTGCGTGAAGTGATTGCTGCGGCCGAACTGCTGGAGAAGGATTTCGGCGTTGCGAGCGACATCTGGTCGTGTCCGAGTTTCAGCGAACTGCGCCGCGACGGATTCGACGTCGAACGCTGGAACCGTCTGCATCCGATGGACAAGACGCCGCGCAAGGCACACGTCACCGCGTGTCTCGACGGTCGTGCCGGACCGGTGATTGCCGCAACCGACTATGTGCGCGAATACGCCGACCAGGTGCGTGCGTTCATGCCTGATGGCAAGCGTTATGTCGTGCTCGGAACGGATGGTTACGGGCGCAGTGACTCGCGCGCAAACCTGCGCAGCTTCTTCGAGGTCGATCGTTACTGGATTGCGCAGGCGGCGATTTCCGCGCTGGCGTCCGAGGGCAAGATGAATCCGGAAGACGTTGCGCGCGCGATCAAGCAATGGAAGCTCGATCCTGACAAGCCCAATCCGACGACGGTGTAATCGGGCGCATTGCAGAAGTCGGGCATGCATTTTCTGTGAGAGCGGCTTCAGCCGCCATGCTCTGGAAGGACTTGCAGAAGCAGAAGCATCGCGGCTGAAGCCGCTCCCACCGATATCGGGATCGCGTCCGCCAGCTCGAAGAACGAGCGGGCGCGCATCGGGCGGGAGGGCGCGCCACATTGAAAACAGTCTGCGCATGCATTCGCCGAGGCGTCGCGTGTCTCCTCTTGAATAGGTTCCGCATGCAAGCATCGCGCTCGTTGACGCCATCGCCGATGGCTTCGATCATGCGCCGCATGCATGCAGCCCTCCGTTTCGCCTTGTTCATCGTTCTGTCGATCGCCAGCCTGCCGTGCTTCGCGCAGGCGCCTGATTCGGCCAAGGACATCGACGTTGCCAATCAGCAGATGGCCGACATCCGCAAGCAGCTCGCCGCTGCGCAAGGCAGCGACACTCCACTGACCGACGCAACGCTCAACGACTATCGCGACGCCGTGGCGGCGCTGGTCGCACAGGCCGATGCGCTGACCGGCGATCGCACGCCCACGTTGGTCGACCTCGATGCCCGCCTCGGTGAACTGGGCGATGCCCCGGTCAAGGGCGCGGCTGCGGAAGCGCCCGACATTGCGGCGCGCCGCCTGGACCTCGACAAGCAGCGCGCCGTCCTCGATGCGGAGATCAAGCGTGCCAAGCTGCTCGCCATCGACAGCCAGCAACTGGCTGGCCAGATTGCCGAGATGCGGCGGGCGAATTTCCAGGCCCGGCTGTCGCAACGCACCGCATCCCCGCTGACACCGACGTTTTGGCGCGATGTCAGCGGCAACCTCGCGCGCGACGGAGCGCGCCTTGGCGCGTCACGCGACGGCATGGCCGTGGCGCTGGGCGACAGCTTTGCGCCGGACAACCGGGTCGTCGCGATCGGTGGCCTGCTGGTCGGACTGTTTCTCATGGTGTTCGGTCGGTGGTCGGTCGAACGCGGCCTCATGCGCATGACGGCCAACCGTGTCCCGCAGGGACGCCTGCGGCGTTCGGCGCTCGCATTTGCCCTGGTCGTGGTCGCGACCGCATTCGTCGGCGGCGGTGCGAAACTCATCATGGTCGCGCTCGACTGGAATGGTGCGTTCTCCGATGCCGAGGCAGGTTTCGCGCGCGCGGTGGTCGCAGCAATCTTCTTCGGCAGTTTCGTGGCCGGCCTCGGCCGTGCGCTGTTGTCGGCCCGGCGACCGTCGTGGCGCCTGCCGGAGATTCCCGACGCGATTGCGGTCCGACTTCGCACATTCCCGTTCCTGTTCGGATGCGCCGTTGCACTCAGTATTTTGCAGCAGCGGATCAACAGTCTCGTCGGCGCGAGCCTGTCGGCCACGATCGCGGGAAGCCTTGCCGCGGCGCTGCTGTACGCAGCGGTCATCGGTTGGGGGCTGCTCCGTGTCGCGCGTGCGGATGTTCCGCAGACATCCGATCGCGAGGAGCCAAAGGAACAGGACCCGTCCCAGCGCTCGGCGTGGATCGGCCTGTGCGTCGCAGCGTTGTGGGTCGGCGTGATCGCCATCGTGCTGTGCGCCCTTACCGGATACGTCGCGCTCGCGCAGCAGATCGCGCGACAGATCGTTGGCCTCGGCATTGTCGCGTCGACCTTCTATCTTCTTGTGCACCTGATCGAAGACATCTGCGCCGCGTTGATGGCATCGCGTGCGCCGTGGTTGCGCAATACGCTCGGAATCGAAGGGCGTGCGCTCCAACAGGTCGAAGTGCTGTGTTCGGGTGTGTTCCGCGTCTGCGCGCTGGTTCTCGCGATTGCGACAGTATTTTCACCTTACGGCAGCGGCCCGTCGGATCTGGTCGCGCGCATTGCGCAGGCCGGCGCGGGCCTCAAGATCGGCCAGATCGAAGTGACACCCGGCGCAGTGTTCGGCGCGTTCGCGGTGTTCTTCATCGGGCTGGCAGCGCTGAAGGCGTTGAAGAGCTGGCTGTTCAACCAGTATCTGCCGACGACCCGACTGGATCCCGGCATGCGCACGTCGGTCACGACGCTGCTTGGCTATGTCGGCGGCGTCGTGGTCGTTGCATTCGCGCTGTCCGCGCTCGGTTTCAGCCTCGAAAAGATCACGTGGGTCGCGAGCGCGTTGTCCGTTGGCATCGGTTTCGGCCTGCAGGCGATCGTGCAGAATTTCGTGTCGGGACTGATCCTTCTGATCGAGCGGCCGGTGAAGGTTGGCGACTGGGTCGTGCTCGGCGATGCCGAAGGCGACATCCGCCGCATCAACGTGCGCGCGACCGAAATCCAGATGAGCGACCGCTCGACCGTGATCGTGCCGAACTCCGAACTGATCACCAAGAGCGTGCGCAACGTGACGCTATCGAATGCCGAAGGTCGCGTGCGCATCCGCCTGCCGGTGCCGGTGGAGAGCAACCCGACCCGCATTCGCGAGATCATCACCGAGACCTTCGCAGATCATCCGGGCGTGTTGTCGACGCCGACGCCCAGCGTGCTGCTCGACGGCATCGAAGGCATGTCGCTGATCTTCATCGCGGTCGGCTATATCGCCAATCCGCGGCAGGCGGGCAGCGTACGCAGCGAATTGCTGTTCAACCTTCTCGCGCGCCTGCAGGAAGAAAACATCGCTCTCTCGTCGCCGCAGCAGATGACGTTGCTGGGGCCAGCGATGCCGCCGATATCGGCGACGTCAGCGGGAACGTCGCACGTCCTGGCCGGCGATGTTGCCGATCACGAAGGTCGCTGATGGACAATGGAGAAGACATCTTCTTTCGTATCGCGTTCGATGAGGTCTGCAGCGCAAGCCACCATCAATCTCCATCGCCACGCCATGCGCGCTGATTCTCGGCGCGTCGGCAGCGGCTACGGTGCACTGATCGTCATCGGGAATGGAGACCATTGATGGACGCATTCAATTACCTTTCCGTGCTGCTGTCGATCATCCTCGGCATGGCAATCACGCAGATCCTGAAAGGCTACCGCGGCATGATGCAGTCGCGCGCGCGTCTGGTCGTCTACTGGCCGTCGATCATCTGGTCGGTGCTGCTGCTGGTCCTCGCGGTGCAATCGTGGTGGGCGATGTTCGGGTTGCGCCACCACGTGGACTGGACCTTCCTCGAATTTGCAACCGCTCTCGCCCAGCAGATCGTGATGTACCTGCTTGCCGCGCTGGTGCTGCCGGACTTCTTCGGCGACGCGGCGGTCGACCTGCGGGCTCACTACTACGGTCAGCAGCGCTGGTTTTTCGTGTTGCTCCTGTTGCTGGTCGGCATCAGTCTGACGAAGGAATTCCTGTTCACCGGCAGCATTGGTGATCCCTCGAATCTGCTGTTCCATCTGCTGTTCGCCGCGCTGGCCGCGGGCGGCGCAACGATACGGGAAGGGCGCTTTCACGGCTGGATGACCGGCGCGGCCGTCCTCGCGATCGGGGCGTACATCGGTCTTCTGTTCCGTCACCTGGCTTGACGCGCACGTCGCCAGAGCGATGCGTTTGCAGCACGCTGAGTCGAGGAACGCCGACGGTGATCGCGGCGTCAGCCATCCAGCAGCCAGCGGCGCACATCCTCGACACCGTCGCGATTGTCGAGAACGTGCAGGCGCGGTGGATGGTCCCGCAGTTCGCTTGAACGGGCGATTGTCACGCCATGCTTCGGGCACACGTCCAGGCAACCGCACGCAATGACCCGGATGTCCTTGCGACCTTCCGACTTGAGTGCACTGCGCAACTCCCCGCGCAGATCCTTTCGATCCTGCCGCTTCATGCATTTGGTACAGAGGAATACCGCTTCCTTCCAGCGGGCGGCAAGGGCGGCTTCGATCGGGAGGGTCATGCGTGGCGCCGTCGTCGGTTGGGAAGTGGCACTACGCACGGTCGCGCCTGACACGCGCGTGAATGTCACGGTCCATCAGCGGGCGGTGCCCCTGCGCACAAGGCCGCGTCGAGCAGGTCGTACAGCAGCCCCGATCCTTGCCAGACCTGTCCCCAGTCAGTGGCCGCCGTGTTGGAAAATGCGATCAACACGACATGCTGTTTCGGAGCAAGCACGTTGATCGTGTGGATTCCGCCGATCCCGCCCTGGCGCTCGACGATGTCGACGGGCGCGGCACAGCGCGCAAGCTTTGCCGAATACGACCATGCGCCCAATGCCACGTACCCGAACTTCGGCTCCCCTTTCCACATGAGATCGGTGCTTGAGGCGGACAGCAGCGTTCCATCGACGAGTGCACGATCGAAACGCAGCAAGTCGTCGACAGTGCCGTACAACGCTCCGGCCGCACCGTAGCGTCCGATGTCGAGTCGCGGTTCGGGTCGTCCGTCGGCGAGGTAACCGGTGACGCGATCCCGGGCGGGGCGCGCACTCGCCACCATGGGTGCGAGTGTCTTCAGCCCGAGCGGCTTCGCGATCCGGCGCTCGATCTGTGCAGCGTACGACAATCCCGTTAACCGCTCGAGCACCGCAGCCAGCACCAGGTAATCGCAGTTGTTGTAGTCGAAACGTTCGCCGGCCGCATGTTTCATCGGACCGGCGCATACGCCGGGAACCGGATGTCCTGCCATCGTTGCGCCGCGATAGAACGAAGGAACGCCGGCCGCATTGGTTGGCGTGTCGTCGGGATTTGCGAGGCCCGACGTGTGCTGCAGCAACTGGCGCAGCGTAATCGCGGCAATGGCCGGCGTGCCGAACCCGGGAAGGGCGTCAGCAAGGACGTCGTCGAGACGCAATCGCCCGCGTTCCACCTGCTGCATCACGAGGACCGCCGTCACCTGCTTGGTGATCGAAGCCCAGCGCCAGCGTTCGTCGGTCGTGTGCGGTCGGTGCGTGGCGCGGTCGGCATCGCCAAAGCGGCCGCTGTAGAGCCGGGTGTTGCCACGATCGAGCACGATCAGACCGTCGAAGCGTCCGGCCTCGTGCGCCTTTGCCGCGACTTCGGCGACGGCATCCGGTGCGGTCGGTGCGGCGTGGGCGATCCGGGCTGAGGATGCAGCGACAGCAATGAGGAGAACCGCCGCGGCCTTGATTCGGATGGATGGCATGGATATGGAGTCCTGGCTGGCGTCCATCGCGGCGATCATCACAATGCAGCATCGGTCGAACTACGACAGTTCGCGCCATCCGGATGCGCAAGCTTCGTCTGCATGCGCACCAAAATTGCAGTGCTGATCGACCCGGGCAATGCGCAGTCCTCTGTAGTCGAAGGCGTGCTCGCGGAGATCGCCAAGTATGGGACCGCAACGGTCAAGCGCGCGTACGGAGACTGGACCGGACCGCAGTTGAAGGGCTGGAAGGAAGCGCTGCTCAAGTACGCGATCCAGCCGATCCAGCAGTTCCGCTACACCACCGGCAAAAACGCGACCGACTCGGCGCTGATCATCGACGCGATGGACCTGGCTCCAGGCGCCAAGCTCGGTGGCTTCTGCATCGTGTCAAGCGACAGCGACTTCACCGGACTCGCGCCGCGCGTTCGCGAAGCCGGTCTCTTGATGTACGTTTTCGCCGAAAAAAAGACGCCGGCACCGTTCGTGTCCGCGTGCGACAAGTTCATTTCCACCGGGATCCTGACCGGCAATGGCGGTGAGGACTTGCCCGCGGTGGCGCGGCCTTTCGCCTCCCTCCAGCAGGGCAAGCGCTTGTCAGCCTGTTGCGCGATGCGGTCGAGGCGTCGTCGGACGACGCCGGCTGGTCCTTCCTCGGCATGGTCGGCAACAGCATTGCGAAGCAGGCGCCCGATTTCGATTCGCGCAACGACGGGTACCCGAAGCTGAGCGGACTGATCGCTGCGAGCGGCTTGTTCGAGATCGAGAAACGCAAGACCGGCGACGGATCGACGACGTCGATCTACGTTCGTTCGAAGTCGGGTGCGTCGAAGAGCTGAGTCGGCGTCGAACGTCGACGCCGGAGGTTATTCGTTCGCGGCGAAATGCAGGTTGCCGATGTCGTTCTCGCTGCACACCAAATTGCGGCGCAGTCGATCGATCGTTTCGCTTGGTGTCGTACCCGAACGTGTCCGTGAAAACGACGGAAGCAGTGAACGGATGCGACCGAACAGACCGTTGGCCGGTTGGGGTGAGTCATCCTGGATGCTGGCCGAATCGAACACCGGCTGCACCTGGGCCGGCTGCCCATGGCCCGCGATGGACAGGTGGCGTGTCTTTGAATAGCCACCGACGTGCATCCGCCGCGCCCACTGTTCGACCTCGCCCTTCGCGTCGGCCATCGTGTCGAAGAGCTCGAGTTGACGTGACGGAAGCGGACGCTCCCACCAGGTCAGCGCAAACTTGTCGGACCATGGACCGGACACTCCAGCGACTGCCTTGCCACCGATGTAGGCAACGGCAAGCAGGCCGTTGTAGCGCACTCGCCATTCGAGCGGTCCTTCGAGCGATGCCGGCTGAGCGGAATCGGCGTCGAGCTCATTGAAGCTGTCCATGATTGCGAGCATGTCGGGTACTGAAAAGGTGACCAGGCCCTGAGCGAAGCAAACAGCGTGCCAGATGAGGGATTCTCCTCAGCGCGGCTTGGCGCGTCGGTGCGCCCTGCAAATGACACACTTTGGCACTTTCGGCCTTTCCGCCGGACCGTCCGCGGCGTCGAGCCTGGTCAGACGCAATCGGCGCGTCCGATTTTCCAGCGCGTCGGCGACATCGGATGCAATCGATCGTGCCGAGCCGCGGTCCTCATGCCGTCGATCGCGTGGTCGACGTTCCCGCCCGACCGGAGATTTCCATGCGCATCCTCTTGTATGCCCTCTTCTTTCTTGCCGGTGGAACCGCGCTGGCACAGGAGCGTGCCATCGCATGGGTGGGCACCAACGGCGCCGGGACGGTGGTGCGATTCGAT
>NZ_JBDSWZ010000117.1:0-9081 GCF_039926425.1 Dokdonella sp.
TGCGCCGCTGCGGCCATTCGCTCGCGCACTCCGACGACCACCGCATCGACCGCGTCCGCGCGAACCTCGAACACCAGTTCGTCATGGACCTGCATCAGCATGCGCGCGTCGTCGCGCCGGTCGGCCAGCCAGCCGTCCACCTCCAGCATCGCGCGCTTGATGATGTCCGCCGCGGTGCCCTGCATGGGCGCGTTGATCGCCGCGCGCTCCGCTCCCGCGCGCTGCGCCGCATTGCGCGACTGGATGTAGTCCAGATGCAGGCGACGACCGAACAGCGTTTCCACATAGCCGTCGCGACGGGCCTTTTCGCGCGTTTCTTCCATGAAGGTCTGCACGCCCGGGTAGCGCGTGAAATAGCGTGCCATGTAGTCCTGGGCTTCACCGCGCGCCACGCCGAGCTGACGCGCGAGGCCGAATGCGCTCATGCCGTACATCAGTCCGAAGTTGATCGCCTTCGCGGCGCGGCGCTGATTGCCGTCGACGTCGGCCTGCGGGACGCCGAACACTTCGGCGGCAGTTGCGCGATGCACGTCCTGTCCGCCGTGGAATGCAGCGAGAAGGCCGGCATCGCCGGACAGGTGGGCCATGATGCGCAGCTCGATCTGCGAATAGTCCGCCGCGACGATGCACCAGCCCGGCGGCGCGACGAATGCCTTGCGGATGCGCCGGCCGTCCTCGGTGCGGATCGGAATGTTCTGCAGGTTGGGGTCGGACGACGACAGCCGACCCGTCGCGGCGATTGCTTGGCCGTAGCTGGTGTGCACGCGACCCGTGCGCGGGTTGACGTTGTCGGCGAGCTTCTCGGTGTAGGTCGAGCGCAACTTCGCAAGGCCGCGGTAGTCGAGGATCACGCGCGGAAGTTCGTGCTTGTCGGCAATCGCCTCAAGCGCTTCCTCATTCGTCGACGCCTGCCCGCCGGGCGTCTTGACGACCACGGGCAGCTTGAATTCGTCGAACAGGATCGCCTGCAACTGCTTGGGCGAGTCGAGACTGAAGTTGCGACCGGCGAGCGCGAACGCGCGTTCTGTCAGGTCATGCATGCGCCGTGCGAGTTCCTGGCTCTGGGTCCTGAGTGCCGGCACGTCGATCAGCACGCCCTGCTGCTCCATCCGTGCAAGCACCGGCACCAGCGGCATCTCGATCGTCTCGTAGACTCCGCGCAGGCTGTCCGACGCTTCCAGCTTTGGCCATTGCGCGCGATGCAGTCGCAGCGTGATGTCCGCATCCTCCGCGGCGTAGCGGCACGCGGTATCGAGATCGACCTGCGAGAACGAAATCTGCTTCGCACCCTTGCCGGCGACGTCCTCGTAGCGAATGGTCTCAATGCCGAGATTGCGTTTCGCGAGCGTGTCCATGTCGTGTCGCGCGGTCGAGTTGAGCACGTACGATTCGAGCATCGTGTCGTGCCTCACGCCGCGTACGTGGACGCCGTAGTTCGACAGCACGTTGATGTCGTACTTCGCATGCTGCGCGACCTTCGCGCGCGCCGGATCCTCGAAGAACGGCTTCAGCGCCGCCAGAACCGCGTCGCGCGGCAGCTGCGCCGGTGCGCCTGCGTAGTCGTGCCCGAGTGGAATGTACGCGGCGCTCTTCGGCTCGACCGCAAGCGAAATGCCGACGATCTCCGCGCGCATCGAATCGAGCGAGGTCGTTTCGGTGTCGAACGCGAACAGTTGCGCGTCGCGCAGCTTCAACAGCCACGCTTCAAACTGTGCGTCGGTTGTGACAAGTTCGTAATGTCCGGGGCCTGCGAGCTCGGGCGGCACGCCTGTGACCGGCGAGGCGCCAATCGCGGCTGAACCCGCTCCCACGGAACCCGCTCCCTTGGAAACCTCACCCGGCAATCCGGTGGGAGAGGCTTCAGCCGCGATGCCTTGCGCGCCTGCTGCAAATTCGAGATCCTTCAATGCCGCATTGAATTCATAGCGCTTGTACAGGGTGCGCAACGCGTCGACATCGCGCGGAAGCAATTTCAACGCGTCCGGCGCACGATCGAGCACGACATCGGTCTTGATCGTCGCAAGCTGACGCGACAACGGCAGTTGCTGGAGAGCCTTGCGAAGGTTCTCGCCGATCTTGCCGCCGACCTTGTCCGCGTTCGCGATCACACCGTCAAGCGTGCCGTATTCCGCCAGCCACTTCGCCGCGGTCTTCGGACCGCACTTCTCGACGCCGGGAATGTTGTCGACGCTGTCGCCCATCAACGCGAGGTAATCCACGATCTGGTCGGGGCGCACGCCGAATTTTTCGAACACGCCAGCATCGTCGAGCATCGATTGCGTCATGGTGTTGACCAGTTCCACGCCAGGCACGACCAGCTGGGCGAAATCCTTGTCGCCGGTCGACACCCTGACGTCGATGCCGGCGGCGATCGCCTGCCGCGTCAGCGTGCCGATCACGTCGTCTGCTTCGACGCCGTCGATGCGCAGGATCGGGAACCCCAGCGCCGAGACGATCGCCAGCATCGGCTCGATCTGCGCGCGCATGTCGTCGGGCATCGGCGCGCGATTGGCCTTGTACTCGGTGTAGAGGTCGTCGCGGAACGTGCGGCCTGGTGCGTCCTGCACGAACGCAGCGTATGCAGGCTGCTGCTTCAGCGTCGCGCGCAGCATGTTGACGATGCCGAATAACGCACCCGTCGGCTCACCCGCCGCATTGGTCAGCGGGGGAAGCGCGTGGAACGCGCGATAGAGGTAGGACGATCCGTCGATCAGGACGATGCGCGGGCGGGAAGACGGCATGGGCGTTGGCGGCGGAAACGGGCCCGCAGCTTGGCGCCGCCCCCGGCCGAATGCAACGCCGGCGGCGCGCGACCGCGCCCATGTCGAAAAGCCTCTCCCGACCACGTGTCGATTCGCATTTTCCGGCGCGAATCGTGAGCGAACATTCAGCGCCGTCTGCTAGTCTCGACGCAACCTCCGGAGGTGTCGCCGTGAAACTGTCCATCTGTCTATTCCTCGTTGCCGTGTCCATTGCCGGCGTCTCCCACGCCGTAGACAAGAAGCCGGGTCGCGCCGACGTCGCGCCACCTCCGGGCATGAACGACCCCGGCGTCACCTCCACTGAAACCGCGACTCCAGGCAGCGATCCGTCGACGGCGAATGCCGTGAGCGAAGATCCGCTTGCGCCACTGCCCAAGCCCGATGCACGCCTCGCTCGCGACAAGGCATCGCGCGACGCCTCCACCAGCACACAGCGCATCGCAAACAGCGAAGTGACCCGTCGCCAGCAAGGCGACGACACGGTCGAGGAATATCGCGATCGCGGCCACGTGTGGATGATCAAGATCGTGCAGAAAAATGGTCCCACGCAGACGTTCACCGACATCGACGGCAGTGGCCGTCTCAACCACGATCCCAAAGAAGGCCCGATCTCGCCGGTGTATTTCACACTGTACGAGTGGAAATAGCGGCAACCGCCGAAAGCGGTTGTTCAACGTGCGTGGCAGCGGCCTCCGCCGCGAAGTGCAGTCTAGGCGCGTCAATCAGCGCACCGTGGCGGAAACCGCTCGCACGTTTTTGGCCGGCAGCGTGAACGGGGCAGGACTGGCGAAACCGTGCGCGGATAGCGCGGGGTATATTGACGCTCCGCGAGCGCACATTTTCCGGTTGAAGCTTTCCGTGTCTCCACGCATCTGATCGATCGGGCACGACGGGAAGGATTCCGCTATGGCATCGATCATCGTCACTGGCGGACAGCCCGACCCCTCGGTGCTGGTGGCATCTGCGCTGTTCGACCAGCGCGACGCGCTCGTCAGGGTCGATCCGTCTTCGGCGCGCTCGCTGCGCATCGTGCCAGCCTCGCGCGCTGGACCCTTGGCCAAGGCCGCACTCGCCGACTGCAACGACAATGACCTGGTCGAGCTCGAACTCGATGGGGGCATTCGCGTGTGGATGTCGGTCGACGCGCTGAGGGCGTCACGCCGATTCAACATGGATGTGCGCGACGGGCAGATCGAAGTGGGGCCGTCGATGCGCGGCCTGCCCGGTGACCGCGGTTTTGGCGTTTGGGTCATCAAGGCGATGACGGTCGTCGCTGCACCGCACGCCGGAAAGCTCGCACACGCGAAGCTGGTCGCGGCGATCGACGCGCGACTCGGCAGCGCGCCCGGACTCTACCGGATCGCCGGAGATCCGCGCACCGGACTCGTCGCGTTCAAAGCGCCGGCGAAAGCGCCGGCCTCGCCTTACCTGCTGTTCCTGCACGGAACGGCGTCGTCGACCCACGGCAGCTTCGGTGGTCTGTGGCAGGTCAACGGTGGCGCGTCGATTGCCGAATTGAAACAACGCTACGCCGCGGACCAGATCCTCACCCTGCAACACCGGACTCTCACCGAAAGTCCGATCGACAATGCACTGGCGATCGCGACCGCGCTTCCGGCCGGCGCCGTGCTGCACCTGGTCAGCCATTCGCGCGGCGGATTGATCGGCGAGTTGCTCGCGCGCGCTGGCGTCGATGCTGGAAAGGCTCCATTTGGCGACGACGACCTTGCACTGTTCGACGCCGCCGTCGCAGGCAACGTGGCGTGGAAAGATCAGCCGGCGACGCTTCGTCGGCTCGCCGATCTGCTCGCGACCAAGCGTTTCCGCGTCGAGCGCTTCGCGCGCGTCGCGTGTCCGGCGCTCGGCACCACGCTTGCATCCGGCAAGTTGCAGGACTGGTGCAACATTGCGATGAACGTGCTCGGCGGCGTTGGCGCATTGACCGGCGCGCCGACGCTGGCGGCGATCAGCGACCTGCTCAAGGGACTGATCGCCGGCCTCATCACGTTCGATGATGTGCCGGGTTTGCAGGCCATGGATCCCTCCGGCCCGCTGGTGAAGCTCCTCAATGCCGAGGGCGCAAGCACGCAGGCGGATCTCGCCATCGTCGGTGGAACCACGCAAGGCCACGGCGTGTGGAACCGCCTGAAGATGCTGCTGGTGGACGCGTTCTTTGCCGGCGACAACGACCTCGTGGTCGACACGCCGGCAATGAGCGGCGGCACGCAACGCGAGAACGGCGCGATCCGCTTTCTGCAACGCTCGGCGGACATCCATCACTTCGCGTATTTCGATCATCCGGTGACTGCACGACATGTGCTCGATGCGCTGTCCGACATCGATCGGCTCGCACGCGGCTTCGATGGCGTCGACGTCAGCCACGTGCTGCGCGGTGCGGTTTCGCGCAGGCGACGCCCGCTGCCCGACAAACCACCCGTGGTGTTCGTGCTGCCGGGCATCATGGGGAGCTGCCTCGACGTCGGTCCCAATCGCGTCTGGGTCGACTACGGGCAACTGGTGTTCACCGGCCTTTCGAAGCTGGGCATCGACCAGCCGGATGTCACCCCGACCATGCTCGATGCAGACACCTACTCGGGGCTGCTCGATTTTCTCGGCGACACGCACGACGTCATTGCGTTTCCGTATGACTGGCGGTTGTCGGTGGATGCGGCCGGCGCGCGTCTCAATGATGCGCTGAAGGCGAAGCTTGCGGCGATCGACACCACGCGCCAGCCAATCCGCTTCGTCGCCCATTCGATGGGCGGCCTGGTGGTGCGGGCAATGATGGCGCGCGCCGACAGTGCGTGGCCGGCCATTTGCGCGCACACGGACGCGCGCGTGCTGATGCTCGGCACGCCAAACCGTGGATCGCATGCGATCACGCAGCTGATCCTCGGGCGCGAACGCACGCTGCGCCTTCTCGATACGCTCAACGTGAAACAGGGCATGCGCGGCCTGCTCGGGGTGGTCGATCGCTATCGCGGAGCGCTCGACCTGCTTCCGTGGCCAAGCGACCGCGACTACTTCAATGCCGATGTGTGGGCCGCGCTGATGCCGCTCGCGGACGGCACGGCCGTCGATGCCGCGCGCACCACCGCGTGGCCGACGCCGTCGAAAGCCGACCTCGCCGCATCGCACGCGTTTTGCGCCGCACTTGCGGAACAGCCACTGGATCCGCACCGCGTGGTGTACGTCGCAGGACAAGCCGACGAAACCGCGATCGGCATTGCAGTCGAAGGCAAGGGGTTGACCTTCATGGCGACCGCGGCCGGCGACGGCCGCGTGCCCTGGGACACCGGCATACCGGACGGCATTTCCGCGTGGTATGTCGACGCGGTCCATGGCGACATCCCGGCTCATCGGCGCTCGTGGCCGGGTTATCTCGATCTTCTGCAGTCCGGCACGACGCAGGCGCTCCGGCACGATCGTCCCGCAACGCGCGGCACCGACGATGTGTTCGAGCTGCGCGAAATCCCGGTGTCGTATCTTCCCGACGCCGACGCGATTGCGCGGGCGGGCATCGGGCGCGCGCAACCGCAATCGATTGCCGCGGCACAGACCTTCGTGCCGATTCCGGTGCGCGTGTCCTGGGGCGATCTGGGCTACGCCTCGCACATCGTCATGGTCGGTCACTACGCGAACGACAGCGTCGTCAGCGCGGAGGCGGCGCTCGACGCGCATCTCGGCGGCGAATTGCGGCGGCGCCACCAGTTGGGCCTGTACCCGGCGGCGATCGGTACCGCGCTGGTGCTCGAGGATGCGCTGAAAAAGCCGCCCGGGGTGATCGTGATCGGCCTCGGCGACGTCGGCGAGCTCGGAGCCGGCACGCTGTCGAACGCGGTCGCGTATGGCGTGCTCGCGTGGTTCGCCGAGCGCATCCGGGATGCCGAACGCTCCGGGCAATCGTTGCCCGACGACGGGCTGAGCCTGCTGCTGGTGGGTTCGGGCGCCGGTGGACTGGACATGCCCAATGCCATCGACGCACTGCTGCGCGGCGTCGCCCTCGCGCTGGAACGCATCGCGCCGGTGTCGCCCGACCCGCCCGGCATCAGCGACATCGAATTCATCGAGCTGTATGAGGATCGCGCGCATTCCCTCTGGCACGATCTCGGCGACGTGATCGACGCAAGCGAGCTCAAAGGTCGCTTCCAGCGGAGCGGAACGCTGGGTCGTCTGCCGGATGCGCGGCGTCGCGTACGAACCGACGTCATTCCTGCGTGGTGGCAGCGCCTGCAGATCACCCGCGATGGCGACACGCTCGTCTTCAATGACACTGTTGCGCGTGCGCGCACCGAAGTGCGTGTGCTGCCGACGCAGCGTCGCCTCGTCGACGACCTTCTCGCTGAGGCGACGCGCTCATCCGCGCGCGATCCGGCGCTTGAAACCACGCTGTTCGAACTGCTCGGTCCGAACGAACTGAAAGAGACCGCGCCGCGCCGCGCCAATCGCATCCTGGTGCTCGATCGCGATACCGCGCGCTATCCGTGGGAGCTGATGACCAATCAGCGCGATGCAAACGGCCTTCCGCAAGCGGTGGTCGCCGGAGTTCTGCGTCAGTTCTCGACGGTGGTGTTTCGTCGCAGTGCGGAGATGGCGACGCTGCACAACGCGCTCGTCATCGGCGATCCGCTCGGACCATTCCCGCCATTGCCCGGCGCGCAACAGGAAGCACGCGCGGTCGGCGAGCGATTGTCGAGCAGCGGTTACGACGTGACCCAGTTGAACGATCGACCCCGCACCTCATCGATCCTGCGTGCGCTCTACGCCGCTCCTTACCGCGTGGTCCATCTCGCGGGGCATGGCGTCGCCGATATCTCGGCGGTCGAGACGCCGGACGCGGGCGCGATCCATGCCAACGCCGCAATGGGCGACCCGGCGTCATCGCCGATCAGTGGGATGGTTCTCGAAGACGGCGTCTACCTCACGCACGCCGAGATCGAACAGATGCGCAGCGTACCGGAGCTGGTGTTCGTCAACTGCTGCCATCTCGGTGCGATCACCGACAACCCGAATGAAGTTGCCGCGCAGTTCGCATTGAAGTTCATCGAGATCGGCGTGCGCGCGGTGGTCGCGGCGGGCTGGGCCGTCGACGATGCCGCTGCGACACATTTCGCCGGCGAGTTCTACGCGCAGATGCTCGGCGGCAGCGGGTTCGGCGACGCAGTGAAGCGCGCCCGCCGCGTCTGCTTCGCCGCGTTCCCCGACGCGAACACGTTTGGTGCGTACCAATGCTACGGCGATCCCGACTATCGCCTGACCGCGTTGCGCAGCATCGACGACCGCTCAAGTGGAGCGGTCGAGTACGCCTCGGACAACGAGCTCATCATCGATGGCATCGAGCGCGCGTTTGACGGCTACATCGTCGACCAGACCGAAGCCGATGTTGCCGCGCGCCTCGATACCCTGGCAGCGACGGCCGAGAACCTTGGTTTCCTCGCCTCCGGTCGTGTGCACGAAGCGCTGGCCGGCGCCTATGCGCGCATCGGTCGTTTTGACGATGCAGTGATGCACGATCGCGCGGCGATCGCTGCCGATGGCGGCTCGCCGGCCGCGACGCTCGGCGCGCTGCAACGATTCACCGCGATGCGCGTGCGACAGGCGGTCAGCACGCTTGGGCCGGCGGTGTGGCGCATCACCAGCCAGAAGGCGCCCTCGGCCAGGGCACGGGCAGCCGCGGCCGCATCGATTCGCTCAGCGATCGCGGACTTCGAACCACAGCTCGTGTTCGGACGCACGCGCGATCGCCTCGCAACGCTCGGCAGCGCCGAAAAACGGCTGGCACTGGTCGCGACGAGTGTTCGCCAGCAACGCGCGGCGCTCGATCGCATGCAGATGTTCTACGAGGAAGCGTCTGCCCGCGCAGACGATCGCGACGACCCGCATTCGCTGCTGCAGCTCGCGCTCGCGATGCTGCTGCTGGCGCGAACGGGGGCGCCGCGAAGCCCTGCAGCGAAGGCGGGCGCACGCAAGGCTGCATCGGCGAAGGACGCCACGCTCACGAAGGCGACGCAGGCCCGTCACCGGGCGATCGACCGCCTGCTCGACCGGGCCGCCGACCTTCAACGTCAGTTCTCCTCCTCGACCGCTCCATACGTGTGGACCGACACCGCTGAAGCGGACGTCGACCTCATCCGCGCGATTCACACCGATTCACTCGATGGGACGACCGCGAAGCACATCGTTGCCGGCTACACGCAGGCGCTGACGCGCGCCAACGACTACGCGGCACGCACGTCGATCATCGAGAACGTTGGACTGATCCACGCACTGCTCGGCGAAACGGCGGGAGGGAACGCGGCGACGCTGGCGAACCTCAAGG
>NZ_JBDSWZ010000118.1:0-3982 GCF_039926425.1 Dokdonella sp.
CGTCGGCTGGTCTGACGCGCCCTAGAACCGCAGGGCACGAAGGTCGCGACGAGCGATCTTCGTGCCCGCTCCATTCGCGCGAGCCTGAATCGGGTGAGCGATTCTCAGCGAACCCCGGGAGTGCTGCGAGTCGCTGAACGGGCTCGCTCGGGCTCGGACCGGCAACACGATGTGGGTACACTCGGGATCAAATGGGTCACCGGGAGTACCAATGATGATGAAGGTTCGCGCCGCCAAACGTTTCACGCTTCTGTCCGCCATCCTGTTCGCGTGCTGCACCACCGCGCTCGCGATGCAGGGCGATCCACCGTATTCGGTCGCGCATCCCCAGGCCCTGGCGGGCCTTTCGGTACCGCAGCTGGTGTTGAAGCCGGTCGACCAGGCAGGGCTGCTGGCGAGCGACGCGCGGCAACTCGGCGCCTCCGGCGAGAATGCGGAGAAGCGTCTTCGCGTCGCGACGCCGAACAGGGTCGACGCGGACACCGATCATGCAGGGGTGTGGGTTCCGCTCGCCGATGGGGGCCGACTGTGGCGGTTGCAACTGCACGCCGATGGCGCGACCGACCTGCGTCTCGGGTTTGATCGCTTCGACGTTCCGGCGGGCGTCACGCTGCACCTGATCGCGCCGTCGACGAGCGCCTACGAAGGTCCATTCACATCATCCGATGCGAGCCCCGATCATCAGCTATGGCTCGCACCGTTTGCCGGGGACACGCTGGTTCTCGAGTTGCATGTGCCGCCGGGTGTGCAACTGACACCGCACGCGGTGCATCTGAGCAGCGCCGGTACCGGCTACCGCAACACGACGGGAGCGGGCGGGTTCACGCTCTTCGGCGCCGGGGCATCGGGCACCTGCAACATTGATGTGGTGTGTCCGCTGGGAAATCCGTATCCGTTCGAAATTTCAGCCGTCGCGAAATTCTATTTCGACACCACCGAGGGCTCGTTCCTGTGCACTGGAACGCTGATGAACGACATCGCGCAGGATTTCAAGCCGTACTTCCTCACGGCCGACCACTGCATCAATACGCAGGCGGAGGCGACGTCGATGTCGTTGATCTGGAATTACGAGTCACCCACGTGCGGCGCGCACGGCGGCGGCTCCACCGCCGATACACAGAATGGCGGCGCCACGCTCGTCGCGCATCGCGCGGACGTGGACTTCTCGCTGGTGCGCCTCAACAGCATGCCGTCCTCGGCGTTCAACGTTGCGTACGCCGGGTGGGATGCGAACGGCACGGCAACGGCCGGCAGCATCGGAATCCATCATCCGAGCGGCTGGGTCAAGGCCATCACGCAGAACACGCATACGTTGACCACCATCAACAATTGTATCGGCACGGGTGGAGGCAGCACCGCGACCCACTGGAAGACCGGTCCGTATGCGCAGGGCACGACGGAAGGTGGTTCGTCGGGGTCGGCGTTGCTGATTCCGTCGAATGCACCGGGTGGCGGCGGTGGTCGGGTCATCGGCATGTTGTCGGGTGGGGGCGCCGCCTGCAGCGGAAGCGTTCCGAACACCCTCACCGACTGCTATGGAAAATTCTCGGTTGCCTTCGACGGCTCCAGCGCATCGCAGCGCCTGAGCGACTGGCTCGCCGCCACGTCGGATACCATCTTCAGGAACGGATTTGAAGGCGCGACTGCGGCCACGACCGCCGAACCGGCTTCGGTCCGTTCGGTGCCGTCCGTGGTGCGCCCGGCGAGCGACGCAGGAAAGTGATGTCGGACGGGGGTGCGCGCATTCGCATCCCCGTTCTTCTCCAGCCATCGCGAAACGCAATGGCTCGCCCCGCGCGCTGTTGACGCGCGTGCTCAGCGCATCGTCAGGTGATGCAGGTAGCATGGACGTCCGCCCCAAACCGGTGACCGCGCGTGTGCTACTCGGCGCAAGTCCTCAGCAACTACGACAAGTATGTGCGCGAATGGGGCGCAGACATCAGCGTGAAGCAATTCTTCGAGCTGTATTTCCTGCGCAACCAGACCGCCGGCATCAAGATTCCCAAAGCGATCGACGCGTGGTTCGCGCATCCCCGCAGTGACGACGAACGACAGATCAAGGCGCTGATCGACGCCTACAACGCGTCGCAGGCATCGAAACTTGAGCAGGAGCTTTTCAAGCAGCGCAAGCGACTGGCAGACGCGGAGCGCACGCTTCAGACACGCACTACCAAAAAGGCGCTCGACGATCGGCGCATTGCGACAAGCAAGGTCGAGCAAGGTCTCGCGCGACTCGCGGATCTTCGCCGCAGTGAGCCGAAAGATCGCGATGCGCGCATCTTCCCGCAGGTGTATGCACCAGTGATCGTGATGAGGAACGGCCGCCGCACCGTCGTGCCGATGCGTTACCAGTGTCGACCGCACGGCAAGCCGGCGTTCTACGACGTGAAATTTCCCGGCACGTACAACGCCCGCCGCGACAACCTCGAAGGGTTCTGGAAACCGCAGTTCGGCCACGATCACGCGATCCTTCTCGTCAATGCGTTCTACGAGAACGTCAGCCGGCACACGATGGAACACCGTGAATTGGCCGACGGCGAAAAGGAGGAAAACGTCGTGCTGGAATTCCGCCCGAAACCCGAACAGGACATGGTGATCGCGTGCCTGTGGTCGCACTGGACGCAGGGCGACGCCATGCTCGATTCGTTTGCGGCGATCACCGACGATCCGCCAGCGGAAGTCGCCGCCGCGGGCCACGACCGATGCATCATCCAGATCCGGCCGGAGAACGCGGATTCGTGGCTGCAACCATCGGGCGATCTGGCCGCGCAGTACGCGCTACTGGACGATCGCGCTTTGCCGTTCTATGAGCATCGCAAGGCGGCCTGAAGAAAAGCGCGTGCCGGCGTTGCATGCGTTCATCACGTGGATGACACGTCGATCGAGAACGTCTGCGAAGGCAAGCGGGCGTATGTGCAAGGACGCCAATGTCCGCTCGATGGACAATTTCGCGTATCCGCTTGTAAGCGGGGCGCACCGACCCCCAAACAGAGCACTCCATGCACACCATATCCAGTTCGGCCCACGAAAGGCCACGTCCCTCCGCGTATCCGCTGGCTGCGCTCGCATTGATCGCAGTATTCCTCTCGGGCAGCGCCACTGCGGCCATGGCCACATCGACCGTGGATGGCGATTCCGGCACCGCGCTCGATTCGCCTGACAACACGGATGGCTCGCTGCAAGACAGGTATCGCCACGCGCCGTCGTTCAACAACGGCGGCGACTATCCCGATCACTTCGCCAGCGCGCCGAACGCGGACATGATCGGCCTGCTCACAGCGCCGCTCGGAAACGGCGACATCGTCGTTGCAGGCCTGGTGCCGAACGTTGGCGCGAGCGGCACCTGCAGCAACGGCACGTCGCGGTGCAACATCGGCCTCGTCCGTTACAACGCCAGTGGTGTTCGCGTGCCGTGGCCAGACCCGGCGGGTTTCGGATTCAACGGCAATCAGTACGTCGTCTATCCGAACGATGTGTCGGTCGGCTACCAGTACCTGCGCGACCTGAAGGTCGTCAACGGCACCATCTACCTGCTGCAGGATGGGTTCAACGCCAGTCAGCCGGGCATCGGCAGACAAAACGTCTCCATCGTTTCGTTCTTCGACAACGGTCGTCCACGAGGATCGATTTCCGTGTTCGGCGACGCGCCGGCAGACACGGAGGACTTCTACGGAGCGCAGATGGTGTTCCTCAGCGGCGGCCGTCTCATCGTCACCGCGACCGATTACGACGGCACCACCTCCTATCTCGCCGCGGCGCGGCTCCTCGTCGGCGCTAATGGTGGCCTCAATCAGGATCCAACCTGGGGCATCGCCTACCCGGGTAGTGGAAATCGAATCATCCGCTATCCGGCCAACGTGCCGTACACCGTCGCCTATGCGACGAACCAGATCGGCTTTCCGGTGCAGGACGATTTCTACGTCGCCGGCAGCGTCACCTCGCAGGGCGATTCGGACGTTCTCGTGCAGAAGATCTCCGGCGT
>NZ_JBDSWZ010000119.1:0-10704 GCF_039926425.1 Dokdonella sp.
TCCGAAACTCCCTGGACCGTACGGCAATGCCGCTCGGTGTCCGAGTAGTAGCGGTCTTCACCCCGTGCGACGTTGTTGCCCACTGCACCGCCGACGACGGCTCCAGCCACCGTCGCAGCGCGCCGGCCGTCGCCTTTTCCAACCGTGCTTCCGAGCACGCCTCCGACAATGGCACCCAAGACGGTTCCGCCTGCCTTGTTGCCACTCTCGACATGCCGTTCGACTGGAACATCCTCGCATTCGCGACGCGGGACGCTCGTCTGCACTTGATCATAGATCGGGTCGACTCGCAGCACGTCAGCCCACGTCACCTTCGCGTTGTCGTCAGCCGGCTCCTGCCAGCGATCCTGCGGCCTGTCCTGCGCAGCGACCTGGCTTGCAACGAAGAGCAGCCCGATAGCCGATGAAACGATTGCCTTCATCACGATCTCCGAACCTTTGCGCGCGTCCGGTGGAGCCGGACTTTGGGGCCTTGGTCGCACCCGACGCGGAATCAGGCAGGCATTGAATCACTCCGACACTGAACCCAGACCCAAGCCGGTACGGAGCCGTCCCTGGCAACGCCATCGTTCGATGCGCCTGGATCTGCCCCATCACGGCCCCCTGCTATCATCGCGGGCCCGCACGAACGCAACCCGAAGCGCACGATGCAATTGCGACTCCACAACAGCCTGACGCGGCGTACCGAAACCTTCGTCCCGGCCGATCCGGCGCGCGTGACGCTGTACGTCTGCGGACCGACGGTCTACAACTACGTGCACATCGGCAACGCGCGCCCGTCCGTCGTGTTCGGATTGCTTGCCCGTTTGCTCAAGCGCTTGTATCCGAACGTGGTCTACGCCCGCAACATCACCGACGTGGACGACAAGATCAACGCAGCCGCGAGTGGGGCCGGCGTGCCGATCACGACCATCACCGATCGCTATACCGCCGCCTATCACGAGGACATGGCGCGCATCGGCGCCGACGTTCCGGACGTGATTCCGCACGCAACCGACCACATCGCGCAGATCATCGCGATGTGCGAACGGCTGATTGCGAGCGGTCATGCCTACGCTGCCGAAAACCATGTGTTGTTCAACGTCGACAGTTACGCCGACTACGGGCGGCTTTCGGGTCGTTCAACGGACGACATGATCGCCGGCGCACGCGTCGAGATTGCTCCATACAAGAAGAACCCCGCCGATTTCGTGCTGTGGAAACCGTCGTCGCCAGACCTTCCGGGCTGGGAAAGCCCCTGGGGTCTCGGTCGACCAGGCTGGCATATCGAATGTTCGGCGATGGCCGAGGCGCATCTGGGCGACACGATCGACATTCACGCCGGCGGCAACGACCTGATGTTCCCGCACCACGAGAACGAGATCGCACAGAGCACCTGCGCGCACGGCGGCAAGGTGTTTGCGCGGTACTGGCTGCACAACGGCATGCTGACGTTCGATGGCCGAAAGATGTCGAAATCCCTTGGCAATGTGCTGGTGCTGCACGACCTGCTCGACCGCTATCCCGCCGAGGTGCTGCGCTTCCTTCTGCTCAAAGGACACTATCGCCAGCCGCTGGAGTGGTCGGATACGACATTGCAGCAGTCACGGGCGACTCTCGACGGCTGGTATGGCGTGCTGCGCGACCTCGCCGATATCGACGTTCCGCCGGATCACATGGAGGTGCCGGCCTCCGTCGAAGCCGCCCTTCTCGACGATCTCAACACACCCGACGCGTTTGCCGCGGTCGCCGGATTGGCGAATGCCGCGCGTGCCGCAAGGTCGGCCGACGAAAAACGCGACGCCAAGGCGGCGCTGCTTGGCGCAGGTCGACTGCTCGGCATCCTGCAACAGGACGCCGAGCAGTGGTTCCGCCAGACACCCTCGGGCAAGGTCATCGACGAAGTGGAAATCGAGCGCCTCGTTGGCGAGCGCGCAGCGGCAAAGAAAGCCCGCAACTTCGCCGAGTCGGATCGCCTGCGCGACGCATTGCTCGCGATGGGCATCCTCGTCGAGGACACCGCACAGGGGCCGCGATGGAAAACCGTGAGCACCGATGATCGCGCCGTCTGACCCGCAGGAAGCGAGTGCGCTCGAGGCGCAGTCGACGATTGCCGAGGAATTTGCGTACTTCGGCGACTGGACCGAGCGCTACCAGTATCTGATCGACCTGGGTCGCAAGCTGCCTGCGCTTCCGGACGCGTTGAAAACCGACGCCTACAAGGTGCACGGCTGCCAGTCGCAGGTGTGGCTGGTGCCGGGTGGAACCGCGCAACGCCTCGATTTCAGTGCGATCAGCGATTCGTCGATCGTTTCGGGATTGATTGCGTTGGTGCTTCGCGTCTACTCCGGGCGTTCTGCCGAAGAGATCCTCGCCACCGAACCGGATTTCATCGAATCGATCGGCCTGTCGAAACATCTGTCACCGACCCGCTCGAACGGCCTCGCCGCGATGCTCGCGACAATCAAGCAGCACGCGCGCGGCATGCTCGACACGCAAGCACCGGATGCAACAAACGGCGGCGTTTAGGAAGTCGCGCATGGAATGGCGTCAATGGATCCCGTCGCCGTCTGATCCATGGGTGATGCGTAGACCTGCAGCGCGCAGCGGACCGTTTGCGTATTGATCTTCGCGATGGCGTCGGCTGCCTGATAGCCGCCCGCAACCGACACGACGATCGGAATGGCAAGGCGGCGCGCCATGCCGAACACGATGAGATCGCGCTCCATCAATGCATCGTCGGTGAATCCGCTCTGCCCTTTCGGATCCAGCAGGTGGCTGTCCGCGCCCGCCTGTGTTCGTGATCACCATTCAAAAGCGCACGACCAGCGTCGCGGGCTCCGGCAACTCCCTGTGGATGACGGGGTTTCTCGATGTCGTCTACGGGCTGCAAACGATCGACGTCATCGGTCTGGCGTCCGATCCTTCCGCCTTGGTCCGACGGGTCGAAGCCCATCGGCCGGGCGTCGTGATCATCGAAGTCGACATGGTTGCGCAGCTGCGCCCGCTCCTTTCGCCAGACATCGCTTTGCCACGCATTCTGGTGGTCGGTGCCAATGCGCACGCGGGCACCCGACCGCCCTTCGGAGATGCGTTCGCCTGCGGATACATCGCGGAGCGGGCTCCGCCATCGGCCATCGCCGACAGCGTGCGAATCGTGGCGGATTGTCCTGAACCACGTGCCGGAGGCGCCGCATGCGCAACCTGCGTGGTGCCGCGAACGTGCCGACCTCTCAAGCTCCCGCTTTCCGCGCGCGAGAACGAGATTTTCGTCCTCCTCGGCTGGGGCAGGGGTCCAAGCGACATCGGTGCGGAACTCGGGATCCGCATCAAGACGGTGGAAGCACACTGCGAATCACCCAAACGAAAGATGTCACTCGAATCGACACGGGCGCTGCGCGACGGGGGTTCCTGTGGAGGGACGGCAATCTGCTTTCTCGGCCTGAAACGTCCTCCAACATCTGGGAGACCGGCTTGAGCCGATTCGGGCTGCCGATGCCGGCTCGCCCGGTCGCGGCGTGCGCTGCACGATTGATCATCCCTCAGCGCGCGACCGTCTGCGGGCCGTTCAATCTCGCCGACTCGTACACGAGCAGATGCGCGAGCGCCGACGAGAGCAGCGGCGTGTCCAGGCCGCTCGATTCCGCACGCAAACGCAAATCACCGAGGATGTGCTCGCACTCGGTGCGAGCACCCCGTTCGAGATCGCGCAGCATCGACGCTTTCAGCGGCGAGCCTTTCGCGGAGAGTATTCGAGCGGCTTCCGCAACGGCTGCATCCGACAGCGCATGACCGCACCCGTCCGCCGTTGAGCGGCATTCCGCGTACAGACGCTTGACGATCTCCATGCCTTCCGCCGTTGCAACGATCTCGCCGATTGAGCCGCGCATCAGGCAGGTCGCACCGGCCAACGTCGTGATGAACGCGAATTTCTCCCACATCGCCAGCGTGATGTTGGAGCTGTGGACCGCCATGGGCCCAAGCTGGAGCAGTCCGGTGGTGACGGTCTCCGGAACGGATCCGGTCCCATCGCGGGCCCCGAATGTCAGCCGTTCCAGCGCACCAAACTGGCGGATCGAACCGTCGTCGTCGAGTGTCACCGAAATATGGGCCAGACCGCCGAGAACGCGCGAAGCACCAAACGCCGCATCGAGTGCGTCGAGGTGACGCATCCCGTTGAGCAGCGGCACAACCCGCGTGCGTTGACCGATTCCCGGCGCGATCGATGCAACCGCCGAATCGAGATCCCACGCCTTGCAGGACACGAGCGCGACGTCGTAGTCCGTTTGCGGATCGACCGACGTGATCGCATTCACCGGCCGGGCAAAGTCGCCCCGTTCGCTGTGCACGCGCAATCCATCGGCCGTGAGGATCGCCGCGCGCGTGGAGCGCACCAGGAAATCCACCGCGTGACCGGCTTCGATCAAGCGCGCTCCAAAGTAGCCACCGATGGCACCGGCGCCGAGGATCAGTACGCGCATCACGAACACCTACATCGTGTGGGTCGGGCGTTCCTGAGTCAGGATGCCGGCGAGGATCGATTCGATCTTGGTGCGCGCGGTTTCGCCATCCGAGGATTCGTTGAACTGCACGCCAATCCCCGCCATGCGGTTGCCTTGCGCACCGCCCGGGGTGATCCAGATGACCTTTCCTGCGACCGGAAGCCGGTCCTTGTCGTCCATCAGCGACAGCAGGATGAACACCTCGTCACCGAGGTTGTAGCGTTTGGCCGTCGGCACGAACAGGCCTCCACCGCGCACGAAAGGCATATAGGCATTGAACAGCGCGCCCTTGTCCTTGATCGCAAGCGACAGAATGCCCTGTCGAGGTGCGCCACCCATTGCCGGCGTTGCCATGTTCAAACTCCCCGTGGAATCGTACGGCGCGCGGGCCACGCAGCGAGCAGGTCCAGCAGGACCAGATCGACGCGAACCGTCGTTGCGAGCAGTCCGCGCGCGCGATTTGCGCGCCCGAACCACGCCGCTAGCTTCGGGATTTCCGCAAGCGCGGTCAAGCCGAGACTTCCGGACCGCCCCACGGCAAGCAGGCGCGCCTCATCCCGCGCCAGCGCCGCAGCGAACCAAAGACGCTGATCGGGGCGATCGGCGAACCAGCGATCGGCGATCTCCGCCGGTGTGCGACGCCCTTCGGTCAACGCCAGCAGGTCTTCCGCACACGCCGCTCGCACCGCCAACGTGTCGTCCGCGCTCCACTCCAGCGCGCGGCCCGGATTGCCGAGGCTCGCGTCGAGCGCGGCTGAGGCCTCGCCCGCACCGATCTTCTGCGCGCGCAGCCATCCGAGAGCAACCTCATGGGTCGGCGCCGCGATCGCGATCCGCTGGCAGCGGCTGCGGATGGTCGCAGGCAAACGCGACGGATCGTCGGCCACCAGCACGATGACGGTTGACGATGCGGGTTCCTCAAGGGTTTTCAGCAGTGCGTTCGCCGCATTTGCATTCATGCGATCGGCCGGATCGATCAGCGCGATCTGCAGTCCACCGAACTGACTCGACAACGACAATCGCTGTGTCAGCGCGCGCAGCTGATCGACGGTGATCTCGGTGCGCAGCTTGCCGTCATCGCGCAGTTGGAACGTGACGCGCACCAGGTCGGGATGTGATCCCGCCGCGACCAGCAGGCAACTGCGACAGCGCCCGCACGCGTAGCCGTCGGAGTCGCGCTCGATGCACAACGCGGCGCGCGCGAACGCGTCGGCGAGCGCGCGCTTGCCCAAGCCGGCCGGACCCGCAATCAGCAAGCCGTGATGCAGCCGATTTCCGGTGAGCGCGCCGGCGAGGACGCGCCAGTTCTCGATGAGCCAGGGCTGCAGGGTCACGGGCGCGCACCCTGTTCGTCGAGCCACGCGTCGATCGCCGAGCACGCCGCATGCCGGACGTCATCGAGAGCAGCGCTCGCGTCGATCACGCGAAAGCGCGCGGGGTCGGCAGCAGCGCGCGCGCGATACGCGGCGCGCACGCGTTCGAAAAAATCGTCATTCTCCAGTTCGATGCGATCTGCTGCGCCGCGTGCACCGGCACGCGCGAGGCCTTGCGCCACGGGCAGATCCAGCAGCAGCGTCAGATCCGGTTTGATGACTGCCGCCCAACGCTCCAGGTCCTCGACTCGTGCGACCGGCTGACCGCGTCCACCGCCCTGATAGGCGTAACTGGCATCGGTGAACCGGTCGGACAGCACCCATCGACCCGCGTCCAGCGCGGGGATGATTGTCTCGCGCACCAGCTGCGCGCGTGCGGCGAACATCAGCAGCAGCTCGCTCTCGGCGCACACCTCCGTGCGCGCAGCGTCGAGCACCAGCGCGCGAACAGCTTCGCCAAAGACGGTTCCGCCGGGCTCGCGCGTGACGACCACATCGATTCCGCGCGAGGACAACTGCGTGCGCAACGCATCGAGCACGGTGCTCTTGCCCGCCCCTTCGCCGCCTTCAAGAGTGACGAGCTTTCCCTTCATGGGCCACGACGCAACTGATATTTCTGCACCGCGCGGTTGTGCGCTTCGAGCGTCGGCGTGAATTCGTGGCTGCCGTCACCGCGCGCGACGAAGTACAGCACGTCGCCGGGCGCCGGATGCAGCGCTGCTTCGATTGCGACAGCCCCTGGCAGCGCAATCGGAGTCGGCGGCAGTCCATCCCGCGTGTAGGTGTTGAACGGCGTGTCGGTCTCCAGGTCGGCGCGACGGATGTTGCCGGCATATCCGTCGCCCATTCCGTAGATCACCGTCGGATCGGTTTGCAGGCGCATGTGGAATTTGAGTCGGCGCGCGAACACCCCGGCGATCACCGGCCGCTCGGCCGGCTGCGCGGTTTCCTTCTCGACAATCGAAGCGAGGATCAGCGCCTGATACGGCGTTTCCAGCTCGGTGTCGCCCGCGCGAGCGACCCACAATTTCTCCAGTGTCTTCTGCATCGCCAGGTGCGCCCGCTTCAACACATCGAAATCGGATTCACCCTTCACCCAGGCATAGGTTTCCGGAAGAAACCAGCCTTCCGGCCTGCCGTCGGCGATGCCGACCCGCTTCGCGATGTCCTCGTCGGACGCGCCGGGCAAGGTCTGTTCAAGTCCGGGTTCGTTCGCGAGTGCCAGGCGTGCTTGCCGGAAGGTCCACCCATCGACGATCGTGAAACGATGCTGCACCACCTCGCCATCAGCCATGCGACGCAACAACTCGCGCGGCGTGATGCCCTGCGGCAACGCGTATTCCCCGGCGTGCAGGCGTCCGGCGACACCGAGCTCTCGCCCGAGCACGCGCCAGTAAGTCGCGTAACGGAATCCACCCGCGATGACGCCTTCGCGACGCAACTGGGCGACGATCAGCGGGTAGCTCGTTCCGCGCGCGACGTCGGTGGTTGCGTCGGCACTCGGCACCGGCAATGGGGCGTGTGTGTAGCGGTCATAGTCCAGCCAAGCGAACGCCGCGCCCGCCATCAAGCCGATGAGCAGCAGCAGGACGGCAACCCCTCCGACCGAGACACGCGAGACACGGGCGGGCGGGCGTTTGCGGGCGGTTCGTTTGCGCATGGGTCTTCCAGCGTAACCGGTGTATGGGGCACGGCGCGAGCCTCGCAGGCTGCGCCACAGTCAATTTGAAACAGCGTTCAATGCGTGAAGAAGGCCGCGCGCCTTTGCGCGCGTTTCCTCCAGCTCCTGCTGCGGCTGCGAGTCCGCGACGATTCCCGCACCGGCGCGGAAATGCACGCAGTCACCCTGCAGCGTGAGCGTGCGGATCAGGATATTGAGATCCAAGTCGCCATCGCGGTTCAGATAGCCGAAAGAGCCCGTGTAAGCGCCGCGCCCGACCCGCTCGATGTCGGCAATGATCTGCATGCAGCGTACTTTTGGACAGCCGGTGATCGTGCCACCGGGAAACACCGCCCGGATCGCATCCCCCGGCGTCACTCCATAGTGCAACAGCCCTCGCACGTTCGACACGATGTGATGCACGTGTGCATAGCTCTCGACACCCATCAACTCATCCACCACGACGCTGCCGGGGCGGCAGATGCGCCCGAGGTCGTTGCGTTCCAGATCGATCAGCATCACATGCTCGGCGCGTTCCTTCGGGTGCCCGACCAGTTCGCGCACGCTGACCACATCGTCGTCCACGCGCGCGCGGGTGCCGGCAATCGGGCGTGTCTGCACCACCTCGCCGCGAATCTCGATCAGGCGCTCCGGCGAGGAACTCACGATTGCCCAGTCTGCCGTCTGCAGCAGCCCGGCGAACGGCGCTGGATTGGCCCGACGCAGGGCCGCGTACAGGTCTGCAGCACGCGGCGACTCCGCGTGGTGCGCGCGCCACTCGCGCGACAGGTTGACCTGAAACACGTCGCCATCGGCGAGGTGGCGCTGGATCCGTTCGACTCCATCGAGGAACAGCGCAGGCGCGTCCTCGTCGACGGTACACGACGCAATGGACGCGATCTCCTGAATCGTCGACTCCACGTCGAGATCGGCCTGCAGAAGATCGATGAGTTCCTCTCGACCCTTTTCCGCAACGAGCCAGGTCCGATCGGCCTGGTGATCGACGATGATCGCCGCGGGACAGCGCAGCGCCAGCGCGATCGGCATCGCGGCGTCGCGCGACGGCGGCAATCGCAGCGACGGTTCGATCTCCGCAGCCAGCTCGTAACCCAGGTACAACAGCCAGCCGCCGCGGAACGGCAATCCGTGCGTTTCCATGTCCGGGGAAAGCCGCTCGGCCTGCCAAGCCTCATCGAGCGCTGCGAGAAAGGATGTTCCGACCACGTGCTCGTCGCGGTCTCTCACATGTCCGTCTGCTCCCAGTCGGAGCCACTGTTCGGGAAAGGCAAACAGGATGTCGTGTCGTGCGCGCGCACTCCCGCGCGCAACGCTTTCAAGGAAACCGGGATAGCGTGCGGGAAAGGAAGCCGCCAGCGGCAGGAGATCGCGTGCGTTTCCGACCGTGCGGACGATGGTACTCATCGACGCGGGCGATTCGGTGAGGCGCTCTACAACCGACGGAAAATGATCGTGCCGTTGGTGCCGCCGAAACCGAACGAGTTCGACAGCACCACGTCGAGCTCTGCATCGCGCGCAGTGTGCGGGACGAAATCGAGATCGCACCCTTCACCGGGGTTGTCGAGGTTGATCGTGGGTGGAACGATGCCGTCGCGCATTGCGAGGATCGAGAAGATCGCCTCGACGCCGCCGGCCGCTCCAAGCAGATGCCCGGTCATCGACTTCGTCGAGCTGACCATCAGCTTTTTCGCGTGATCGCCGAACACGGTCTTGATGCCCTGCACTTCGGCGGCGTCACCGGCCGGCGTCGAGGTGCCGTGCGCGTTGATGTATTGCACGTCGGCCGGATTCAGCCCTGCATCCTTCAGCGCAGCCGCGGCACAACGCGCGCCGCCTTCGCCATTCTCGCTTGGCGAGGTCATGTGGAACGCATCGCCGCTCATCCCGAAACCGACGAGCTCGCAGTAGATGCGTGCTCCGCGCTTCCTTGCATGTTCGTATTCCTCTATCACCAGCACGCCGGCGCCGTCGGACAACACGAATCCGTCGCGGTCGCGATCCCACGGTCGGCTTGCCTTGTGCGGTTCATCGTTGCGCGTGGACATTGCCCGAGCCGAGCAGAAGCCGCCGATCGCGGTGCCGACGGTCGAGAACTCGGCGCCACCGGCGACCATCGCGTCGGCGTCGCCGTACTGGATCAGGCGCATCGCGAGACCGATGTTGTGCGTTGCGGTCGTGCACGCGGTGACGCATGCGATGTTCGGCCCTTTCAGCCCGAGCATGATCGACAGATTGCCCGATGCCATGTTGATGATCGAGCTCGGCACGAAAAACGGCGAGATCTTCCGCTGGCCGTGTTCGTGATAGGTGATCGCTGTTTTCTCGATCGTCGCAATGCCGCCGATGCCTGCACCGACCGCCACACCGATGCGTTCCGCGTCGTGTTCGTGCGGATGCAGGCCGGCATCCTCCAGCGCCTGGACCGACGCCGCGATGCCATAGTGGATGAACGGGTCCATCTTCTTGACGTCTTTCGCCGCAACGTAGTGCGCCGGATCGAAATCGCGCACTTCACCGGCAATGCGCGTCGGGAACGTCGAAGCATCGAAGTGCGTGATCGGACCGATGCCGCTGTGGCCGGCGATGATGTTCGACCATGCGGTGGCGACATCATTTCCGACGGGGCTGATGATGCCGAGACCGGTGACCACGACGCGACGTTTGCTCATGACTGGATGCTGCCTCTACCTGGGGTGCAGTCGCCGGAAGGTGAGCGACTCATCGTGCCGCCATGCGCATCAATGCCAACATACGCGGGCGTGTGCAGCAGATCTCCAAAATGAAAGCTGCGCCTCGTGGGCGCAGCTTTCTTTGAAACCTGTCGCCGGAACGTCAGGCCTTGACGTGCGCCTTGACGTAGTCGACGGCCTGCTGGACGGTGGTGATCTTCTCGGCTTCCTCGTCCGGAATCTCGCACTCGAACTCCTCCTCGAGCGCCATGACCAGCTCGACGGTATCGAGCGAGTCGGCGCCGAGATCGTCCACGAAGGACGCGTTCGGCGTGACCTCATCTTCCTTCACGCCCAGTTGCTCGACGACGATCTTCTTGACGCGCTCTTCGATAGTGCTCATGTGTTTCAGGACCTCCGATCGGAATTCGTGCGACCCGCGGCGCGGCGCGCAGTGCGTGGGCAAGGCACCCGTGCAAGACGCGGCATTGTAGAGGAAGGCA
>NZ_JBDSWZ010000120.1:0-7342 GCF_039926425.1 Dokdonella sp.
GGCAAGACCAGCCTTGTTGCCCGCTTCGTGCGCAGCACCTTCTCTGACAAGTACCTCACCACCGTCGGCGTGAAGGTGGACAGCAAGGAAGTGGTGCTGCGCGGTCGCGGTGCGCAGAAGCTGGTGGTCTGGGACATCGCCGGCCGCAGTGCACTCGACGCGCTCGGTGCGCACTACCTGCGCGGCGCATCGGCTCTGATGCTCGTCGCTGACGGTACGCGCGAGGCAAGCCTGAGCTCGGCGCTCAATCTGCTGATGCAGTCGCGCCAGCTGTTGCCCAATGCGCACGCGGTGCTCCTTGTCAACAAGATCGACCTGGTCGAACGCTGGGAAGTCGCGCCGACGACGCTGGCACAGTTGCGGCGCAGCCTTCCCGTGTTCGAGACGAGTGCGTTGTCAGGCGACGGTGTCGAAGAGGCGTTCGCGGATGTCGCTGCGAGGCTCGCCACATGACGATCGACGCGGCGCTGCCGCCACGGGTCGAAACGTATCTGCGCGAAAGGCTGTTCCGGCGTGCGCATCCGTTGATGCTGAGCTTCGATGCCGGCTGGCAGCTGCTCGATGCACAGGGAGACGCGGCGTTTTATGGCATCGATGTCGGTGACGCGGCGAGCGGCGTGCGCGCGATCGAAGAACTGTTCATCGGACTGGCGGTCGACGACGATCAGGACATTCCGTTCGTCGAACTCGGACATGGGCGCAGTGCGCACGTGCACCTGATCGCCGATGGTCCGGGTTTCCACGTGTTGTTGCTGGACGCCGAAGACGAACGCTCGCGCCAACGTGCACAGCAGCAGCTCGGGCACGAGGCGGCGATGGCCGGACACGAAAAGTCGAAGGCCATCGGCCGGCTGCGCGACATCCGTACCGAGCTCGAACGGCAACGCGCGAGCCTCGAGGAAGCAAACGCGCTGAAGAACGCGCTCATTGCGACATTGAGCCACGAGTTCCGCACGCCACTCACGTCGATCTTCGGCTACCTGCACCTCATTGAACGGTGGCTCGACCGCAGCGAGCATTCCAGCCAGGCGCTGAATGCGATCCGTCGCAATGCCACCTACCTGCTGACCCTTGCGGAAAATCTGCTCGAGTATGGCCGCGGCGACGACACTCCAGGATTGCTCAATCCGGTCGAAGTGGACCTGCGTGGGCTCTTCACCGATATCGACACGATGGTCCGTCCACTGGCCGACGACAAGCAGCTTGATTTCCGCGCCCGCGTGATCGTCGAGGATTCCGCGGCACCGTTGTTCGACGAAGTGCGCGTGCGGCAGATTGCCATCAACCTGTTGTCGAACGCAGTGCGCTACACCGGCAAGGGGTTCGTCGCGTTCGAGCTCGCCTGGCGCAACGGCGTCCTGCACATCGACGTCGAGGACAGCGGCATCGGCATTCCGCCCGACTACCGCGAGCGCGTTTTCACGCCGTTCAACGACGGCGCACAATCTGGCCGAAAGGGCGCTGGCCTCGGACTCAGCATCGTGCGCCGCCTTGTCGCGCAAATGCGTGGCACCCTGCAGATGGAGACCGAGCAGGACCGTGGCACGCATTTCCGCATCGACCTGCCGCTGCTGCCTGCGTTGCCACTTGCATCCGGGCAGCGCGATCACGACGAAGCGCCACCGCCGCGCATGCAGGATGTTCGCGTCATGGTGGTCGACGACGACCCCGACATCGCGCACTTGCTCGAAGCCTTGCTCACCGATCTCGGTTGCCGGGTGCTCGTCGCCGAGAACGCCATGGCCGCGGTCGACCACGCGCTTGCCGATGCGCCCGACGTGTTGCTGATCGATGTGGAGATGCCGGGACTTTCGGGCAACGCGGCCGTGTTCAAGCTTCGTTCGCGCGGCTACCGCGGGCGGATCGTCACCCTGTCGGCCACCTCGACCCCGCAGGCCCGCGAAGCGTCCCTGCGTGCTGGAGCAGACTTCTACCTCACCAAGCCGCTCCATATCGAACAGTTCGTCGGCGTGATGCAGCGCGCGGCGCAGTGTCTGCCGAAGAGTGCCTGAGCGCGAAGCGAACGCACGACGTCGCGCCTTCGCGCACGCTCATCGCACACGCATCGCGATCGCGTCCCGCGCCCGCCGCGAACGATTCGGAGATCCGAAGACCAGAACACGGCGTCACGAGCATGCGCGCACTGCGTGCTAGCATCGCGCGCCATGAGCCAGAACTCCTCCGAAACCCCTTTGAATTCGCTGTATCAGCAGGCGCTTTCGACTTTTCGTGGTTTGCTGGATGAGGCGCGCGCATCGGCTGATCCGGAGCCGAACGCGATGACGCTGGCGACGCTGCGCGAGGGGCGCCTGTCGGCGCGCGTCGTTCTGTTGAAGGGCGTGGACGGCCGCGGCTTCCGCTTCTTCACCAACTACGACAGTGCCAAGGCCACGCAGATCGCGTCGCATCCGCAGGTCGCGTTGTGCTTTCACTGGAAGATGATCCGCGACGGCGTGCAGGTGCGCGTCGAGGGCGCGATCGAAAAACTGCCTGCAGCCGAGTCGGACGCGTATTTCGCGACGCGCCCGCGCGGCAGCCGGATCGGCGCGTGGGCATCGCCGCAATCGCAGCCGTTGGCGAATCGCGAGGAATTCGACGCGCGCATCGCGGTGGTCGAGAAGCGTTTCGCCGACGTTGATGTGCCGCGCCCGGCGCACTGGGGCGGTTATCTGGTGATCCCCGATCGCATCGAGATCTGGTACGGCGCCCAGTTCCGCCTGCACGAACGCCATGTCTATACGCGCGAGGGGGAGCTGTGGGCCGAACAGATGCTGTATCCATGACGCGCGACGCGTTGACATCGCCGTTCCGGCGTTTGCGGGAATGACCGAGAGCAAAGCGGGAGACGCAATGGACGCCCCGCTGTGATGTCGGCGATTCCGCCATGACCGGACCGACCCGTATCGTCTGCCTCACCGAAGAGCCGACCGAGGTGCTGTACGCGCTCGGCGAGCAGGATCGCATCGTCGGTATTTCCGGGTTTACCGTTCGACCGCCCCGCGCTCGGCGCGAAAAGCCAAAGGTGTCCGCGTTCACCAGTGCAAGGATCGACGCGATCCTCGCGCTCGAACCGGACTTCGTCATCGGGTTCTCGGATATCCAGGCGGACATCGCGCGCGACCTGGTCAAGGCCGGCGTCGAAGTGTGGATCAGCAACCACCGCAGTGTCGCCGGCATCCTCGACTACATTCGCCGCCTCGGTGCGATGGTGGGTGCGCAGGATCGCGCGGAGGCGTACGCGCAGCGCGCGGAAGCGCATCTTGCGAACGTTGCACGCGCTGCTGCGCAACTGCCGAGACGTCCACGCGTGTACTTCGAGGAGTGGGACGAACCGCTGATCACCGGAATCCGTTGGGTGGCCGAATTGGTGCGCATCGCTGGCGGCGATGACGTGTTTCCGGCGCAGGCCGCGCAGTCGTTGGCGAAGCACCGCATTCTTGCCGATCAGGATGAGGTCGTGCGTCAGGCGCCGGACATCATTTTCGGGTCGTGGTGCGGCAAGAAATTCAGGCCGGAGCGCGTCGCGGCCCGCGCGGGATGGGGCGCGATTCCCGCCGTGCGCGATGGCGAGCTGCACGAGATCAAGTCGCCGATCATCCTGCAGCCCGGCCCCGCCGCGCTGTTCGACGGGCTCGATGCAATGCATGCGGTGATTCTGCGGTGGGCATCAACGGCCACCGCTTGAACCACGAAGATCCCGAATGGATCAACCTGGGTTGATGCGCGTCGCGTGCACGGCGAGACCGTCGCAACGCGCGTTGCCGTTCATGCTGCCTGCGCGAGTCGTGCGCCGAAGTCGACGATCGGTGCGACGATCAGCACGCGGGCAAGCAGGATCACCAGCCACACGACCATCGGTGACAAGTCGATCTGACCGAAGCTCGGCAGCCGTTTGCGCACCGGGCGCATCAGCGGTTCGATCAACTGGTGGACGAGCGGTACGATCGGGTTGGAGCGCTCGACAGTGATGAACGAGAGCAGGATGTAGACGAGGATCACACCGAGATAAAGCAGCAGCACGAAGTCGATCAGGTCGCCGAGTGCCATCACGCCAAGGCCGAGCACCCCGAGTGGCTGGCCGACCAGCGCGTAGAGCAGCCACACCTTGAGTGCCGTCAGCAACCATGCGATCAGCACGCCGGCGACATCGAGGTTGCGCCACGCAGGAATCACCTTGCGCAGCGGCATCAGCACAGGATTGGTGAGCTTGTAGAGAAACTGGCAGATCGGGTTGTAGAAATTCGCGCGCACGCACTGCAACAGGATGCGCAGCACGAGCAGCGCGATCAGTGCGCCGAAAAAGAAATTGACGAGGAGTTGGCCGGCGTTGGCGAAGTAGGTCATCGGTGTGTGCGGTCGTCAGGGCGATTTGAACGGGTTGATCGTGCAGGAGCGGCTTCCGCCGCGATGCTTCGCGGAGGCGTATCTGCGGTTTTGTGGGAGCGGCTTCAGCCGCGACGCTCTTCCGGACGAGCATCACGGCGGAAGCCGCTCCACAGTAATTGATCGAAGGTCACAAATGGCTCTCGGACAACGTGCGCCCACGTCGCGTCGCCGCATCAACCGCACCGGCGACGAGCTCGCGCAAGCCTCCCGCGGCAAATGCATCGAGTGCCGCGGCCGTCGTACCCCCCGGCGACGTCACGCGTTCGCGCAGCACCGACGCCGGTTCTTCTTCCTCGATCAGCATTCGCCCGGCGCCATGGCACGTCTGCGTCGCGAGCGCGCGCGCGGCCGCACGTGGGAGGCCTTGCGCGACCGCCGCATCCTCGAGCGCTTCGACCAGCAGAAAAAAATACGCGGGTCCGGAACCCGAAAGCGCAGTCACCACATCCATTTGTCGCTCGTCGTCGATCCACACCGTGCGTCCGGCTGCGCCGAGGATCGCTTGCGCGAGTGCGCGTTGATCCGGGCTCGTCGTCTCGTTCGCAATCAGGCCGGTGGCGCCAGCACCGATCAGCGCCGGCGTGTTGGGCATGCTCCGGACGATCGGCACATCTGCGCCGAGCCATCGATGCAACTGCTCGATGCGAATTCCGGCCGCAATCGAAATGACCATCGGGCGACGCGCAGTGACAAGGTCGGCCAATTCACCGCAGACCGTCTTCAGCACCTGCGGCTTGACGGCGAGCACCAGTACGTCGGCGTCCTGCGCGGCGTCGCGCGCACTGGCATGTGTCGACACGCCGAAATCGCGCGCGAGCGCCTCGCGCAGGTCGGCATTGGGTTCCGCGACAGTGACCGCGTCGGCGTGCACTCCGCCGCGGATCAATGCACCGACCAGACTGCGGGCCATGTTGCCACCGCCGATGAACGCGATGCGCGCGGAGGTCGGTACAGACGACTGCGGGACCAAGGGCAACTCCAGGGCAGATCGGACGTCAAGAATACCCGACCGCACGCATCGGATGCCGTTGGCCTTCGCGGCCCCGCATCCGCGAATCCGACCGCCCTAAATGTGCTGGCGCGCGCCGAACAGCGCAGTGCCGGGACGTACCATGGTGGCGCCTTCCGCGATCGCCAGTTCGAAGTCGTCCGACATTCCCATCGACAGCGTGTCGATCTGCGCGTGCGTCAGGCGCAGTTCCTCGAACAAGTCGCGCATGCGGGCAAATGCGAGACGGCGTCCCGCGCTGTCGGGCGAGGGCGCTGGAATGGCCATCAGGCCGCGCAGGTGCAATGAGGGGGCCGCGACGACCGCCGCGGCGAGCGCGGCGATGTCGGACGGCGTGCAACCCGACTTGCTGTCCTCGTCGTCGATGTTCACCTGGATCAGCACGCTCAACGGAGCCCGGGCTCCAGGCCGATGACGGGCGAGCAATTCGACCAGCTTGATCCGGTCCAGGGTTTGCAGCCAGTCGAAGTGCTCGGCGACGTCGCGACATTTGTTCGACTGCAGCGGACCGATCAGGTGCCATTCGAGGTCAGGGTCGGCAAGCTCGCGCTGTTTCGCCAAGGCTTCCTGCACGTAGTTTTCCCCGAACGCGCGCTGGCCAAGCGCCGCCAATGCGCGCACGGCATCGGCGGGCTGGGTCTTCGAGACGGCCAGCAGGGAGACCGGTTCTGCCGTCGCGCGTGCGTGCTCCGCCGCGGCGATCCGCCGGGTCACGGAAAGGTAGGCTGTTTCGCAGAAATTCATCGCAAGGCCGCGCGCCGTCTCGATTTCGTGGGGCTATACTGCCGCCAATCGCGCGCCTGTGCGCGCCACAGTGTCCCAGGGGAGTGAACATGGATATTGCTGAGCTGCTGGCCTTCTCGGTCAAGAACAAGGCGTCCGACCTGCATCTGTCGGCCGGCTTGCCGCCGATGATCCGGGTCGACGGCGACGTCCGCCGCATCAACATCCCGGCGCTGGAACACAAGCAGATCCACTCGCTGATCTACGACATCATGTCGGACAAGCAGCGCCGTGACTACGAGGAATTCCTCGAGGTCGACTTCTCGTTCGAGATTCCGTCGCTGGCGCGCTTCCGCGTCAACGCGTTCAACCAGAACCGCGGTGCCGGGGCGGTGTTCCGGACCATTCCGTCCGAAGTGCTCACGCTCGAAGATCTCGGGTGCCCGCGCATCTTCAAGGAACTGATCGACCAGCCGCAGGGTTTGATCCTGGTGACCGGGCCAACCGGTTCCGGCAAGTCGACCACGCTCGCCGCGATGGTCGATCACGTCAACAAGAATGAGTACGGGCACATCCTCTCGGTCGAGGATCCGATCGAGTTCGTCCACACCTCGCAAAAGTGCCTGATCAACCAGCGCGAAGTGCATCGCGACACCCACGGATTCAACGAGGCACTGCGCTCGGCGCTGCGCGAGGATCCCGACTACATCCTCGTCGGCGAGTTGCGCGACCTCGAAACCATTCGCCTCGCGTTGACCGCTGCGGAAACCGGACACCTGGTGTTTGCGACGCTGCACACCAGTTCGGCGGCGAAGACAATCGACCGCGTCATCGACGTGTTTCCCGCCGGCGAGAAGCCGATGGTGCGATCGATGCTGTCGGAATCCCTGCGCGCGGTGATTTCGCAATCGCTGTTGAAGAAGGTCGGCGGCGGTCGCACCGCGGCGCACGAAATCATGGTGGCCATCCCGGCGATCCGCAACCTGATCCGTGAGGACAAGGTCGCGCAGATGTACTCGTCGATCCAGACCGGCAGCCAATACGGCATGCAAACCCTCGACCAGTGCCTTCAGGACATGGTCAAGCGCGGCCTCGTCACGCGCCAGCAGGCGATCACCTACGCGAAGAACAAGGACATCTTCAAGTAAGAGGCGGTTTGCAACCAACCGGGCCGAACGTGGGGGGGCGCGTCGCGACGTTGCGGCTTGCCGGGCAGGCAGTTGT
>NZ_JBDSWZ010000121.1:0-38567 GCF_039926425.1 Dokdonella sp.
GGTGATTTCCGCTGGCGCATCAGCATCGCCGAGATCGAGCGCGACGGACCGTTTTCGCAGTTTCCCGGCGTCGAGCGTGACCTGCTCCTGCTCGAAGGCAACGGCATCGAACTGGACATCGACGCTGCCGAACCGCTGCGGCTCACGCAACGGTTTGCGCATGCGCGGTTTGCCGGAGAATCGACGGTGGGCTGCCGGCTTCTCGCGGGCGCGACGCGCGACTTCAACGTGATGGCCCGGCGCGACGTCGTGCGCGCCGACGTCATCGCGCGGCCACTGGTTGGCCCGATGGTGATCTTTCCGGAACAGGGCGCGGAATGGGTCGTGCATGTTTTTGCCGGTCATGCGGTCGCGCGCAGCGGCGAGCAGCGACTGCCACTGGCAGCGGGGGATTCATTGCACGCCGACTTTCGCGAGGACGGCGGCGCGCGTGTCGTGATCGATGGCGGTGGCGAGATCGTGCTGGTGAAATTCGTACCGGCAGACACACCTTAGGCGATCGACGGATCCGTCATTCCGGGTCGCTGCTGCAGCTCGATCGCAACAAGGCGGAGTTCTGCGTGAGTGGAACGCGCCAGATCCTCCGCGAGACGGCGCAGGAACGCCGGTGTCGCTGTCTTCGCGGCGCGGCGCAACCAGTCGGCGGCGCTATCGACGTCCCCGCGCAACGCGAGAATCGACGCGTAGCTCGCCTGACCGCGAAAATCGCCGCCCAGTGCCGCGCGTCGATACCAATCCACTGCGACTGCCATGTCGGCGGCGACGTCCCAGCCTTCCTCGAAGTGGCGCCCGACCATGTTCATCGACTTCGCGTGACCGAGATCGGCCGCGCGTCGGTACAGCGCGAACGCGCGTGCTCGATCCGCCCGAACGCCGCGACCGGCGGCGAGCAATTGCGCCAGGTTGTACATGCCCCAGTCGAGCCCTTGCTCCGCCGCGCTGCAATACCACGCGGCAGCGAGCTCGTGGTTCACCGGTGTACCGCGGCCAAGCTCGTGGCAGCGGCCAAGCATGTTCATTGCGAGCGCGTGGCCACTGTTGGCTGCGAGTGCGAACCAGTGCAGCGCTTCCACGTCATCGTGGCTCACGCCGCGCCCTTCGCTCAACAGCTGGGCGAACAGCGCCTGCGCGCCGATGTCGCCGGCGTGCGCCGCACTGCGCAGCGCCTGCAGTGCCGTCGTCGCTTCTGCCGACGGTCCGTCGAATGCGTCGATGCTGTGCATGGAAGACTCAGACGTCCGACCACTCGCGCAACAGGTTGTGATAGATGCCGGTGAGCCGGATCAACTCCGGCGCCTCCGGCATTTTCTGCGTCAACTGCTGGATCGAAACATCGAGATCGAACAGCATCCGCCGTTGCGCCTCGGATCGCACCAGGCTCTGGATCCAGAAGAACGACGCAATGCGCATTCCGCGCGTCACCGGTCTCACCTGATGCAGGCTGCTGCCGGGATACAACACGAGGTCGCCGGCCGGCAATTTCACGTCGTGGCTGCCGAAACTGTCCTCGATCACCAGTTCGCCACCGTCGTACTCGTCAGGCTCACTGAGGAACAGCGTGGCGGAAAGATCCGTACGCACTGGCTGTGATTCAGTGCCCGACCGGTCGTAGCGCACTGCGTTGTCGACATGGAACCCGAACGACTCGCCGCCTTCATAGCGATTGAACAGCGGCGGGTAGATGCGTCGCGGCAACGCACCGGCAAAGAACGTCGGACTGCGCGCGAGCGCGGAGAGCACCAGCCCTCCGAGTTCGCGCGACAGTGGATCCTCTTCGGCAAGCTGGCCGTTGTTCTTTGCCATTGCCGACTGGCGCCCTGCGGTGACACGGCCATCCTTCCACGCGGCCGACGCCAGCGCGTCGCGGCAACGCGCAAGTTCGGTCGATGACAGGACCTCGGGAACGTGCAGGAGCATCGCTATGGGCGCGTTCGGCGAAGGAGCGACAACGGATTCACCTTCAAAAGGTGTACGTCGCGGTCAGCACCGCCTGTCGCGCATCACCCGGGGTACCCCAGGCAATGTCGCCGCTGGTGCGTACACGCGTCAGATATTTTTCGTCGAACAGGTTGTTGACGTTGAACTGCAGCGCGAGATTGCGGTTCACCTTCCACGCTACCATCGCGCGGCCGGTCCAATAGCTGTCGACCGCGTTGAGCGGTCCATCGACATTCGCCGCCGAATGCTGGCTGACGGTGTAGCGGCCGACGTACGTGCTCCCGAGACCGACCTGCCAGTCATGCGAGAGGTCGTAGGTCGTCCAGAAGCTCATCGAATTTTCCGGCGTGCTCAGCAGCGGATCTCCCTTCGTGTAGTCGTGTCCCTGTGTGCCGACGAAATCGGACGCGCCTTGCAACACCTTGCTCTTCAGATGTGAGTAGTTCGCATAGATCGCCCAGTGATCGGTGAGCAACCCGCTCGCACCCAACAGCACGCCATCCACGCGAGCGCGCCCGTCGAGTGTCTGCTGACCGGAGGGATTGTCCGGATTCCCCGGATCAGCAACCCGGTAATTCTGGCGATCATTGCGGAACACCGAACCGGTCAGCGACAGTCGGCCGTCGAACACGTCCCACTTTGCACCCAGTTCGTAGTTCACCGCCGTTTCCGGATCGGCACCGCAATTCGCGGTCCCGGTGGTGCTGGCCGCTGTGCAGGTGCCGTTGACGGTGGCTGCCGACGGCGTCTTCGAGTTGCTGTAGGCGACATACACACTCGCGTTCTCGACCGGCTTGAACACCAGCCCCGCGCGATAGGAGAACAGCGTGTCTGCATTGTCGGCGGGCGCATTGGCTCCCGTGATCCTGCCGATGCCGGTGTTGTCGGGAGTCGGGTTGGCGACCGTTGGTGCGGTGAAGAGTTTCACGCTCGAACTCGTTGCGCTCGCGTCGTTGCGCTCGAGGCGGGCGCCCATGTTCAACGACCACTGGTCGCTGAACTTGAGGTTGTCGAACACGTAACCGGCCGCGTTGTCGAGATCGCCTTCCACCTTCGAGGTCAGTGTGCGATGGCTCGCACCCGTAAAGAACGAATCCGGATCACCGATCGGCGTGAATGGAAAATAGCCCGGCGCCGCGTAGGGATTGGTGCCGTCCGCATTGCGGAACTGGCTGCTTCCCGTCAGTGAATACGTCTCGTGCGAGAGCGAGACTCCTGCGACCAACGTGTGCGCAATTGCGCCGGTGTTGAAGTTCGCGGTGAGATCGGTCTGGTTGTAGAGGATCTTGTTGGTGGTGTCGCGGATGTTGCCGCGCGGGCCGCTCGGCATGTACATGCCTGGCGGCACGACGATCTCGAGGAATGTTCCGGGATTGAGCGTGCAGCTGGTGCCGGCCGGCGTCAGGTTGTCGGGCAGGCAAAAGGTACCCTGCGGCGGATCGACCCGCGAAAACTGGGTCACACGCTGCACGCGCGTCAGGTTGCGCAACGAAAAGTCGCTGCCGAAATTGTGCTGGATCGCGCTCGTCAGGGCGTCGGCGCGGATCTGCTGCGTATCGAAATTCCGGTAGCCGTAATACGCCTCGCGATCGACGCCGGGCAGCACGTCGCCCTTGTACGTCGGCACGCCGTATTGCGGCACGTTGTCGTCGTGCTGGTGGAAGTAGCTCAGGGTCAGCGTGGTGTCGGTACCGAGGCCGAACGCGATCGACGGCGCGATGCCCCAGCGCCGGAAGTTCTCGACATCGCGACCGGGCGCGTCGTTTTCGTGCGCCATCACGTTGAGTCGGAACGCGGTGGAGTCGCCGATCTGCTGGTTGCTGTCGACCGTCACGCGGCCGTACGAGTCGGTTCCAACGCCGGCGCCAATCGTCGTCCGATTGCCGAGATTGGGCGTCTTGCTGACCAGGTTGACCGAACCGCCGACCGAGCCGGAGCCCGAATACACCGAGTTCGCGCCGTTGACCAGCTCGACGTGGTCGAGGTCGAACGGATCGGTGCGTGTGTACTGCGCACTGTCGCGCACGCCGTCGACGGTGATGTCGTTGCTGCCGGTGAATCCGCGCAGATTGATGCTGTCGCCGTAACCGCCACCGCCCTCGCCCGCGCCGAACGTGATGCCGGGCAACGTGCTGAGGATGTCACGCAGGTTGAGCAGATTCTGCTCGGCAATGATTTTCTGCGGAACGATGGTGATCTGCTGCGGCGTGTCGAGCAGCGGTGCAGTCAGTTTCGACGACGCGCCCTGCGCCGGCGCATGGCCCTCGACCGTCACGCTGTCGAGCTGGGCAGAGTTGCGCGAATCCACATCATCGGGCGCGGCATTGGCGTCGGACGATGCGTCCACACTCGTCACGTCCGCCAAAGCCGGAACGCCGGTGGTTGCGAATGCTGTGCCGAGTGCAGTGGCTAGCAGACGCCGGGGCGTTGCGTGGCTGGAGGTAATGAACGAGACGGACATCGGGGAACTTCCTTGCATTGGAAAATAGGGAGAGCGAACAGCCTTTGACCCCGCGATCAAGCGGGGGCGGTGTCGGCCTTGGGCACCGCCAAAGTCGTCGGAGTCGCACCTGCGCGATGCGCGCGGGACGCTTCGTTGCGCCGGCGCAGGAGCCACAGCCAAACGCCGGTGATCGTGAAGAACGGCAACAGCAGCGACGCCACCGCGACGAGCACGCGCCCGGGCACACCGAGGAAGCTGCCGGTATGAACGGGGAACAGCGCGGAAACGAAGCGGCGACCGCGGGGGAGATCCGCATAGAGTTCGCGGCTGATCACCTGGCCGCTGGCGAGATCAATCTTCAACGTGTTCCACGCCCGCTCGTGCGCGCTGTCGGCCGTCTGGTAGCGGATCTCGAGCGGCGCGTCGGATTTGTCGGTCACCGCAAAGGTCGCCCGCGAAGCGTCGGGTGCAGCCGCTCGAAACGCGGACCATGCACCATCGACGGAGACGGGCGCAGCCTTCGCGTCGCCCGACGGCGGAGGCGCGCGACGTGCAGGCGTCGGGACGCCCGCCATCGCATTCACGGCACTGCGGTAGAAATCGTACGACCACCACAGGCCCGTCAGCGCGGTGGACAGATAGAACACCAGCAGCCAGGTTCCGGCAATTGCATGCAACTGCCACCAGAAGCCGCGGCCTTTCGCCTGCAGGTTGGGCTTCAGCCACGACGCCACCGAATGCCGTCGTCGCGGCCAGCGAAGGTAAACGCCCGTCACCACCATGAGGATCAGCAGCGCGGTGCTCGCCCCGACGATCTGCTTGCCGACCGGTCCGGCGGCAAGCGTGCGATGCAGTTGCTCCACTGTCGCAAAAAAGGCCGCGCCACGCGCGGAACCCAGCACGGTCGCGTCATACGGATCCATTGCGAGCTCCGAACCGCGTTCCCCTTTGCCGGCCACACGCAGACGCACCGCCTGGTCGTCGCCGTTCCAGCTGACGTTTCGCACCGACTTGTCCGGATTGGCCGCGCGCATGGCTGCGATCCAGCGATCGGGGGTCAGCGCGACACGGTTTGCTGCAGACACGTTCAACTGGGGATTGAGCGCATCCAGCGTCGGCTCCTCCATCCCGAGCAGCCCGCCGGTGAATCCCACCACGCCAAGCACAAGGCCGGCACTCAGCCCTGCCAGCCAGTGCAGGCGGAACAGCACCCGCTTGAGCAGGCTGCGTTGGACAGTGATCGACATGGGGGCGCTCTCGGTCGGCCACGCATTCGATCACAAATACGAATCATTCTCAACATGATTGGCGAACGTTTACGCGTTTTGATCGAGCGCCATCCGCGAGCGAAGGCCCCTCGTTGGACTGATGGATGGACCAACAACGACGCGAGACCCGCCGCCCGGGCGACGTCCCGGCGAATTCTCCGTCGCCGCAGAGCCGCGCCGGTGCAAGCGGGGCGAGCGAGTGCTGGACGTCGCATTGATCGGGAAACACCCGGCCCCGCAAGTGTGCAAGCATTCCGCATCCGCGCATCCCGATCATCGAGACAACCCTTTCATGCGCATCCTGGTCATCGAAGACGACATCGCCATCGCCGACGCAATCGGCGCCGCCCTCACGCGCGCCGGACACGCCGTCGACCGGCTCGCCAACGGACGCCAGGCGGACGTGGCGCTGCGCGACCATCCCTACGACCTGATCGTGCTCGACCTCGGCCTGCCGGACATCGACGGCATCGAGCTGCTGCGCCGGCTGCGCGCGCGCTCCGACGCGTGCCCGGTGCTGGTCGCAACCGCGCGCGAAGAGCTCGAAGAGCGCGTGCGTGCGCTCGATCTCGGCGCCGATGATTACCTGGTGAAGCCGTTCGCGCTGCGCGAGTTCGAAGCGCGCGTTCGAGCGCTGTTGCGACGACGGACGACCCAGGGCGTGCCCGAACTGCAGCTGGGTCGACTGCGCCTCGACCTGCCGCGCCGACGCGCGCAGGTCGACGATGTGGCGATCGAGCTCACGCCGCGCGAGTTCGGGCTGCTCGAAGCGCTGGTGGCTCGCCTCGATCGCGTGATGAGTCGCGAACAACTCGTGGATGCACTGTGCAGCTGGGACACCACGCTCACCGACAACGGCCTCGACATCGCGGTCTACCGGTTGCGCCGCAAGCTCGATGGCAGCGGTGTGCGCATCCGTACCGTGCGTGGTCTCGGCTACTTGCTGGAAGCGGAAGGTGGCTAATCCGCCAAGCCTGCGGCGGAGATTGCTGTTCTTCCTCGCGCTGCCGATGGGACTGGCCTGGTTGGCCAGCGGCGCGCTGATCTACGTGCTCGCGCTGCACTACGCCAACGTCAACTACGACCGCTCGCTGCTCGATGGCGCGCATGCGCTCGAAAAGATGATCCGAAGCGATGCGGGCCTGCAGAACCTCAGCCCGCAGGCGCGGATCCTGATGGAATACGATCCGAGCGATCCGGCGTCCTATGCCGTGCGCAGCGTTCGGCACGGCGTACTGGCGGCAAACGCGGAGCTGCCGGAGATGCGCGACCCTCCGGCGATCGACGCGCCCGCCCGAATCGAGTCGATCGTGCTCGGAGGCCGATCGATGCGCATGGCAAGCCTGGCGCTCGCGGGCGCGGAGGACGGCGACACGATCGTCGTGGCGGTTGCCGAAACGCTGCGCGAGCGACGTGCGCTGGCCCGCGAAATCCTCGTCGGTACCTTGCCGATCGTGCTGATGCTGATCGCGCTGGTGCTGGTGCTGGTCTGGTTTGGCGTCACTCGCGGCCTTCGCCTGCTCGATCCGTTGACCGAGCAGATTGCGGGACGCCGTGCGAGGGATCTTTCGCCGCTGGACCAACGTGCGGTGCCGGTCGAGATCCGCTCGCTGACGCACACCATCGACGCGCTGTTCGCGCGCTTGCGCGATCTGCTCGACGTGCAGGAGCGCTTCATTGCGGACGCCGCACATCAACTGCGCACGCCGCTGGCCGGACTGCGCCTGCAGGCCGAACGCGCGCTGGCGGACCCTCGACCGGAGAGCGTGCGCGACGCGCTCGTGCACGTGGAACGCCTGTCGGCCGGAGCGGGTCGCGCGGCCGGCCAGCTGCTGACCCTTGCGCGTGCGCAGACCTCCAGCCAGCAGACCGAGCCGGGAAGCTCGGTCGATCTGGCGCGTATCGCGCGGGACTACATCGGCGAGCGCGTGCCCGCCGCCATCGCAGCGCGCGTGGATCTCGGCTACGAAGGTCCGACCCACGGCGCCGAGGTCATCGGCGATGCGGTGATGCTGCGTGAGGCACTCGTCAACCTCGTCGACAACGCGCTCAACTATGCCGGCGAAAACGGCACGGTGACCGTGTCGATCGTGCCGGAGGTGCGCACCATCGCACTCGCGGTCGAGGATTCCGGACCTGGTGTTTCCGAGGAATGGTGGCCACGCCTCGGCGAGCGGTTTTTCCGACCGCCTGGCAGTCATCGCGAAGGCTCGGGGCTTGGGCTCGCGATCGTGCGGCGCATTGCGGAGCGTTATGGCGCCGCGGTGATCTATACCCGCGGCCGCGATGGACTCGGCCTGCGCGTGACGCTGCGGTTCCCGTCCGCTCGCTGACGCGGGTTTCGCGAAGCTTTCGACGCGAACGACTATCATCGACCCTTCGATCGACAGGCGGACTCGCGATGATGCTGACGGGAAAATGCGTGGCGGTGACAGGTGCGTTCGGTAGCCTTGGCGCGGCAGTGGTGGAGGCGGTGCAGAAAGCCGGTGCGCGCGTGGCCGCCATCGATCGCACAGCGACTCCGCACGAACCACTCGGTGATGCCGCGTTGTTCGGCAATGTCGATCTGGGCGACATGGCGAGCGCGCAGAAAACGCTCGACGACATCGCACAAAAACTCGGCGGACTCGATGCGCTGGTCAACGTCGCAGGCATGTTTCGCTGGGAAACGCTCGTCGACGGCAGCCTCGACACCTGGGATCTCCTCTACCGCGTGAACCTGCGGACCGCGGCGGCCGCGAGCAAGGCGGCGGTTCCGCATCTGCTCAAGAGCACTGCCGGCCGCATCGTCAATGTCGGTGCTGGCGCGGCCGGGAAAGCCACGGCCGGAATGGGCGCGTACGCCGCATCGAAAGCCGGCGTTGCACGACTGACCGAAGCGCTCGCCGACGAATTGAAGGACCAGCACATCACGGTGAACGCGGTGCTGCCGAGCATCATCGACACAGCGCCCAATCGCGCCGACATGCCGACCGCCGAGTTCGATCGCTGGGTGAAGCCCGCGCAGCTTGCCGACGTTATCGTGTTCCTGCTGTCCGATCAGGCAGCAGCAATCACCGGAGCGCTGGTGCCGGTGAACGGGCGCGTCTAGTCGTCCCGGTCGTCGCGTGTGTAGACCGCGTCGGCTTCGACCTTCACCGGAAATTTCGCCACCGGCTCGTAGGCGGGCGGGCACAGCACCGCACCGGTGGTGATGTCGAACCGCGCGCCGTGCCGGAGACATTCGATTTCGTTGCCTTCAATCGGTCCCCCGGTCAGCTCGCCACCGTCGTGCGTGCAGACGTCTTCGATCGCGTAGAGCGCTCCGTCGAGATTGAACACCGCGATCGCGGTGTCGCCGTCGAAGACGGTGCGGTATTCGCCCGGAAGCAGCTCGGCCCTCGCGCAGACGCGCACCCAGTCAGCCATGTCGGTGGATCCGAAGCGCGATCACAACGGTTTCACCAGTCGTTCGAAACGCAGATCGTCCCTTTTGGGGATGCCGAAGCGCTGATCACCGTACGGAAACGGCGAATGGATTCCGGTGCGATGGTAACCGCGGCGCTCGTACCAGGCGATGAGCTCTTCACGGAGCGGGATCACCGTCATCTGCATCTCGCGGGCGTTCCATTCGTCGCGCGCAACACGTTCGGCTTCGGCCAGCAGGGCATTGCCGATGCCTGCACCTTGACGTGTGGGCGTTACGGAGAACATGCCGAAATAGCTCGCTTCACCCAGCCGTGCAATGTGTGCGCACGCGAGAAGATCATTGCCCGATTCCATAAGGATCACGCGACTTGCGGGCTTGACGATCAGGTCTTCAACGCCGGCGGAGTCGACCCGTTGTCCATCGAGCAGGTCGGCTTCGGTGGTCCATCCCTTGCGGCTGTCGTCGCCGCGGTAGGCCGATTGCACCAGCGCGACGATCGCGTCGACGTCGGCGGCTTCGGCGTTGCGGAACGTGAAGCGCTCCGATGACGTCGTCTTGATCATCGACTCTCCGATTCGGTGGTGGTGCGGTCGACGCCGGCCAATGCGGCACGCAGCGTCGCCCACGGCAGCAGCGCGCATTTTCGCCGACCAGGGTAGCGCTGCAACTCGCGCATCGCATTGAGTTCGCCGAGCTCGTCATCGGCAACGCCCGATTCGATCATGCGACTGAACCGATCTGCCCACGCGCCCACCTCTGATGACGACCGGTTTGCAACGAGATCGCCCAGCATCGATCCACTCGCCGTTGCAATCGCACACGCTTCACCGGCGAATCCCACTTTGACAATGCGATGTCCGTCGCACGTTGCCTCGACACGCAGCCGGTCGCCGCACAGCGGATTCGCACCCTCGGCACAATGAGTGAATCCGTCCACCGCTCCGCGATGGCGCGGATGGCGGTAGTGATCGAGAACGACCTGCTGGTACAACGTCGAAGCCGACATTGTGGAGGACCCGATTCCTGCAAGCCTAAGGGCGTCAGCCCAGCAGCTTGCGCACCTTGTCGATCGCCGCGACGAAGCGCTCGATCTCGTCGTGCGTATTGTAGAACGCGAGCGACGCACGCACCGTGGCGGGCACGCCGAAGAACTTCATCAGCGGATGGGCGCAGTGATGACCGGAGCGCACCGCGACTCCCTCATGATCGAGCAGCGTCGCCAGATCATGCGCGTGCGCGCCGTCGATCAGAAACGAGATCACCGGCACCTTGTCCGGCGCTTCGCCGAAAATGCGCAGGCCCGGGATCGTCTTCAACGCCTGCGTCGCATGCACAAGCAACTCCTGCTCGTACGCGCGCAGCCGCGCGTGCCCGAGTCCCTGAACGTAGTCGATCGCCGCGGCGAGACCGACGAAACCGGCAATGTTCGGCGTGCCCGCCTCGAAGCGATGCGGTGGATCGGCAAATGTGGTGCCCTCGAAGCTCACTTCGCGGATCATTTCTCCGCCACCGAACAGCGGAGGCATGTCGCGCAAAATCTCCTTGCGCGCCCACAGTGCACCGGTGCCGGTCGGTCCGAACAGCTTGTGGCCTGTCACCGTGTAGAAGTCGCAGCCGAGCGCACGCAGGTCCACCGGCAGGTGCGGCGTCGCCTGCGATCCGTCGACCAGCAGCGGGATGCCGCGGCGGCGCGTCTCCCGCGCGAGCTGCGCGATCGGGTTGATCGTGCCGAGCACGTTCGACACGTGCGTCACGCCGGCGAGCTTCACGCTCGGGGTCAGCATGTCGACGAACCGCTCGACGATGAGCTCGCCACGCTCGTTGATCGGAGCGACCTTCAGCGTCGCACCGGTGCGCTCGCACACCAGCTGCCACGGCACGATGTTCGCGTGATGCTCCATCGTGGTGATCAGGATCTCGTCGCCCGCCTTCAACCGCGGCATCGCGTAGCTGTAGGCCACCAGGTTGATCGCCTGGGTAGTGCCGCTGGTCAGCACGATCTCGTCGCGCGACGACGCGTTGAGCAGGCGTGCGAGACGGTCACGAGCCGACTCGTAGGCCGCGGTCGCTTCCTCCCCCAGCTGATGCACCGCGCGCGCGACGTTCGCGTTGGTCTGGCGATAGAAATGATCAACGGCTTCGATCACCGACGCGGGCTTCTGCGACGTGTTTGCATTGTCGAAATAGACCAGCGCCTTGTCGTGCACTTCGCGCATCAGCAGCGGAAAGTCGGCGCGTACGCTGTCGACGTCGAACGGCTCGACCGGATTCTGGATGGCATTCATTCGCCTGTCTCCGCTTGCGGCAAACGCGCAGCAAGCAACGTATCAATGTGGGCGCGCAACGCGGTCGGCCGGATTTCCGCGAGAACGGCACCGCAAAATGCGCCGACCAGGATACGGCGCGCGAGATCCAACGGCATCCCGCGCGAACGCAGATAGAACAACGCGCGCTCGTCAAGTTGACCCACAGTGGCACCGTGGGCGGCCTTCACTTCGTCCGCGTAGATCTCAAGCACCGGTTGGGTGTCAATTTCGGCGTTCGGCGACAACAGGAGATTCTTGTTGCTGAGCTTGGCATCGGACCCGTCGGCGCCGGGCGCCACGGTGATCGCGCCGTGGAACACACCACGCGAGCGCTGGTCGGCAACGCCGCGCCACACGATGTCGCACGCGGTATCGCGTGCATCGTGAGTGACCACCATGTGCGTGTCCGCGTGCTGTCGACCCTGCAATGCGAAAACGCCGCGCGATTCAAAGCGCGCGCCGCGACCCACCAGGTCGACGACCAGGTCGTGGCGCATCAACTGCGCGCCGGTCTCAACCGTGTGCATCGAAAGGACCGCGGTGTCCTCGAGTCGGCACGTCGTGCGCCGAATCAGCGTCGCCGCCGGCGCAGCCTCCTGCAACTGCACCAGATCCAGATGCGCGCCAGCACCGAGCGCGTGGTTGACCACCAGATTGCCCAGATGCGCGTTGGGCGATGCCGCAACGTGATGTTCAATCACCTTCAACGACGCGCCGGCGCCGAGATCAAATCGCGCAAGCACGTTCCAGGCGAGATCCGCGTCTGCTGCGACTCCCACGAAGATGAGCAGCAGTGGCTGCGCGATCGTCGCACCGTCCAAAACCGTCACCTGTGGACCGTCAGTGGCGAGCACCGCGTTGAGACGAGAGAACGCCGCGGACCGGGCTCCGGAAAGGTCTCCGTCCGTCGGCGCAGATTCCCCACGGCCATCATCGACACTGCGCCCGATCTGCAAGCCGGTGACCAATTGGACGTTCGACAAATCGTGGCGGAAGACACCATTGACGAACACCAGACGCGCACAACTTTCGATCGGCACGAGCAGCGCGTCGAGATCGATGGCACGCGTCGCAGCCTGCGCATCGCCAACCGCGTACGACCGCTGTTCAAGCGCACGCAGGTTCGTATATTTCCACGCTTCGTCGCGCGCGCCCGGCAAGCCATCGCGAAGCAATGCAGCCGCCAGGTGCTCGCGACCCGCCGGCACGGGCTCGCTAAGCAGTGACGCAAGCAGCGCGCCCGCCATGTCAGGCCGCGCCCACGAGCTTGCGCTCGGCGACCCACGCGTAACCATGTTCTTCCAGTTTGAGCGCGAGCGTGCGATCACCGCTTTCGACAATGCGCCCGTCGGCGATCACGTGCACGAAATCCGGCACGATGTAATCGAGCAGGCGCTGATAGTGCGTAATGACCAGAAACGCGCGCGCCGGATCGCGCATCGCATTGACGCCGTCGGCAACCATTTTCAGCGCATCGATATCGAGGCCCGAATCGGTCTCGTCCAGAATTGCGAGTTTTGGCTCGAGCACCGCCATCTGGAAGATTTCGTTGCGCTTCTTTTCGCCACCCGAAAATCCTTCGTTCACAGCGCGATGCAGCAGCTCCTCCTTCAACTGCAGCACTGCGAGCTTCGCGCGAACGAGCTTCAGGAACTGCATCGAATCGACTTCGGGTTCGCCCCGATGCTTGCGCTGCGCATTGAGCGCCGCACGCAGGAAATAGGTGTTGTTGACGCCGGGTATTTCCACCGGATACTGGAACGCCAGGAACACGCCTTCGGCCGCACGCTCCTCCGGCGCAAGCTCGAGCAGATTGCGGCCGTTGTATTCGACCGTACCCTGCGTTATTTCGTAGCCTTCGCGACCGGCGAGCACGTTGCCGAGCGTCGATTTGCCAGCGCCGTTCGGCCCCATCAACGCATGCATCTCGCCCGCCTTCACGTGAAGCGAGAGACCCTTGAGGATGTCCTTGCCCGCGACGCGGACATGGAGATTGTCGATCTTCAGCATCAGCCCACCGCTCCTTCCAGCGATACTTCCAGCAACTTCTTCGCCTCGACCGCAAACTCCATTGGCAGTTCGCGGAACACCTGCTTGCAGAATCCATCGACGATCATCGACACCGCGTCTTCCTCGCCGATGCCGCGCGCACGACAGTAGAACAGCTGGTCGTCGGAGATTTTCGAGGTGGTCGCCTCGTGCTCGACGATCGCGCCTGGATTCTTCACTTCGATATACGGGAACGTGTGTGCGCCGCAGCGCTTGCCGATCAGCAATGAATCGCATTGCGTGTGATTGCGTGCTCCGTCCGCACCCTTTTCGACCTTCACCAGACCGCGATAGGTGTTCTGCCCGTGTCCGGCGCTGATGCCCTTGGAGACGATTTTCGACTTCGTGTTGCGGCCGATGTGGATCATCTTGGTGCCGGTATCGGCCTGCTGGCGGTGATGGGTCAACGCGACCGAATTGAATTCACCCACCGAGTCGTCTCCGCGCAGGATGCAGCTCGGATATTTCCAGGTGATCGCCGAGCCGGTTTCCACCTGCGTCCACGAAATCTTGCTGCGTGCACCGCGGCAATCGCCGCGCTTGGTGACGAAGTTGTAGATGCCGCCGACGCCGTTCTCGTCGCCCGGATACCAGTTCTGCACGGTGGAGTACTTGATGTTCGCGTCGTCGAGCGCGACCAGTTCGACCACGGCTGCATGCAACTGGTTCTCATCGCGCATCGGCGCGGTGCAACCTTCGAGATACGACACGCTCGCGCCTTCCTCGGCGATCAGCAGCGTGCGCTCGAACTGGCCGGTGTCGCGCGCATTGATTCGGAAGTAGGTGCTGAGTTCCATCGGGCAACGAACGCCCTTCGGGATGAACACGAAGCTGCCGTCGGAAAACACCGCGGAGTTGAGCGCGGCGAAATAGTTGTCGCCGATCGGCACCACGCTGCCAAGGTATTTGCGGATCAGTTCGGGATGTTCGCGGATCGCATCGGAGATCGATCCGAAAATCACGCCGACCGCGGCAAGCTCCTTGCGGAACGTGGTGCCGACGGAGACGGAATCGAAGACGGCGTCGACCGCGACGCCGGCCAGACGCGCGCGCTCGTGCAGCGGAACGCCGAGCTTCTCGTACGTTTCCAGCAATTTCGGGTCGACGTCGGCGAGCGACTTCGGACGATTCTTCGGCTGCGAGAAATAACTGACGGCCTGGAAATCGATTGGCACAATCGACAGCTTGGCCCAGTTCGGCGGTGTCATTGTCAACCAGTGCCGATACGCCTTGAGGCGCCACTCGGTCATCCACTCGGGTTCATTCTTGCGCGCTGAAATTGCACGCACTGTCCCCTCGTCGAGACCTGGCGGCAGGCTTTCGCTTTCGATGTCGGTGACGAAGCCGGCGTCGTAACGCCGGTTGAGCGCCGCCGTCACTTCCGCATTGGCGGTGGAATCGGAGGGTGCGTCAGACCCGAGCGCGACGCTCGGGTCATCAATGATTGGGGTGGCCATGGTGTTCGGGCTGCCTTCGAAGGATCAGACGGTCGCGACGCGCATTGGAATCGGTGCGCCCCGTCGGGGAGGGATTTTCAGCATGTCGGCGAGCGTGACACTGTCGAGCGCGGTGGCAATGGCCTGGTTGATGCGCTGCCAGTTCACGCGCACGCCGCAATGCGATTCATGGCCGCACGCGCCCGCATGCGCGCTGCATTCGGTCATGCCGATCGGCCCTTCCATCGCGGTGACGATGTCGGCAATCGTGATCTGCGCGGGCGCACGCGCCAACCGGTAGCCACCGAGGTTCCCGCGCGTCGAGACGACCAGTTCCGCCTGCGCCAGCACCTTCAACAGCTTGCTCACGGTCGGCACTTCGAGGCGCGAGCGTTCGGACAGCGCCTGCGCGCTCAGGACCCCGTCTCCTGCCGTGGCCAGGCAGGCCATCACGACAGTCGCATAATCGGTGAGTTTGCTGACGCGAAGCATGCGCGGATCTCAACTAGGACTGAAATAGTACTATTTCGGTCCGGTCATCTCAACTCTCATTCTCAGCGCGGCGTCGGCGGTCGACTCTGGCAGGCGGACGTGATCCCAAGGCGTCCGCCTGACGCGCCGCCCGGCCGGCGGGCGCAGCTCTCGATGTCGAACGAACTTCCCTCCCACTTCGCGAGGAAGCGAGGACTTCGGTCAACAGCGGGTTCGGAAATCGTCTGCTGGGCACGATGGCGTAGAAACTCTCGGTAATGGTCGGCAATCGGCAGTGCTCGATCAGCACGCCACTGGACAGTTCGTCGCGCACGACGATCGGAGGCACCAGCGTAAGCGCGTCGCTTTCGCGCGCGATCAGTCGCAGCATGGCCATGTCGTCGACCTCGGCGACGATGATCGGGCGAATGCCGGCGAGTGCCAGCGCGTGATCGAATTCGACACGGATGCCGCTGTCCAGACTCGGCAGCACGATGGGTTGGGTGCGCAGGTCGTCCGGAAAATGGAACGGTGATCGCTTCTTGCGGCGGCGCCCGACCAGACTCACCGGCTGTTGATCGAGCAAATGACTGCGCAACCCGGAGTGGGCGTCGCGCCGTAACGCGATGTTGGTCAAGACCACGTCAAGAACATGCGCTTCGAGCTGGGCAAGCAAGCTGTGCATGGCACCGGAGCAGAGGACGAGCTCGGTATCCGCCCGCCCGATCAGCGTGCGCAGGAACTCGAACTGGAAGTTGCGCGACAGTGTGGTCAGCGCACCCACACGGAGCACTTGTCGACGTGCGCCCGGCTGGCCTTTGAGTGAGCTCAGCAATTCATTGCCTGCAGCAAACATCGTGTCGGCGTGGTCGAGTGCGATGCGGCCTGCTTCGGTCAGCAGCAGACGCCTTCCCTGGCGGTCGAACAGCGGATGGCCCAGTTGCGCTTCGAGCTTGGCGAGCTGTACCGACAACGCCGAAGGCGAGATGTGAAGCCGGCTCGCGGCTTTCGTCAGGCCACCTTCGTGGGCGATGGCCCAAAAATAAAGCAGATGCTGGTAGTTCAACTTCGAACGCCAAATATCGTTCATCTAAACACAACGGTTCGTTTCAATCTTTGCAATATACAGAACAACGACGCATGGCTACATTGCGCCGCCATTCGCTGCAAGGAGAGATCGTGACTGCCGATTCGCTGCTCTGGCTCATCGCGCTTGGGCCCGCCGCACTGTTCGTGTGCGGAATACTGCCTCTCTCTGTCGGCCGTACACATGCCCTGTGCATGGCGCGCCGTTGCCATGCGGCAAGTGGAGTGGCGTTCGTGACGTCCCTCTGCGCGCTCATCGTGAACGCGCGTCTGGGCGCGTTGCATACGCCCACACTCGGGGCCGATGGCGTCGGGTTTGCGCTCTATCTCGACGTCCTCACCACCATCATGTTCGTGCTGGTGACCTTTGTCGGCATGATCGTGATGCGCTATAGCCGCAACTACCTCGACGGCGATGCGGGCCAGGCGCGTTTTTTCCGCTGGCTCAGCCTCACGCTGGCGTCGGTACTGACCGTCATCGTTTCCGGAAACCTGTTTCAGCTGGCGCTCGCATGGATCGCCACATCGCTCGCCCTGCATCAGCTGCTGCTGTTCTATCCTGATCGGCCTGCCGCTGTGCTGGCGGCGCGCAAGAAATTCGTCGCGAGCCGACTCGGTGACCTGTGCCTGGTCGCAGCTCTGGCACTGATTTTTGCGCGCTTCCACAGCCTCGACTACGCAGTGATCCTTGCGAGACCGAGCGCATTGGCTGCCGACGCCCCCTTGCAGCACGTTGCCGTTCTGCTGGTCGCCGCCGCGCTGCTCAAGTCTGCCCAGTTTCCGCTGCACGGCTGGCTGCTGGAAGTGATGGAAACGCCGACGCCCGTCTCGGCCCTGTTGCATGCCGGAATCATCAACGCCGGGGGCTTCCTGTTGCTGCGTTTTGCAGACCTCATCGTCACGTCACCGATGGCACTCGATGCGTTGATGATCGTCGGCGCAGTCACCGCTCTGTTCGGTTCCGTGGTGATGCTGACCCAGACGTCCGTCAAGGTCTCACTGGCGTATTCCACCATCGCGCAGATGGGCTTCATGATGTTGCAATGCGGACTGGGAGCGTTTTCCGCTGCGCTGCTGCATCTCGTCGCGCACTCGCTCTACAAGGCACACGCGTTCCTGTCGTCCGGCAGCGTGGTCGATGTTGCGCGCGCCGCGTCGAGCACCAGCCTTGGCGCCCGTGCGCATCCAGGGCGGCTGATATTGGCAATCGCCATCGTCTCGTCGGTACAGCTCGGAGTGAGCGCGCTGTTCGGGGCAACGCTGATCCTGGAGCCTGGCATCTTCACGTTGGGCGCCATTGTGCTGCTTGGCCTCACGCACCTCATCGTCAGCGCGGTCGACGAGCAGCCGACGGTGATCGTGATTGCGCGGGCGTCGATGCGCGTGGCTGCGGTCGCCGCCGCCTACTTCACGCTGCAATGGGCAGCCGCGGCGGTGACCGCCGAGGCGCTGCCGGCGATCCGCCCGTTGCGCGGGTTGTTCGACCTGATCGTCATCGTCACCACCGTGCTCGGCTTCGCCATGGTCACACTGCTGCAAAGCCTGCTGCCACGTCATGCAGGCGAACCCCGATGGCAGGCGCTTTACGCGCACGTGTCGAACGGGTTCTACGTCAACACGATCGCCAATCGACTCGTTCTGCGGTACTGGCCGTCGCCCCCGCCCCGAGCTCTCACGACCCACCTGCCGACGGGAGGAGCGTAGAAATGGCCGCCCTCCCGACCAGCCGGGTCGAGCCGGCCGTGCATCACGCAGCCGGGCGGACGTCTGCCGACATCGGCATTCCATCACGGCTGCTCGCGCAGGCGATCGCCAGCGCCTGCGATCGGATCGCGCCGCTGTGGCCGCTGAGGAATTTTGTTGCAGTCAATCCGTTTCTCGGGTTCAGCGGCCAGACGTTTGAATCGACGTGCGCGACGATGCGCCGGATCGCACGCGTGGACATGCTGATGCCTCGTGGCTTCTACCGCGACGCGGTGGCCGATGGCGTCGTGACGCAGGCAGACCTGGCGACAGCTCTGACCCAGGTCCCAAGAATCGAGTCCGCACCCGGCAATCTCCTCGCTCTCAACGAAGCACTTGCTCGCGATCCTGAAGGACACAGTCGGCCAAGCGCCGTGGTGGCCACCATTGCCGAGGTCCTCGACAGCCTTGCGGGCGGCGACCGCCATGCATCGCGCACGGCGTTCATGGTCGACGAACTGTCGAAATGGTGCGCGGCGTACTTCGACCAAGGCCAGGCGGCGTGGACCCTGCCATCCCGCAGTCTCAAGCCCTATGCCGCGTGGCGAAATGCGATGCGCCATGACCGCAACCCGGAAGCGATGGGGATTGCCGGGTTTCGCAGCGCGGTCGCCGGGATGCCGGACGATCCGCATGCGGCGATCGCCGCGGTGATCGATGCACTCGCAATTCCGGAACGCGCAATCGGGGACTACCTGTACCGCGCGCTGTTCGACATTCGCGGATGGGCCGCGTACGTCCGCTACCTGGCGTGGGACAACGCGCTCCATGGGCGCGAGGATGATCGACTGGTCCACCTGCTGGCGATCCGCCTCGTCTGGGGATATGCGCTGTTCTGCGAGCGGCGCGATCCGGCGGTCAAGCACGCCTGGGCTTCGGCGATGGCCGACGCCTCTGCTCTTCCACGCGATGAACACCTTGGAGACGATCCCGAACTGGCCGTCGATCTGGTCTTGCAACGTGCCTATGAGATTGCTTACCAGCGCAACCTGCTGTCGCGACTCGGTGCGCATGCGGTCGTGTCGAATCCCGTACCCGCGGAACGCCCCGCGTTGCTTGCTGCGTTCTGCATCGACGTGCGTTCGGAAATCTTCCGTCGTGCGCTGGAGCGTTTGTCGGCGCAGATCCAGACGCTTGGGTTCGCCGGATTCTTCGGTTTTCCGATCGAGTATGTTCCGATCGGCGAGGAGCGCGGCGGTGCCCAGTGTCCCGTTCTGCTCAAGCCTGCCTTCACCGTCTGCGAAGCGGTCGCGCGCGCGAGTGATCGCGAACAGGCGCACATCGTCGCGCTGCGACGGCTGCGGCGGCGCGTGGACAAGGCATGGAAATCGTTCAAGCTGTCCGCCGTGTCCTCCTTCACCTATGTGGAAACAGTGGGCTTGGCATTCGCTGCCAAACTGCTGAGCGATAGCGCAGGACAGACTCGAACCGTCGATCATCCTCATATGGATGGACTCGACCCGGGCGTGCGCCGACGACTGGGCCCCCGACTTGACCCAGGTCGACTGCACGGTCGGGAGACCGGCTTCACGCAGGAGCAGCGCCTTTCGATGGCCGAAGCGGTGTTGCGCGCGATGTCACTGACGCAGGGTTTCGCGCGCCTGGTGCTGCTGGCGGGCCACGGCAGCACGACTGTCAACAACCCGCATGCGAGCGGCCTCGACTGCGGCGCGTGTGGCGGCCACACCGGCGAAGCCAATGCCCGGGTCGCCGCTGCGATCCTCAACGATCCGGACGTGCGCATTGGGCTCGCCGCCCGCGGCATCACGATCCCGCCAGAGACCTGGTTCGTAGGCGCGCTGCATGACACGACCACCGACGAACTCCATCTGTTCGATACCGATGACTTGCCGCCCGCATTCCAGCCCGACATCGAACGCGCGCGCCAATGGCTCGCGTGCGCCGCAGTCGCAACGCGGAAGGAGCGCGCCCCGCTGCTCGGCGTCGATCCGCGCAAGCCGGTCGATGCGCAAGTGATGGCACGCGCGCGTGACTGGTCGCAGGTGCGTCCCGAATGGGGTCTCGCCGGCAATGCAGCGTTCATCGCCGCGCCGCGCGCCCGCACCCGGGGCCTCGATCTTGCCGGGCAGGCGTTTCTGCACAGGTATGATTGGCGGCAAGACAAGGAATTCGCCATTCTCGAATTGGTCATGACCGCACCGATGGTCGTCGCAAGCTGGATCAACCTCCAGTACTACGGCTCCACCGTCAACAATCGCGCTTTCGGGGCCGGCAACAAGGTATTGCACAACATCATCGGAACGCTGGGCGTATTGCAGGGAAACGCCGGCGACCTGCAGGTTGGGCTGCCGCTGCAATCAGTGCACGACGGCGAGAAGTTCATCCACAAGCCGTTGCGCCTCAATGTTTTCCTGGAGGCGCCCCTGCACGCAATCGATGCAGTGATCGGACGCCAGCAGTCGGTGCGCGAACTCATCGAGAACCGTTGGCTGCACCTGTACGCGATTGGCGAGGATGGATTGATTGCGCGCTACGAAGGCGCTGGCCACTGGCAGAATGAACGGGCGGGATGATCGTCTCGGGGATGCCGCCTGTCCGCCAAGCCTTCGCGCAGACCTGCAACACACATCGCCGAGCACTCGCGCAGACACAGAGAGTGACGACATAGTGACGCACGTTCCACAGACAACGGCCGGGAGGCCATCGATGACCATCGGCACGCACGAACAGCCACCGGCACTCACCCGCCTCGCCCTCACCCGCCCGGACGACTGGCACGTGCATCTGCGCGATGGCAACCTGCTCGAGCGGGTGCTGCCGGATACCGCACGGCGTTTCGCGCGCGCAATCGTCATGCCCAACCTGCAGCCTCCGGTCACGACCGTGCAGCAGGCGAATGCATACCGCGCGCGAATCATCGATGCCTTGCCGGCGGGCGCGCGCTTCGAGCCGCTCATGACGCTGTACCTGACCGACGTCACGTCCGTTGACGAGATCGCAGCGGCCAAGGCGAGCGGGATCGTCCATGCGGTGAAGTACTACCCCGCAGGCGCCACCACCCATTCCGACAATGGCGTGACCGATCTCGCACGCATTTATCCGGTGCTTGCCGCGCTGGAACAACATGACCTGCCTTTGCTGGTGCACGGTGAGGTCACGGATCCGACGATCGACGTGTTCGACCGCGAGGCGGTCTTCATCGACCGCCATCTCGAGCCGCTGGTGCGCGCATTTCCCCGTCTGCGGATCGTGCTGGAGCACATCACCACCGTGGCCGCGACGCAGTTCGTCAGCGCCGCCGCGGACAGCGTCGCGGCGACCATCACTGCGCACCATCTGCTGCTCAACCGCAACGCGATGTTTGTCGGCGGATTGCGCCCGCACCATTACTGCCTGCCCGTACTGAAACGTGAAAAACACCGTCAGGCCCTGCTGCACGCGGCCATCGGCGGCGACCCGAAATTCTTCCTCGGCACCGACAGCGCTCCGCATGCCGTGCACGCGAAGGAATCGGCCTGCGGCTGCGCGGGTATCTACACTTCGCACGCGGCCATCGAGTTGTACGCCGAAGCGTTCGACGAGGCCGGCGCCCTGCACCAACTGGAAGCGTTCGCGAGCTTTCACGGCGCCGACTTCTACGGCCTTCCCCGCAATGCCGACACGCTGGTTCTGGAGAAGCGCGCGTGGACGATGCCTGGAGAGATCGGCACAGGACGCGATGCGATCGTGCCACTGCGCGCGGGCTCGTCGATTGCGTGGCGGCTCGTCGACGCGCAACCCGGCCCTGCGGTTCGATCAACAATCGTGGCACCATGACCCGCCGGGTGTTCGCCCCCCGACAGCTGTTCCCTGATCCGGGAACGGCGCTGCGTCCAGCGTGTTTTGAATCCCGTATGCACGACCGTTCGGATCGAAACCGCCTGCCATGACGGACTGGTCAACAGGAATTCTTGCGCTCGAGCATCCGCAACGGATCGAACCTGCCAACGAGGCGGACCGGCAACGCGTGTCGGGGCACCAGAGCCTTTCATCACGTGCGTTGCAGCGCGGGCGTTTTCCGGCATGCTGCTAAACTGACCCATTTGCGAAAGGGAGCGTTCTTGGCTTCGACGACCGGACGCACCGAGGCGCTGCGACGCTTTGCCGAATCGGCGCTGTCCGACACGGACCTCGCCATCACCGTCGCGTCGGCCGATGCGAGCTTTCGCAGTTATTGGCGCGTGACGGGTGCGCATGGCACACGCATCGTGATGGACGCTCCGCCGGACAAGGAAGAGCTCGACCCCTGGCTCGACGTTGGCGCCCGTCTGCGCGCGGCAGGCCTGCACACGCCATACGTGTTTGCGACCGACGCGGCCCGCGGTTTCGTGCTGATGGAAGATCTGGGCGTGCGAACCTACCTGCCCGAGCTCGATACGCAAAGCGCGGATCGGCTGTACGGGGACGCCCTCGAAGCGCTGCTGTGGATGCAAACGCGGGTCGATACGCGCGGGTTGCAACTCTTCAGCCGCACCCATCTGGTGGCCGAGATGGCCCTGATGCCGCCGTGGTTCCTGCAGCGGCATCTCGGCATCGTGCTGCGTCCCGACCAACTCGCAGTGATCGACCGTGCGTTCGAATTCATCGCCGCGTCAGCGCGCGACCAGCCGCATGTTTTCATGCATCGGGATTATCACAGTCGCAATCTTCTGGTGATCGACACGGACACGTCCGGCATCCAGACGCCTTCGCTGCGCAATCCCGGCATCATCGATTTCCAGGGCGCGTTCGTCGGGCCGATCACTTACGATCTCGCCTCGCTGCTGCGCGACTGCTACATCGAATGGGACGGCACGCGCGTCGACACGTGGATGGAAAGCCATCGCCTGCGACTGCGCGACGAACGAACGATCGATCGTGACGTCGACCTGATGCGTTTCCGACGCTGGTTCGATCTGACCGGATTGCAGCGGCACATCAAGGTGCTCGGCATCTTCTGCAGGCTGTGGTACCGCGACGGGAAGGTCCAGTACCTGGCGGATCTGCCGCTGGTACGGCGCTACGTTGTCGGCGTCGCCTCGCGCTATCCCGAACTGGCCGCGTTCGTCGCGCTGCTCGAACGTGCGCGAGCCAACCGCGACCTCACAGTCTCAAGGCCCGAGTCGGGCGCATGACCATTCGCCATGCGCTGATCTTCGCGGCCGGGCGTGGCGAGCGGATGCGGCCGCTGACCGACACGACGCCGAAACCGTTGTTGCAGGTCGGCGGAAAAACGCTGATCGAACGCCATCTGGAAAAGCTCGCGCATGCCGGTGTACGGCGCGTCGTGATCAATACCTCCCACCTCGCCGCGCAGTTTCCCGCGATGCTCGGCAACGGCAAACGCTGGGACCTGCACATCGACTACAGCCATGAAGGCCCCGTGCCGCTGGAAACAGGCGGAGGCATCAAGCACGCGCTGCCACTGCTTGGGCCGTCGCCCTTCATCGTGGTCAGTGGCGACATTGTCAGTGACTACGACTACGCGCATCTTCCCGCCGAACCTGAAGGTCTGGCGCACCTGGTGATGGTGCCGAACCCGGATTTCCATCCACGCGGCGATTTCTGCCTCGATGGTTCGCGGCTCAACGAGGACGGCATCGGCGAGCGTCTGACGTTCGGCAACATCGGCGTCTACCGACCCGATCTTGTCGCCGCCGAAGCGGGAACGCATTTCAGATTGCTGCCGAGCTTCCAGCGCGCGATGCGTGACCTGCGGCTCGGAGGCGAGCGCTACGACGGATTCTGGCGCAACGTCGGTACGCCCGCGCAGCTCGAGGCGATCGCGCGCCGTGATGGGAACCTGTAGGAGCGGCTTCAGCCTCTGCGAGGATTTCCAGTCAATCCACGCTGAGCAGCGTCCGTAAAAAAGGAACCGTGACGCGACGCTGGGTCGCGAGCGACGCCTGATCGATCCGGTCCAGCGTGTCGATGAGCGAACCGAGGTCGCGCCGGGCGCGCGCGAAAAGCCAGTCGATGACGCCTTCGTCGAGCTCGATGCCACGCGCAAGGGCGCGATCGCGCAACAGCGCGCGCCGCGCCGGCTCATCGAGTGGTTTGAGCGCAACCTGCGTGCATGCGGACAGGCGCGATACGAGATCGGGAAGTCCGATCCCGGCTTGGGCCGGCGGCATGCTCGCCGCGAACAGCAGTGTCGATCGATCGGCACGGCAGCGATTGTAGAGATCGAACAACGCATGCTCGCCATCGTGCTCTCCGGCGACGGCATCCAGATCGTCGATGGCCAGCAGATCGCTGCCCCCGAAGCGGCGAATTGCGTCGCCCCTTGGAGCGGGCAACGAAGCGAGCGAGAGATATTGCGCGCTGCGCCCGGCGGCGTTGGCGGCCGAGCAGGTCGCGACGAGCAGATGGGTCCGCCCGCTCCCCACCGGTCCGCAAACATGAAGCCACGCCGCCGATGGATCCGCAGCTGCACTTCGCAGCAAATCGACCGCACCGCCATTGTGGCCTTCCACGAAACTGTCGAATCGCTGATGCGCCGGCCAGCGCAGAGCGAGCGGAATCTGTCCCGTCATGGATCGGACAGCGAATCGCCGGCGGTGCTGCGTTCGAGCACGACTTCGCTGGCGTCCGCGGTCGCGGACATCGGAGTACCCGCGACGACGATCACCGGCTCGGCCGTGGCGGTGTACAACTCGCTGGTGGTGTAGCGGTCGTAGAGATAGCGCAGCACGACCACCACTACCGACGCCACCGGCAGCGCGAGCAACACGCCTAGAAATCCGAACAGTTCGCCGCCCGCCAGCACTGCGAAGATCACGGCGACCGGATGCAGGCCGATCTTCTCGCCGACCAGACGCGGCACAAGCACGTAGCCTTCAAGGGCCTGGCCAACCGCGAACACGCCCAGGACGAGCAGCACGTGGGTCCAGTCCTGGTATTGCACCAACGCCGCAATCACGCCCATGACCACACCGGTGATCGCGCCGAGGTACGGCACGAAGCTGATCAATCCGGCAGCCATGCCGATCAATGGACCGACGCTGACGCCGACCATCCACAAGCCGACTCCGTAAAACGCGCCAAGCGCGACCATCACGCTGAGCTGCCCTCGCAGGAAGGCACCAAGCACGTCGTCCGACTCGCGCGCAAGCCGCGTGACGACCGGTGAGATCGAGCGCGGAATCAGCGCGGCAATCCGCACGACCAGCAGGTCCCAGTCGCGCAGAAGATAAAACGCGACGACCGGAATCATCACCAGGTTCAAGACCCAACCGACCACCGCCATGCCGGATTTGGACACGCGCCCGAGCACAGTCGCCGCAAATCCACCGGCCTCCTTCCAGTTGTCGCGCAGCGCATCGAGGATCTTCTGCGTGTCGAGAACATCCGGTGAAATGCCGAATCGCGTTTCCAGCCATGGCGTCGCGCGGGTCTGGAACCAGTCGAGCCAGATCGGCAGTTGTGACAGAAAGTTGCTGATCTGCCGCTCGATGAACGGAACCAGCAGAAGCACGATGACCACCAGGATCACGGTCACGACCAGAAACACCAGGCTGACCGCGAGGCTGCGTCCCATCCAGCGCTCGAGCCGGTCGACCACCGGATCGGCGAGGTAAGCGAACAGCGCGGCGGCGACGAACGGCATGAGCACCGGCGACAGCCAGTAGACGATCGCACACACCACGAACAACAGGATCAGCCACTGCCAGCGCAGGTCCATGCCTGCGTGCGCGACGACCACGGAATTTTCTCGCTCGATCATGCTTTCGATTTCCTGCGCAAGGCGACTTCATGGCGCGCACGCGCGCCCCACACACCGATGTAATGCACCCCACTGGCCAGCGTCAGCAGCGCGACCACGCCAATCATCGCCTGATGCAGCGGCGCGGGCACCTCGATCCACTGCGACAACCTCAGCAACTCGGCGAGCACAAACACGATCTGCACCACCGTCGTCAACTTGGAGATGCGACTGGGCTCGGCATCGAAACGTCCGACGAGATTGTGATATGCGATCGCACCGACCACGATGGCAAGATCGCGTCCGACGACCAGTACGGCCATCCAGATCGGCAGCACGCCCGCGAACGCCAGCGACACGAACGCCGCCATCAACATCAGTTTGTCGGCGATCGGATCGAGCATGCCGCCGATCCAGGTCGTCCAGCCGAAACGTTTGGCGAGATAACCGTCGAGCGCGTCGCTGAAACCTGCAATGGCTGTCACCAGCAATGCGCTCTCATAGCGTCCGGTCGCAATCAGATGACAAAGCGGCACCACCAGCACGAGGCGCAGTGCGGTAATGAGATTGGGCAGATGCCGCAGCATCGGTGCCGGCGATCAGTGGCCAAGGACGAGGGTCGCGTCGACGCCGTCGGCATGTGCCGACGTGTCCACGACCAGGGTGCGCTCCATGACGACCGCATCCAGGAAATGCGCAAGGTCCGTGGCCAGCGACAGTTTCACGAGCAAGCTGTCGCCGCGCGCCTGCAGCGGCACGGTCGCGCGCACGAAATTGCTCCGCGCGAGATAGCCGACAACACGGGCATAGTCGCTCGCGTCCCGGATGCCGCCGATCCACACGACGGCGTCGGTCGGGGTTTCAGACAGCGCGGCCGCGTCATCCTGCGCACCCAGGCCGAGACGCGCGAGAAGCTTGTCGACGGCCACGCTGTCGAACTGGACGATCAGCAGCAGCCTCGCGCCGTCGTCGCCACTGTTCGGCTTGTACTGGTACTGCAGGACGTAGCGCTCCGCCTGTGCAACCGCCTTCGCGACGTCCGGCCGCGCGAGGATGCCGCTGTCACCGGTCTGCGCCACCACGACATTCGCCAATGCGGTCTGCAGCGCGCCGACGCGCTCGTCGTCGGACTGCGAATTGACCGGAGCCTGCCCCGTATAGGCGGTCGGAGCAGCGGCCGACACGACCGCCGGCACAACCAGGGCCAGAAGCAGCGCGCACGCGCGCAGGTAAAAAAGGTGGCGCACAGTCGTCATCCTTGGGGCTTCACGGAATGCAAGTCTGCCAGCAATCGGCGGACGGCGGAATTTTGCGCCGGTCTTGCAGAACGCACGCTGGCCCGATCGGCGGCCGGCTCCTCGGTTCCACCCCACGCCTGCTAGACTGCGCGCCCGCGAAAGCCTAGCGCCACGCCATGTCCGCTGATCTCGAATCCCTCAGTTATCGCGCAGCCGGCGTCGACATCGACGCGGGCAACGAAGTCGTCGAGCGAATCAAGCCGCTGGTCAAACGCACGTTCCGACCGGAAGTGATGGCCGGACTCGGCGGTTTCGGAGCGCTGTTCGATCTCGGCGGCCGCTACCGCGAGCCCGTGCTGGTTTCCGGCACAGACGGCGTCGGCACCAAGCTGAAGCTCGCGCAGATGCTCGGTCGCCACGACACGATCGGCATCGACCTGGTCGGGATGTGTGTCAACGACGTGCTCGTGCAAGGGGCGGAGTCGTTGTTCTTCCTCGACTATTTCGCCACCGGCAAGCTCGACGTGGACACCACGGTGAGCGTCATCGGCGGCATCGCGCGAGGGTGCGAACTGGCCGGTTGCGCACTGATCGGCGGCGAAACGGCTGAAATGCCCGACATGTATCCGCCTGGCGAGTACGACCTCGCGGGTTTCTGTGTCGGCGTGGTCGAGAAATCCGCGCTGGTCGACGGATCGCAGATCGAGGCCGGTGACGCGATCATCGGCATCGCCTCGAGCGGCGCCCATTCCAATGGATACTCGCTGATCCGCAAGATTGTCGCCCGATCGGGGAACCCGTTCGACCTCGATCTCGGCGGCGTGACGCTTGCCGACGCGCTGATGGCGCCGACCACCATCTACGTGAAGCCGATCCTGCAACTCCTCAAGCAGCAATCCGTCCACGGAATGGCCCACATCACAGGCGGCGGTCTCAAGGAAAACATCATCCGCGTCGTGCCGGACGGCCTCGGCATCGCGCTCGACAGCGCTGCGTGGAAGCGCCAGGCGGTGTTCGACTGGCTGCAGCGTGAAGGCAACGTCGCTCGCGACGAGATGCTCCGCACATTCAACTGCGGCATCGGCTATGCGCTGATCGTCCAGCAGGGTCAGGTCGGGCTGACGCTCGACGCGCTCGAAACACTCGGACTCACCGCCTGGACGATCGGCGCAGTCGAGAATGCCCGCGGCGACGAGCGTGTGCACATTGCCTGACGTCGCGGTCTGATTGGCATGACGCCCTTCAGAATCGCCGTCCTCGTCTCCGGTCGCGGCTCGAACCTGCAGGCGCTGATCGACGCGCGGGCTGCCGGCACGCTGCCGATCGAGATCGTTCTGGTTGCCAGTGACAAGCCGTTGGCAGCCGCGTTGCGGCTCGCCGAGAGTGTGGGCATTCCGACACTCGCGCTGGATCCGAAAGCGTATCCGGAGCGGGCGGCGTTCGACGCGGACCTGTTTGCGCGGATCGCCGCCCACACGCCCGATCTCGTGGTCCTTGCAGGCTTCATGCGCATCATCGATCCGACCGTGCTCACGCCGTGGCAAGGTCGCATCATCAATATCCACCCGTCGCTGCTGCCGAAGTATCCCGGGCTGCATACGCATCGCCGCGCGATCGAGGCGGGCGACTCGCTGCACGGTGCGAGCGTGCATTTCGTGACCGCGGAACTGGACGCAGGTCCGACCATCGCGCAGGCGACGCTCGAAATCGGCTCCGAAGACACGCCTTCAACGCTGGCCGAACGGCTGCTCGCACGCGAGCACTGCCTCATCGTCGCGGTCGTCGCGCTGATCGCCGCGGGCCGGATCGCGATGCGTGGCAATGCCGTGCTGCAAGACGGCGAACCCCTTGCGGCACCGCTGCAGCTCGTCGGCTCCAATCGGCTCCGGATAAATCGCGGTTCAGGCGTACTCGGCCAGACTCTCGCGCTCGCCGTCACCTTGGCCACGCCCATGAATGCCGTGCTCCTGCCCCTGCTGCTTTCATTTGCAGCAACGACGCCGTCGATCGCCGCGGACATCGCGATCAAACCGTTCCACGCCGACTACGCCACGTTGCGCAACGGCAGTGAACTCGGCAAGACCACGCTCGACCTCGCCGACAACGGAGACGGGACCTGGACACTGCGCAGCGACACGCGAGGAACCGCCGGCATGGCGAAACTGGCCGGCGTCCACATCGTCGAAACCTCGCGCTTCCGCTGGAAGGACGGTCGCCCGGAGGCTGTCGCGTACGACTTCCAGCAAACGACCGCGTTCAAGGACAAGACCCGTCACGCCGACTTCGACTGGAAGGCCGGAGACGTTCACGTGGTCGAAGGTGACGGTGATTTCCGCTACCGGATCGAAGCCGGAATCATCGACCGGCAGGCCGTCACGCTGGCGATCGCGAGCGACCTTCAACGCGGCGCTACGAGCTTCGAGTACAAGGTCGCCGTCAAGGACCGCATCGAGACGATGCGCTACACGCGTGCCACTGGCGAGACATTGAACGTGCCGGCGGGCGACTTCGACGTGGTGCTGATGCAACGCGACGGCCAACCCGGCGCCGACCGCAAACGCGTCGCACGCAGCTGGTTCGCGTCCTCACTCGGCTGGATGCCGGTGCAGATCGAACAGACCGAAAAGAAGGGCGACACGGTGACGTTGAAGCTGGTGTCGATACGAAAGTAAGGCGATCGGATGCGGCTTGGGCGTCTGCGACACGGGGCCGGGAACACGCCGAGTGCCGTCAGTGACACCACTGCTGTTCGCACGGAACGCCGTCGAGGTCTCCGTCCATTGTCACGCCGGGACAGCTCTGCAGGAAATACGTCGCCTCAGCGCACGAACCCATCTGCGAACACCTCGTTCGGCCGTCACATGTGAAGGCAGCGTTCGGAATCGCGGCAGCACGTCGCTCGCCCGCATGGCGATCGCCAATCGGTTTCACAGCAGCGGTCAATCCGACGCGTGCACGTTGGTCCGCTTCCTAACGCGTGAGAAGTTGCCAAACCAACAGAGCGAAAACGACCGTGGCGAGAAGGCGCTTCACGGTGCTTGCGCTGACCGTCAGGCTGGCAGGCGCCGGATATGCGCACCCAATCCACCGAGCTTTTCCTCGATGTTCTCGTAGCCGCGATCGATGTGATAGATGCGATCCACCGTGGTGTCGCCTTCCGCAACGAGGCCGGCGAGAACCAGCGATGCCGACGCGCGCAGGTCGGTGGCCATCATCGGTGCGCCCGACATTTTTGCGACGCCCTTGATGATCGCGGTGTTGCCTTCGAGCTGGATGTCGGCACCGAGGCGCTGCAATTCGTGCGCATGCATGAAGCGGTTCTCGAACACCGTCTCGGTGATGATGCCGACGCCTTCGGCGACGCAGTTGAGCGCGGTGAACTGCGCCTGCATGTCGGTCGGGAACGCGGGATACGGCGCGGTCGTGATGTTGACCGCCTTCGGGCGACGGCCGCGCATGTCCAGCTCGATCCAGTCTTCGCCGACGTTGATGTGCGCGCCGGCATCCTCGAGTTTGCTCAGCACGACGTCGAGTGTCTTCGGGCGCGTGCGCTTGGCCATCACCTTGCCACCGGTGATCGCGCCCGCGACGAGGAATGTGCCGGTTTCGATACGATCCGGAAGCACCTCGTAGGAGGTTCCGTTGAGTCGCTCGACGCCCTCGATCACCAGAGTCGCGGTGCCGGCTCCCTCGATTTTCGCGCCCATTGCGTTGAGGCAGTTGGCGAGGTCGATGACTTCCGGTTCCTGCGCCGCGTTCTCGATGATCGTGGTGCCCTTGGCCAGTGCGGCAGCCATCATCAGGTTCTCGGTACCGGTGACGGTCACCAGATCCATGTTGATGCGTGCGCCGCGCAAACGCTTCGCAGTCGCCTTGATGTAGCCGTTCTCCACGGTGACTTCGGCGCCCAGTGCCTGCAGACCGCGCAAATGCAGATCCACCGGACGCGAGCCGATCGCGCAACCACCCGGAAGCGAGACGATCGCTTCACCGAATCGCGCGACCAGCGGACCGAGCACGAGGATCGATGCGCGCATCGTCTTGACCAGATCGTACGGTGCAAAATAATTCCGGGCCGGGCGCGGATCGACGTGGATCTTCATCCGTTCGTCGATGACGAGCTCCACCCCCATCTGGCCGAGCAGCTCCATCGTCGTGGTGACGTCGTGAAGGTGCGGCACGTTGCCGATCGTCACCGGGCCGTCGGCCAGCAGGCAGGCGGCCAGGATCGGCAGCACCGCATTCTTGGCCCCGGAAATCCACACGTCGCCGTTGAGCGGTTGTCCGCCCTTGATCACGATCTTCGCCACTCGATGTACTCGCTCGTTGCCGCCGTCCATGGACCTTAAGCCACTTCCTGTCGGGTTGGGTGAAACGGTTGCGGTCCGCATCATGCGAACCGCTCCGGTGAATCAGCCGCGCGCGGCTTCTTCGGGCGTCAGCGTGCGCAGCGACAGTGCGTGGATCGCGCCGCCCATCAGGTCGCCGAGCGTCGCATACACCATTCGATGACGCGCCAGCGGCAGCTTGCCGGCAAATGCCGGGCTGACGACCAGGGCTTCGAAATGCACGCCGTCCGGGCCGCTGACCTCGACTTTCGCGTCGGGCATGCCCTTCTGGATGAGATCCTGCACGCTGGAACTGTCCATCTTCTGCGTTTCCTCGGGCGATAGGGGGATCGGCCGCGGGGAATCCGCTGGCTGCGACGCTGACGCAGCATGGGCCGTCCTGTAGCGCGACCACGGGTCCAATCCCGTTCGTGAAGCGGCTACAATGAGGCGGCGCATGGTACTCAAAATCCTCGGACAGCGCAGAATTTCCGATGCCTTCCACTCCCTCGCAGTGGTTTCCCTCGCCCCCATGAATGCCCAGATCCAGACGTCATCGCGGCCGATGAGCAATCCCCTTCTTGATGCGACCGCGCTGATGCGCAGCGCGCACGCGGTGATTGCGACCGAAGCACGCGCGATCGAAGCGCTGCACGACCGCATCGACGCGAGCTTCCTGCGCGCCTGCCAGCTGATGTTCGAGTGTCCGGGTCGGGTCATCGTTTCCGGCATGGGGAAGTCGGGCCACATCGCCCGCAAGATCGCCGCGACCCTGGCATCCACCGGCACGCCGGCGTTCTTCGTGCACCCGGGCGAAGCGAGTCACGGCGATCTCGGCATGATCACGCAGAAGGACGTCGTGCTGGCGCTCAGCAACTCCGGCGAGACCGACGAGCTCCTGACCATCCTGCCGGTGATCAAACGCCAGGGAATTCCGCTCATTGCGATGAGCGGCAACAGCGGCTCATCGCTTGCGCGCCTTGCCGATGTGCACCTCGATACCAGCGTTCCGGCCGAAGCGTGCCCATTGGGGCTGGCGCCGACATCGTCGACCACCGCCGCGCTGGTGATGGGGGACGCGCTGGCGATCGCGCTGCTCGAGGCGCGCGGCTTCACCGACGAGGATTTCGCGCGCTCGCATCCGGCCGGAAGCCTCGGACGCCAGTTGTTGCTGAAAATCAGCGACATCATGCACACCGGTGCACAGATTCCCGCGGTCGGCCCGGATGTGTCGCTCACCGAAGCACTGGTCGAGATGACCCGCAAGGGACTCGGCATGACGGCCATCATCGAAGCCGACCGCAGTCTGCTCGGCGTGTTCACCGACGGCGATCTGCGCCGTGCGGTCGACGACGACGACATCGACCTGCGCACCACGCCGGTGGTCCGGCTGATGAGTGCGCGACCGAAAACGATCAGTGCCGACAAGCTCGCGGTCGAAGCCGCGCAGCTGATGGAAGCGCACAAGATCCATGCGCTGATCGTCGTCGACGCCGACCATCGCGTGGTCGGAGCGCTGAATATCCACGACCTCCTGCGCGCGCGGGTGGTTTGACAGGCGCCGCCGCCGAGTCGGCCCGCATCGTTTTTGCCAATCCCCGACCTCAATCCATGCTCTCGTCCGACCTCCCTTCCGACATTCGCGAACGCGCCGCGCGCATCCGGCTGGCCGTGTTCGACGTCGACGGTGTGCTCACCGATGGCCGCCTCTGGTACACCGCGGACGGCCATGAGTTGAAGGCCTTCCATGCGCTGGACGGGCTTGGCCTCAAGCGCCTGCTGGCCAATGGCATCGAAGTGGCAGTCATCACTGCGCGAATGAGTCACGTGGTCACCGAACGCATGGCGGAACTGGGCGTTGCACACGTCTACCAGGACCAGAACAACAAGCTCGCGTGTCTCGAACAGCTCCTCCACGCACTCAAGCTGGAACCCGAGCAGGTGGCGTACGTCGGCGACGACCTGCCTGATCTCGCGGCGATGCGTCGGGTGGGATTCTCCGTTGCGGTCGCCAATGCGCACGCATCGGTTCGGGAACACGCGAACTGGCGGACGACTCTCTGCGGCGGTGCGGGTGCGGTGCGCGAAGTGTGCGACCTGATCCTCGGCGCGCAGGGTCTGGCGGACGCGGAGCTCGCAGCGTTCCTCGGCTGACGATTCACGCATGGACCGTCGCTACTGGCTGCTCGTCTCGATTCTCGCTGTGCTCGCGCTCGGCACGCAGCTGGTGCTTTGGTTCACCCGCGATCGAGCGGACGCACAGACGTTCGCCGGTCCGCCGCGGTCGGACTACACCCTGACCGATTTCACGTTGAACGCGCTCGATTCGCTGGGCAAGCGCACCTTCCAGGTGACCGGTCCGACCCTCGCCCGCCGCGGCGACGACGGCTCGATCTTCGTCACGACACCCGACTACGTGCTCGTCGATGGCAGTGGCAATCCGTGGACCGGGACATCCGACTCTGCCTGGGTCAACAAGGAAGGCACGATCATGAAGCTGCTCGGCCATGTCGAGATGCATCGGGCCGCACACGGCGACGAAGCGCAGCTCGACGTCGTCACGCGCGACCTCACGACCTGGCCAAAGGACAAGAAAATTGAAACCGCCGCACCGGCCACGATCAGCCAGCCCGGTTCTATACTGGATGGGATCGGCATGCGCGGCGATCTCGACACGAAGGTCCTGGAGCTGCTCTCGGATGTCCACTCGACCATGCAACCCAGGGAAAAGCACCATGCAGAGAAATGACCTGCACCTTGCGGCACTCGCATTTGGAGCACTCTCGCTCGCGGGACTCGCGCGCCCCGCGCACGCGTTGAGCAGCGATCGCGACAAGACGATGAACGTGAAGGCCGGCTATTCGAAGGTCACCCAGGGAAACGACAAGACACCTGGCATCTACTTCCTCAAAGCCGACGCCGCGACGCCATTGGTGGTCATCACGCAGGGCACCATGAAGGCGACCGGAAGCGAAGCCACCATGTACCAGCGTCCGACCGGCGCGAAAGGCGCCGGGGGTTCGAGCAGCATCCAGCGGGTGGTCATCACCGGAAAGCAGGCACACCTTGAGCAACAGCAGGACAAGGGCGGCCAGATGACCGCCAATGCCGACCGGATCGACTACGACGCGGACACCGCGATCGCGGTCCTCACCGGCAACGTGGTGGTGGTGCAGCAGGGCAGCGGCACCTTCAACGGCGAGCACATGACCTACAACACCAACACCGGCGAAATGGAAAGCAGCGACACGACGTCGCACAAGCCGGTCACGATGACGTTCGAACCAAAGGCCAAGCCCGAAAAGGCGGCGTCGGCCGCCGATGGCGCCAAACCCGCCGCAACGAGTCCAGCAGAGTCGAACAGACCGGCGAAAAAAGACGGCACCCCCGGCGAACAGCCCTGATGCTGAGCGCGACCGGACTGCGCAAGAGCTTTCGTGGTCGCGCCGTCGTGCGCGATTTCGGCTTCACCCTCGAACAAGGCGAGATCGTCGGACTGCTCGGCCCGAACGGCGCCGGCAAGACCACCTGCTTCTACATGGTGGTCGGTCTGGTCGCCGCGGACGCAGGATCCATCCGCGTGGACGACCGCGACGTCACCACTCTCGCGATGCACTCCCGTGCGCGCCTTGGTGTCGGCTATCTTCCGCAGGAAGCGTCGGTATTCCGCCGCCTCAGTGTCGCCGACAACATCACGGCGATCCTCGAACTGCGCGCCGACCTCGATCGGGCGGGGCGCGGGGCCGAGCTCGAATCGCTGCTCGATGACCTGCAGATCGGACACATCGCCGGCCAGAAAGGTGTGAGCCTGTCCGGTGGAGAACGTCGCCGCGTGGAAATCGCGCGGGCGCTTGCGGCCAAGCCGCGCTTCATGCTGCTGGACGAGCCGTTCGCCGGCATCGACCCCATCTCCGTGGTCGACATCCAGCGGATCGTGCGCCAGCTCAAGTCCCGTGGCATCGGCATCCTGATCACCGACCACAACGTGCGGGAGACGCTCGGTATCTGCGATCGCGCCTACATCATGAGCGAGGGCGCGGTGCTGGCGCAGGGCTCGCCCGCCGAGATCCTGGCGAACGAGCAAGTGCGCGAGGTGTATCTGGGGCGCGAGTTCCGCATGTAACCGCAGCGCCGGCGGGCGGCGACGGTCGTGCCGCCACCGCCGCGACGTTCGCCCAACGTGCCCGCCCGTCAAGGCTGCACCCCGCGTCGGTTTGGCGCTAGGATGAACGAAAGGGGACTTGGCACGCTTCAGGCATGAAACCCGCTCTCCAACTCCGGCTGGGCCAATCGCTGGCCCTCACGCCCCAATTGCAGCAGGCCATCCGGCTTCTGCAACTGTCGCGGCTGGAGCTCGAGCTGGAACTCAATACCGCACTCGAATCCAATCCGTTGCTGGACATGGAGGACGGCGAAAGCGACGAGGCGGATTCCGCCGACAGTGCCGAAGATGTCGACGTCGCGTCCAGTGAAGGGGAAAGCGACCACGCCGACGCGGTGGACGAGATGCCGCTCGATCTGGACCGCACCGAGTATCGCGGTACGGCGCTCGACGAAGACGGCATGGAACCACAGGACGCCGAGATCGAGGACCTGCGCGACCACCTGCTCTGGCAACTCAATCTCACGCCGATGCCGTTGCGCGACCGCGCGATCGGCGCCGCGATCATCGAGGCGATCGACGACGATGGCTACCTCGCCGAAACGGACGAGGTGATCCGCGACACGCTTGCATCGCTCTATACGATCGAGCTGGAGGAAGTCGGCTCGGTTCGTCATCGCGTGCAGCATTTCGATCCTGTCGGTGTGGCCAGCCGTAACCTGCGCGAGTGTCTGACCGTGCAGCTCGAAGTCTTTGCTGCGCAGACGCCGGGCCTGATGCTCGCGCGCACCCTCGTCGGGGATCATCTCGAGGCCCTGGCCAAACAGGACCGCGCACGCCTGTGCCATCGGCTGCACGTCGAGGAGGCGGAGTTCGAGATCGCGCTGGCGCTGATCCGCTCCCTCTCGCCGAAGCCGGGTAGCGGATTCTCCAACACTGCTGCGGAGTTCGTCGCACCGGACGCCTACGCGCGCAAGATCAGTGGCCGCTGGCAGGTGGCGCTTGCTCCGGGTTGCCAGCCGCGCCTGGGCATCAACGAGCACTACGCCGGGCTGATTGCCAAGGCACGGCGGGATGATGCGTCGTATCTCAAGGGACAGTTGCAGGAAGCGCGCTGGCTGATCAAAAGCCTGAAAACGCGCGCGGAAACGATGCTCAAGGTTGCCGGGTCGATCGTGCGAGCGCAGGAGGCCTTCCTCGAATTCGGTGCCGAGGCGATGCGACCCCTCGTGCTCAAGGATGTCGCCGACGAGATCGGCATGCACGAGTCGACCATCAGCCGTGTCACCACGCGCAAATTCCTGCACACGCCGCGTGGCACGTTCGAGTTCAAGTATTTCTTTTCCAGCGGAGTCGGCACCGTCGATGGCGGCGCCGCATCGGCAACCGCCATCCAGGCCATGATCAAGAAGCTGATCAGCGAGGAAAAAACCGCACGACCACTGTCCGACCAGGGGCTCGCGGCGGAGTTGAACAGCCGCGGCATCAATGTCGCGCGTCGCACGGTTGCCAAGTATCGCGAGGCGCTGAACATTCCTTCGTCCAATGACCGCAGCCGCCTCGGTTGAGGGTCATGCCAATGTCTGCTGCGCGAACCGGAACGGTCATTCATCGAGCAAAGGGGGAACACCGAGTACAACTTCCTGTCAGAGACAACGAGGCTGCGTTGTTCCTCATCAGCGGAGCATGCGCGGCATTTCGCTCGGGTCCGGAGATTGCCGGCCCATTTCAAGAGGAGTTCATCATGCAGATCAACGTCAAGGGTCATCAGGTCGAAGTCACCACGTCGCTGCACGACTACGCTGTCAGCAAGTTCGAACGCGTCACGCGTCATTTCGATCACCTGAATGAACTGGCCATCGTGCTTGGCATTGAAAAACTCCTGCACAAGGCCGAGGCGACGTTGCTCCTTTCCGGAAAAAAGCTCCATGCGGACGCGACCGCGACCGACATGTATGCGGCCATCGACGCGCTCGTCGACAAGGTCGATGTGCAGGTGCGCAAGCACAAGGAAAAACTCACCGATCATCACGCCGACGCCGTGCGCGCCGCCCGCTACAGCTGATATCACGCAAGCCGACCGCACCCGCCCATGCCCTTTCTTGATTTGCTTCCCGGCGAGCGGGTTCGCAGCGGGCTTGTCGTCGACGACAAGCCCGCTCTGATCGAACAGCTGGCCCAACTGCTGGCCGACCGTGACGACGTCGCCGTCGTCCGCGATGCGCTGAATGCGCGCGAGCGCCTTGGCAGCACCGGTCTCGGCCATGGCGTTGCGATTCCGCACGGACGCAGTGCGGCAATCCACGAGGCGCGTGCAGCGTTCGTGAGACTCGCCAGTCCGGTGGACTTCGGGGCCGACGATCAACAAGGCGTCGACCTCGTAGCCGCGCTGATCGTACCGGCGCATTTCACCGACCAGCATCTGAAGCTGCTGGCAGAATTGGCCGAGCTGTTTTCCAGCAACACGTTGACCGATGAGCTCCGCGCAGCGTCCGACGCTCCGCTGCTGCTCGATGTGCTCAAACGCGGCTTGCGCGGCTGAACGATCGCTGCGGCGCTGCCGACCGTGTGACGCCCGCATCCCGATGCCCTTACACTGCGAATACGTGCAAATCTCGCACGCACTCCCGCAGTGAAAACATCTCGCCCCACACCCGACCATGGATCGCCTGACCGCCCGCCAGTTGTTCGACTCCGTCGGAGAACGCCTTTCGCTGCGATGGGTGGCGGGTCAGCGCGGCGAAAACCGGGCAATGGAAACGGGCGGCAATCAGCCGAGGAGACCGTCGCTCGCCGGATACCTCAACATCATCTATCCGAACAAGGTGCAGATCATCGGCACCGAGGAGCTCAACTACCTCGACAGCCTCGATTCGCGCCAGCGCTGGGAAACGGTCGAAAAGATCGTTGCCTACGAACCGACCGCGCTGCTGGTGACCAAGGATCAGACCATTCCGTCGGATCTGCGCCAGGCGGCCGAAGAATCCAACACGCCGCTTTGGCACAGCCCCAAGCGCGGCCATGAACTGCTGACCTACCTGCAATATCAGCTCGCACGCACGCTCG
>NZ_JBDSWZ010000122.1:0-19657 GCF_039926425.1 Dokdonella sp.
ACGCCGCCTGCTCGCGCGCATCGAGCATCCGAATGTCGCGCGCATCCTCGACGGCGGCGCCACCGACACGGGCGTGCCCTATCTGGTGATGGAGTACGTCGACGGCGCGTCACTCACCGCCTACAGCGAACGGCATTCACTCGATGTCGCCACGCGCGTCGCGCTGTTCTGCAAGGTGTGCGAAGGCGTGCAGGCTGCCCACCGCCACCTGATCATCCATCGCGATCTCAAGCCGCAAAACATCCTGGTGGGCAGCGACGGCGAGCCGCGCCTGCTCGATTTCGGCATCGCCCGCACACTCGATCCGGAGCCCGGCCCGAGCGCGCTTTTCACCAGCACGCTGGCGATGACACCGGCGTATGCCAGCCCCGAACAGGTGCGACTCGAACCACTGACCACCGCGTCGGACGTGTATTCACTCGGCGTCGTGCTGTACGAACTCCTCACCGGCACGCGCCCCTATTCGCTCGCAGGCCTCAGCCCTGCGCAAAGCGAGGCGGTGATCTGCAATACCGCACCGCACTCGCTGCGCCACGCGATCGAACGCGGCGATTTGCCCGAACCGGAACGGCGTGCGCGCGTGGCACGACTCGACGGCGACCTGGAGCGCATCGTCGCGAAGGCGCTGCACAAGGAACCTGCGCGTCGGTACGGGTCGGCCGAAGCCTTTGCCGACGACCTCCGCAGGCACCTCGATGGCCGGCCGGTGCTCGCGCATCCCGATTCGGCGGGGTATCGACTGTCGCGATTCGTACGCCGGCATCGGCTTGGCACCGCAGCCGCTGCGGTCGCCCTGGCGACCATCGCGCTGGCCAGCACCATCGCGCTGATCCAGGCGCGCGAATCGCGCCGCTCGGCGGCCGATGCGCAGACGATCAACGGCTTCCTGCTCGACATGCTGAAGGTCTCCGACCCGTATGCCTCCGGTTCCGAGATCAGCCTCGGTGACGCGCTCGACATCGCCGCGAAAAAAGTGGATGAGCGCTTCGGCGACCGCCCCGAGATTGCCGTCGACGTGCGCAACGCACTCGGCGAAAGCATGTTCGCGCGCTACCGCCTCAATGCCGCCGACGCGCAACTGACACGCTCGCGCGACGACGCCGAACGGCTGCTCGGCGCGGACGATCCGCGCACCATTCTCGCGATGGCGACCCTCGCCAGCGTGCGCAAGGAGCAGGACCGCACCGACGAGGCGCAGGCGCTGTTCGACCAGGCGCTGACGCGACTGGAGCGCAGTGGCCAAGCCACATCGCCGCTGCACGCAACCGTGCTGAACGATGTCGGCGTGATGCATCTCATCCAGGAAGATTTCAGCGGCGCCGCCGCCTACCTGCAACGCGCGATCGATAGCGACCGCGGTTCGACCGCGCCCGCGGCGATCGAGGAACGCGCACGGACACTCGCCAATCTCGCGCAGGCCGAGCGCGGGCTCGGCCACCTCGATCGCGCCGAAGCGCTGTACGAAAAAGCGCAGCCGGTGCTCGAAGCGGTCTATCCGAACGGCGGTCCGCCGCTCGCGGTGATCCTCAACAACCGCGCACGGCTCGCGTGGGCGCGTGGCGACAAGGAACGCGCAATCGTGCTGCAGCAGCAGGCGGTCGCGATGCACCAGCACTCGTTCTCCGGCGACCACGTGATGGTGCTGGTGCCGATGACCAATCTCGCCCGCCAGGCGCTCGACGTCGGCAAGCTCGATCTCGCCTCCGAGTGGGCGGAAAAGGCCGTTGCAATGGCGGACCGCATGTACGCGAAGTCGAGCCATCACTATCAGGTGAACGCGGTCGCTGCGCTCGCCGCGACGCGACTTGCCCAAGGCCGCACGCCGGAAGCCATCGAGCTTGTGGCGCGAACGCACACGCTGCTCGCCGGTCTCGACAACGTGCCCGCTTCGACGCGCGACTACGTCGACAACCTCACGCGGCGCGTGTGCGAAAGGTCGGGCCCTCCAACGCTCGACTGCGCACCGACATCGTAGCGCTCACTCGGCGTAGGCGGCTGCGGGGCGTTGCTCCAGATTCGGCGGCTGGCCGGCGCTCATGCCCGCCGACAGCTGCTGGACCTGCTGCCACGCTTCGACGCCACCGCGATACCAGTACACCTGGCTGTAGCCCATGTGGATCGCGCGCAGCGATGCGTTGTAGGACATCCAGCAATGCGTGTTGAGGCAGTAGAACACCAGCGGACGGGCCTTGCTGCCCCGCGTGACCTGCTGAAGGTACTTGCCAAATTCCTGTTGCGTCGAATCGTCGAACGTCCCCGGTTGCGATGCCGGTCCTGCGTTCTGCGCGTTCGGCAGTGTGGGTCCCTGCCCCAGCACATGGAACACCAGCAGGCCGTTCTGGCCGGCCTGGTTGTAGAGGCCGAGCAAGCGATCGGTGGTGATCACCTGGCCGCCGGGAATGCGCGTCGGCGTCGGACTGTGCAACACGGTCTGCAGCTGTTCCTGCGGCGCCACGCCGAAATCCTGCAGTTCGTTCTGCAGCAGCGCGCGCATCGCGCCGGCCTGTGGCCCTGCATCCTTGCCGGCCGGCGCATTGCCATCACCGCTGCCTGCGTCGGGCGGTGAACGATCCTGCGCCGGCCATCCGCCCGATGCAGGCGACGACGCGATCTCCCGCGGCGCATTGAGCGGCGCGTTGGCGGGATGGATGCCCGGATAGCCAGTGGATGCAGGCGGCGGTATCGGGACAGTCGCGCTTTGCGAAGGCGCGGCGTCGAAGCCCTGCTGCGCCAGCGCAGGAGCCGCTAGTGCGAACAGAACGAGACACGCGCCGACGCGGCTCGTGATGTGGCGAAGGGTTCGGGTGACAACGCGGTCAGTCGATTTCATGGCAAGGCTCCAGTCGGAGGCGGCGAACACCGCCCTGACCATGAAGGCGCCAACGGGCGCAAAAGCGGCTCATGGATCGTGTGCGACCTGCATCGACCGAGCGCATGAGCCGGTTTTGCGCCATTCGTCGCATCGATGGGAAGGGCCGCATCGGGCGGCTCGTCCAACAGAGGTGGGTGACGCATGAACATGAATCGGATCATCGTCGTGGCAGCGATGTCGATTTGCGTGACGGGCTGTGCGAACGGTGTCGAAGGCGTGTCCGCGGCGACCACGGCGGCACCCGCCTCGTCATCCGCGGCACACGTCGTCGAGCCCAATGCACATGGCGTGTTCTTCGATCGCCGGCCCATCGTGGCGGAACTCGACAGGGTGGCGCGGCTCTCGCGGCCCACGGCCGCCGCATTGCAGCGCGTGCCCGTGGTCGATGCGAAAGGATTCGGCCAGCCGATGACCGCGATGTCGATCGAAGTGCCTGCGGGATGGATCACCCGCGGTGGCGTGGAGTGGGACCGCAACGTGGAATGTCTCGCCCACAATTACGCGACGCGCTGGAGCGCCGCGTCACCGGATGGCCTGCACGAAGTCGCGCTGATGCCGCGCCTGTCGTGGCAGGTGCGATCGCACGGCATCGTTCCGCTCAATCCTTGCCCTGCAGCGCCGGACGCCTCGGTGCATGAATACCTCGTCTCCCTGATGCACAGCGCGCGACCGGGCGCGCGCGAGATCTCTTACCGCGATCGGCCGGACATCGTTGCCGCGACGCAGGCCGGCGCGCAGCAGGGAAACGGCTCCAACCGGATCCGTCATGAAGCCGGCGAACTGTTGATCGGCTATGCGCTGAACGGGCAGGAAATGCGCGAAACGCTGATCGTCGACGTCAATTTCTCCGAATCACAGGGAACCGTGCAGGCCAACGCAGAGACCGCCTTCGCGTTGCGCGCGCCCGACGGATTGCTCGACTTCGCGGTGGCCGATCGCATGCGCCAATCGATGCGCATGGAGCGCGCATGGGGGGACCAGATGCTCGCGTGGTCGGGACAGCGCGTCGCGATGCTCGAGCAGAACCAGGTGGCCTCGATCCAGGCCTGGCATCAGCGGCGCATGAGCGAAATCTCCACCGCCGGCATCCTCGCGCGGGGTCGCATCCGCCAGGAAACAATCGCCGACCTCGGCCGGATCAACAACCAGATCGTCGCGAGCCAGTCGGCCAGCAGCGACCGCCAGCAGGCGGCCGTCGTCGACATGATCCAGGAAGTGCAGCCGTGGCGCGACCCGGGCTCGGGCCAGCAGGTGGACCTGTCGATCCACTACCAGCACGCGTGGCAGCTCGACGACGGCCGGCAATTCCTCACCAATGATGCGTCGCTCGATCCCGCGCGCGATCTCGGCATCGGCGGACATGCGCTCCAACCCGTGCGTTGATCCGGCTGCGACCGTATGCGCGCGGACCCACGTCCCTGCATGAATCGATGGCGACTGACGCGTCAGGCAGAGCCGTTCCACGCGTGCGCGACGGCTAGAATCCGGAACGGTCTCCGCATTCGCGCGGCGGCTCTGCAAACGAGGTCGACCATGCACAACCTGACGAGAATCCTGGCCGGCTGTGTCGTCGCGGGTGCGGCATTCGCTGCCGATGAAGGCGCGCTGCGCAGTGGCACGGCCGCGTTCGGCAGCTGGAAGGATGACGCGCCCGGCGTTCGCCGCCACCTCGGCGCGAACGACCTGCCTGATCCCGCGAACGCGCGCTCGACGGTGAGTGCGAGTCCCGCACAACGCGCCGATCGCGGCACGCATGTGCCGCAGGTTCCGCCCGGCTTCGCGGTCGAACTCGTCGCGCAAGGATTGAACGATCCACGTGTGCTGCGCGTCGCGCCGAACGGCGACGTGTTCCTCGCCGAAACCGGCGGGGGTCGCGTACTGGTATTCACGCCGGACGCCAATGGAAAGCTTCCGGCCGAACCACGCGTATTCACCGACGGACTTCGCGGCGTGTACGGCATGACGTTCTTTCCGCCCGGCCCGAATCCGACGGCGCTGTATGTCTCGCAGACTGGGCGCGTGCTGCGTTTCCCGTACAAGGCGGGTGACACCAGGGCGAGCGCGGAAGCGACCGTGGTGGTGGAGGATCTTCCCACCGGTGGCCACTCGACGCGCGATCTCGTCGCGACGAACGACCATCAGCTGCTCGTTGCCGTTGGTTCCGGCTCGAACGTTGCCGAGTCGATGCCGAAGAAATCCCCCGCCGACATTGCCGCATTCGAGAAGACGCGCATGCGCGGCGCGTCGTGGGGCGACGAGGATCGCCGCGCTGCAGTGTGGAGCATCGAGCCCGACGGCTCCGGCGCGCGCTTGTTCGCAACGGGCCTGCGCAATTGCGCCGGCATGACATTGCAGCCGGCGACGAAGCAGCCATGGTGCGTGGTCAACGAACGCGACGGGCTCGGCAACGATTTGCCATTCGAGTACGCCACGCACGTCGGTGAAGGGAAATTCTATGGCTGGCCGTGGTTCTACATTGGCGGTCATGCCGACCCGCGCCGCGCCGGCGAGCGTGACGACGCATTGGCAAAGGAAACGATCGTTCCGGATGTGCTGATGCAGGCGCATTCCGCGCCGCTCGGCATCGCGTTCTACGAGGGCTCGATGTTTCCGAAGGCGTACAACGGTGACGCATTCGTCACGCTGCACGGCTCGTGGAACCGCGACCCGCGCACCGGCTACAAGGTGGTGCGACTTCGCTTCAACGACGGCACGCCGACCGGCGAGTACGACGACTTCATGACCGGCTTCGTCGTCGACGAGACGCACGTGTGGGGCCGACCCACCGGCGTCGCGGTTGCGCGCGATGGATCGCTGCTCGTGTCGGAAGACCAGGGCGGAACGCTGTGGCGCGTGAGTGCGGGGTTGAAATAGCCGACGCTGCGCGGCCGGCTCAAACATCAACGCGTCCGCTGCACGCACATCGCGCGTAAGAAACGCCGGCCGGAAAGAACGCGTCCGACGTACTTCCACGCACGGCGCGTCGACGACCCCGTAGGTCGGACGCGCAATGCGCGGCCGGCTCAGCATCAACGTGTGCAATGCACGTCATCGCGAGTAAGAAGCGCCGGCTGCAGGGAAGGCGTAGCGCCCGGCCCTAGCGCTCCGATGAACCCGACCCGCAGCGATGTCTCAATCGTGCCCCGTTCGCCGTTCTGAAGAAACATTGGCGCCATGGCGTGCCGTGAACCGGAATCCCCAATGCCTTTGCTGGTCCCCGTTTCCCGGCGTCGGTTGATGCAACGTCCCCTGGCTGCCGCTCTCGCGACGCTGCTGGTCTGCACGACAGCCCACGCGCAGTCTGCGACTCCTGTGCCGCGTGTGTTGATGGTCGACAACTGCAACGACTCCGGCACCGGCAGCCTGCGCAATGTGGTGCTCACGGCGGACGATGGCGACACTGTCGACCTCAGCAACCTGTCGTGCAGCGTGATCTCGCTGTCGACTGGCGCGATCGTCATCGGTGCGCACGACCTCACGTTGCATGGACCGGGCAAGGATGCACTGAAGATCACCAGCGCCGGCAACCCCGGCAGTGGCGTGTTGTACGCCATTGAGCCCGGCACGCTGAAGATCGACGGCGTCACCCTTTCGTCCGGATCGAAGTACGCCACCACGGGAACCGCACATGGCGGCTGCATCTTTTCCACCGGCAGCCTTCAGATCAGCGACTCGCGCATCGACGGGTGCTCGGTGCTCGGCACCAACACGGCCGACGCTCTCGGCGGCGCCGTGTACGCAGGTGGAGACGTCACGCTGATCCGAAGTGTCGTCGAACTTTCCGGCGCCACGAGCAATGCCGGCACCGCGCGCGGCGGTGGGGTGTTCGCGGGTGGCGGATTGACGATCGCCTACAGCACGATCAGCGATTGTCGTGTCTCCACCACGCAACAGGGCTACGGCGGTGGCGCGTTCGTCGGCGAAAACGTGGTCGCGAAGTACAGCACGATCCGCGACAACACCGTGGACGATTCCCCGGTCAGCAACGGAGGCGGACTGATCTCGCACGGCAACGCAGTGGTTCTGTTCTCGACGATTTCCGGCAACCACGCCCGGATCGGCGGAGGTCTCTATTTCGGCGCTGGCGTCGACGGTGACGTCGCCACCGTCGTCAACAGCACCATCTCCGGCAACACCGCGACGGCCGCGGGTGGCGCGCGCTCCCGCTTGCCGCTGTCACTCGCCAACAGCACGATTGCCTTCAACACGATCCCACGCCCGTACAGCGGCGTACTCGATTACAGCGAGAGCGCAGGCCTCGGCGTTCTCGCAGCTCCGGTAAGCTTGAACAGCTCGATCATCGCCAACAACATCGCCGAGGGAACCAACAGCGTTCCGCGCGACGTGGGCGGGAGGTTGCAGATGACGATCACCGGCTCGAACAACCTGATCGGCAACGTCGGACAGGGCGCGCCGGCCGGCACGCTCACCGCCGACCCGCTGCTTGGCCCGCTGCGCAATAACGGCGGCCTGACCGCGACTCACGCGCTGCGACCGGGAAGTCCGGCGATCGATGCCGGCAACAACATCCGCAACTTCAACGTGGACCAGCGCGGCGAAGGATTCGCGCGCGTGCTTGGCAGCCAGCCCGACATCGGTGCGTACGAAGTCGATCCGGATCGCATCTTCGATGATGGTTTCGATTGAGTGCGGCGGGTGGGGCGTTCCGCGTTCTGCGCAGCGAACTGCTTGCCCGCACGCGTTGATCGGTGTGAAGCGTGCTCGCTAGGACGCTCAAGGAGTCGACCTCCAGCCCTCGAAGCAGCACCATAGAACCAGCGCGAATCGTGGGGTGAAACGGGACAAACCGGAATCGTGGGAACGGCTCCGCCTCGATGCGTCGTGTCACCGTGCATCGATTCCACGTCCCGCATCGGCTGTCTTCGATTCGATAAACCCATGCTGACCAAGGGTCCGTCCTGCGACAACACCGTGCACGAGGGAGCCAATCGGTCGATAGCCGTTCGGCTATGCTGAGGTCACGCGCCTGGCAGAACCGCCTGCCTGGCATCGACGGAGCGAGCGCACCCATGTTCGACGAACCCGGCTTTCCGCGTGGCGCAGAGGTGGAGGATTCCCTGCTGCCACTGCTCTACCATTTCGTGTACTGCAGTCGCGCGTCCGATGGCGTTGATGACGCCGAGGTCGGGCGCATCGTGGCGTCTGCGCAGCGCAACAACCCCGCACGCGGCATCACCGGCGTACTGGTGTTCGGCAGCGGCGTGTTCTTTCAGTGGATCGAAGGCCCGCGCGCGCACATCGAGACGCTCATCGAGCACCTGCACGATGATCCGCGACACCACGACATCGTGTCGCTGAGTCAGGCCGAAGAAGCCCGCGAGCGGTTGTACCCGACGTGGGACATGGAGCGCGTCGGCGCCGAGGACATCCGCGAGGTTCTCGAGGATGCGCTCGAGACTGCCGAAAACTCGGCCAATATCGCGGCACTGAAGCGGATCCTCGAACAACTCGAATCGGGCTCGTTGCAGTCGATCGGCCGCGCCTGAGCCGGTTATCCGTCCGAGGCGATCGGGGCGCTCCGTCTGCATTCACCACGACAAAAAAAAGGGGCGCCGAAGCGCCCCCTGGTTGTGATCGAACGAGCTGCGCTTATTCGAAGCCGTTGCGGAAGATCACATCGCTGATGGTCAGCGCGATGCTGGCCGATGCACTGCGTCCCTGCGCGTCCGCAACGGTGACGGGCAGTGTCACGCTGCCAGCGGACGCCGTCGCCGACACGGCGGTTGCGAACGTGAAGACCCGATCGCCTGCCACGTCGTCGCCGTGCGTGCCGTCGTCGTAGAACGACTGCGTTGCGCTGCCGCCGATCGCGGTCAGATCCGCCGTCACGACGAGCCCGCTGCTGGCCGGGTTGCTGCCCGGCGTCACCGCGACGATCAGAACAGTTGAACCGCCCTGGCCAACCGTCGACGGCGTCGCAAGCCCCGTTGCGGTCGGCGCATCCGTTGCCGGCACGCTGAGGCCGATGGTCGCGTCGCCGGTGCGGGCCTGCGCATCGCTGATCGTCACTGCGAACACCTTGGCACCGGCAGCCGTTCCCGCAGCGACCGTCGCATTGAACGAATGGACGCCATCGCCGGCCGTCGTGTCGCCATGCGTGCCGTCATCGTAGAACGCCTGCGTTGCGCTGCCGCCGATGCTTGCAAGGTTTGCTGCGACCGTGATGCCGGTACTTGCCGGAGTGGTACCCGGCGTCACCGTGACGGTGAGCAACGACGATGCACCGATCGGCGCGATGTCCGGCGTCGCGGATCCGACACCGGCCGGATCGACCGGCGTCTGCACCGTCAGCGCGATCACCACGCTGGCGCTGCGCGACTGGGCATCGGTGACCGTTGCCGGGATGACCTTCGTTCCCGGCAGCGTGCCGAGCGGCACGGTGGTCTGCAGCGAGAACACGCCGTCGCCTGCCGTCGCATCGCCGTGCGTTCCATCGTCGAACAAGGTCGTCGATGCAGCGCCACCGATCGCCGACAAGTCGGCTGTCACCGCAACTCCGCTGCTCGGCGGATTCGCTCCGGCAACCGTCGTCACGGTGAGCAAGGTCGACTCGGTGATCGCCAGCGTCGCCGGTGTCGCTGCGCCGGTCGCGGTGAGCGCCGTCGAGGCGAGCACATCGAGCGTGAGCGTCGCGAAGCCGCTGCGCGCCTGCGCATCGCTGATCGTGAGCCCGATCAGATGGCTACCGGGCGTCGTCGACGCACCGACGATTGCAGCGTAGGACCAGACGCCATCGCCTGCCGCAATGTCGCCGTTCGTGCCGTCGTCGAAGAACGCCTGCGTTCCACTGCCACCGATGCCGGTGAGATCACCCGATACCGCGATGCCAGAGCTCAACGGGTTCGTGCCCGGCGTGACCACCACGCTGAGCAGCGTGCTCGCGCCGATCGACACCGACGACGGCGATGCTGCCGCACTGCCCGACGGCGACGTCGGCTGCGGTGGGGCCAGCACGCTGAGCGCGATCGATGCACTGCCGCTGCGCGATTGCGCATCGGTGATCGTCACTGCAAACGTGCGATTGCCGGCCGGCGTGCCGACGGGAATCGTCGCAGCGTAGGAATAGGTGCCATCGCCTGCAGTCACGTCACCGTGAGTGCCATCGTCGAAGAACGCCTGCGTCGTGCTGCCTGCGATGCTGCCGAGGTCCGCGATGACCGCAATGCCGGTGCTCGGCGGATTCGCGCCGGGAATGACCGCGACCGTGAGCAGTGACGTGTCTCCGGCGAGCACCGCCGAGGGCGTCGCGGAAGCAAGCCCGCTCGGATTCGACGCCGCCGGCTGCACCGCCGCTTCGGCGTTGATGAACCCGTAGCCGTCGACCGGCGAGTAGCCGTGACCGATCTGGTTGCGGATCACGCCGGCGAACGACGCGCCTTCGGTGGTGGTGCCGCTGAATGCCATGCCGTCGAGATTGACCACGCCCGACGGCAGCTTGACGCCGCCGCCAAACAGATCGGCGATCGGATTCGATGTGACCGTACCCGGTCCGATGACGGTGCCGTTGCCGGTTGTCGCAGAATGCTGCGCGCCGCGACCCACGGTGAAGCGCACCGTCTTGCCGTCGGTGAACTGCGCAGTCGGGAATCCGATCGACATGGTCCAGAACTGCGACGTGCCGTTGGACGGAGCGCCAGCGAGGTTGCTGAAGCCCGTGTACGGCAGGATGCTGACCGGCGCCGTGATGTCAGCCGCCGTGACACCGCTCAACGTACCGAGCGTGAAGGCTTTCGTCGCCGGCAGGAACACCAGGCCCGGAAAATCGTTCTCGAAGTACGACACGGTCGCGGGGCTCGATCCGACGTCATTCATCACGCCGTGGTTTCCGCCGGTGACATGTCCACCCGTCTGCGCGGTGCCGGCCGGATTGAGCGAAAGGCTCGCCAGCGATCCGGGACCGACGAATGACAACTTGAACGAGTTCACATCGTTGGATCCGGTCAGGCCATTGGAGTCGTTGTCCGAATCAATCGAGAGAACCACCGCGGCCACACCATCACTCGTCAATGCAGTGCCCGATGCCGATGACGGATCGAGGTCATGTGGGAAGGCGCTCGCCTGCAGGATCGACGTCATCTGCGTGGGCGGAACGCTGCGCGGACCGCCGCGTGATTGCAGCACGAGCGCGGCGATCGCCGCGGCGTGCGGTGCGGCGGCACTGGTGCCCGAGAAGTTCGGGTTGGTGTCGAGGTCCGCCGTCGAATCGCCCGAGAAGAACGACCCGTTCGCCGCGTCGGCTGCCGCAACACGTGGTTGCTGGCGGATGTCCGGTGTCGCCAGACGATTCGAATCGCGGTCGAACAGGATCGTCGCCGGACCCGGCGAGGTGAACGACTCCGGCAGGTTCGGACGGAACACGCTGTACGCCGCAGTGCCGTTGCATCCCTTGGCGGTGGCGTGACCCTTGGTCGTCGTCGCGTTGTACTTGAAGTACTCGGCCGGACCGATGCCTGCGGCGCCGTTGCCGCCCACCTGCCAACGCACACGCGTCGGACGCACCACGTTGGCCGGCGGCACGTTGGAACGTGCGATCGCGAACTGGATCTGCGTCTGACCGGTCGGCGATCGGAGGGCTCCAATCTCGACCGGGCGGTTGTTGGCGACGTTGTTCGAGGTCAGGGAGTACTGCGCGAGATACGCACCGGTGTCCGCGCGGAAGACCAACAGGTTGAGATCGGTGGTGACACCCGCCGTCGCCTGTGCGGTGTTGATGGTCAGCGAGAAGGTGCCGGCCGTCGTCGCGAATCGGCCAATGACGATGCGGTACTGGCCGGTCGTCGGCGGATAGAACTGAACGGTTTCATCGGTGCCGGTGTCCTGGCTGACGATCAGTGTGTTGGATGCATCGTAGATGTTGACGATGCCGTCGATGTCGCCGCTGATGGCGGTTTCCTGGATCACGTACACGGTGCCGTGGGTGAACACTGGCAACGGCGGGGTGCTGGTCGCATCGAACGTGACGCTCGGCACCGCCGTACTGATCGTGCCCGTCGCCGAGTAGATCGCTGGCTGGTCGAGCACCGCAGGGCGTTGATCGTACGGATCGTCCCACTGCATCTCGGCGTTCTGGTTTGCCGCCGGCATGTTGACCAACTGCGCGACGTCGAGCTGGCCGGGCAGCGGATTGAAATTGTGGAAGCCGCCCGCGTACAGCGCTGCGGGGACACCGGTGAGGTTGATGTTCGTGTTGGCCAGCGCACTGTTCGTGCTCGCGTCGACGCCGGTTCCGCCGGGCACGATGCGCAAGCTGGATTCGTACGCATTGATGCCGATGTCGTTGCCGGCGGAGGAGAAATAGGACACTCCCGCAGCGGCGACCTCGTCGATGGCAGCGCCGATGATGCTTTCGCCGTAGTACGGTTCGCCGCCGTAGCCGATGTCATCCGTGATCACGTCCGCCTTGAATCCTTGCGTGCCTGGATGACCCGGGAGATCTGCGAGCTGACGGATGCTTTCGGCAAACGCGACTTCGCCGAGGAAGCCGCTCGCGAATGCGAGACGCGCGCGCGGCGCCATCTTGTGCAGGATCTCCACCATGCCGCGACCTTCGTCGGTCGACCCGGGAGGACCGTCGACGAGCACGACCACCGGCTGCGTGTTGACCGGATTGTTCGCGGCGCCCGGCAAATCGAAATTCGTGACACCGGCGGCCGCGTGCGGATTCGCCGTGCGCGTGTCGTAACTGTCGGACATCGCGGCAATCGAGATGCCGCTGCCGTCCCAGTTCACCGGTGCCGCGGGGTTGTAGATCTGGTTGATGCGGTCGACGCGATGCTGCACCACGCCCTGGTCGAACGCGGTGCCGATCTTGTTGAGATGGTCGCCTGGAACCACGTTGGGGGTCGGTCCGCCCGCGCCGTACGTGCGCGGCTTCAACGCAAGAAAGACCGAGCGCACGCCCTTGTCCTGCGCCAGCGCTGCTACATCGTCAATCGCGACATACCCTTCGAGGATGCCGCTGCTGCGGTAGCTCGGATCGGTCGCAAGGATGCTCAGCGATGGAATCTTCGACGCGAGAGATGTCTTCAGGTCATCCATCGCGACCTTGCCGGTCAACAGGATGTCGACCATCACCCGCCCGCTGTTGGCTTCCGTGATCGCCTGCGACGCGTAATTTGCGGCCGCTTCGGTGGCATAGCCGTTGTAGAGCGCCTGGCCCGGAGGTGCTCCGAGGCGCAATGCGGCATTGCTGCGGACCAGTGTGTCGAGGCCGTAGCCGATGTTTTGCGGAATGTCGCTCGCATGCAGCGGCGCGGTCAACGCAAGCAGAATCAACGCCGCGAGATGCGGACGCCTGAAAATCGTGGACATGTTTTCACCCTTTGGATTCAAACCCGATGTGTCTCCGTTGGCCGCATCCGACTGCGACCGCATCGCATGGCGATGCAGCCCCTGAGACAACCGGAATGGATCTGACGGAAACGCCCCCTGTAACACAGCTGAAGCTAGGTGATTGCGTCGTGCGCCGCAAGTGGGGAAAGAGACCTTTACGTTGGGGTTCGCGCGGGAGCCCCGCGCGCGCTACGCAACGGGTTGATCGTCGGCACGCTTCGCAATCGCCCACCATCGACGGCCGCGATCCGGCGTCATCGTGCGTTGCGTGCAGTCTTCTTCTGCACCTTGGTTGACTCCACGTTGCGGAACTCGGGATCAGCACCCGGAGACACGGAACGCGGCGACATCACTCCAGGCGACACCGATACCTCTGCGGCAGGGACTGCGAAAGCGTGAGCACGGCGGGACCGGTCACGCAGCGGCGCAGCATTCGGCGTTGGCGCGAAGGCCGGCGTCACGATCACCGGCGAACGCGCCCGCGTCGAAGACTGCGTCAATCCGGAGACGACGTGACCGAATGCGGCTGTCAACACCAGCACGCTCGCCACTGCGATTCCCAAGGTCAGTCGCCACGCGCGCGAATGGTCGGCGGTGGAGGAATTGGTTGACGCGTCACGCCATTGCGGTGCGCCGTGCTCGCCGACATCGGGAAGATCGGGCGCGATGCGCGTGCGGAATTTCGCCCGGCCATGCTGCGCCATTGGCGACAGCACTTCGCTGTTTCGGTCGTGCACGTTCGTGAGTTCCTGCATTGAAATGCGATCCGACGCTGCGCCAGATCACCGTCGGCCCATCGCGACGATCGTCGACCAGGTTTTAACCATGAAATGGATCGGACGCCGCAAAAAAGCAGCGCCGACGCCCGCGAGTGGCGCTCCTTTCAGCTCGGATTGCCCAACGTCTTGATCGCATGTGCGAACGCGATCTTGTCGATCGTGAAATCGACGATGTTGACCTTGATGGAATCGGCAAACGTGAGCGTGAATCCCGCTGGCGAGGTTTTGACCGTGAGGCTTCCGCGTTCCGGAAACTCACACGCGGTATCGGCGTAGGACTCGAGTTTCTGCACACACGCATTGAGCTCCTCGTGGCTGAGAAGCAACGGCACGAACGGTGCGTCTCCATAGGCGGTGACGCGAACCTGTTCGCCAAGCGTTTCCACCCGGACGCTGTCGTGTGGACTAAAATGCGCGGAGCCCAGCAGTGATCCTGCGAGCAGCATGGCCAATCCCGGAGCAAGCATGTTCTATTCCTGTTGATGAAAGACGGCGTGGCTGCGCGGTCGTCCACGGTGCCGACGACACTGTGGATCGCGTTCGCCAGCGCGCCCCGTACAGGCAGCCCCGGCTCTCCAGCATGGTTTGTACAAGAGACGTTGTTCGGTTCTGTGACACAGTTAACATAAGCAAACCGCGTGCCACACCGTCGATTCTACGAGGCGCAGTGTCATTCGGACGCGCCTGTGTGACGTTTTGCCACCCGCGCGCGCGTCAATGCGGTCACACGACCCGGGGTTTGCAGTGGTCCTTCCGCCGCAAGCCACCGTGGCGGCCGAAAACGGCGACGGCACGACCGGCGTGCCAGCCATGCGTGTACGCCGACGGACTGAAAGGTGTTCGTTTCTTACACATCCTTTCCGCTGACCGGGTGGGCAGCGGCGGACATCGGTGCCTTCGAGCGCGACCCGGATGTGCTCGTGCGGAGCGGCTTCGACGCGTGGGCGCGACGCGTGCTTCGGAACCATGCGATCGCCGCGCAAAGTCGGCACTCGAGGAATCGGATGGAACGACCAACGTCGTTGCTCGTGGCGTTCCCATCCGCTGGACCACACGAAAGAACGGGCGATGGCTCGCCCGTTCTTTCGGTCAATCGGTAGAACATCGTCCCGTCAGACGCGACGCCCTGCAAACGCGCCGACCGCAACCAGCGCCATCGCCAGCATCAACAGACCCAGCGTGCTCATCGCGGGCGCCGCGATCGGTCCTGCCGACGGCTCTCCGCCCCCACCGCCGTTCGTCACCGTGAAGCCGCTGATCAGCGTCGACGTCGGTGAACCCGCGCCACTCTGGGTGCCGGTGACGTCGCGCGGCCCGGCGGTGGCGGCCGGATCGATGACCAGCGTCGCCGTCGCGGTGTTCCCACCGACAATCGCGAGCTGCGTGACGGTGATGCCGGATCCAAAGGTGAACGTGGTGCCTGGCAGAAAGCCGACGCCCGTGATCGTCACGTTCACGGAGGTGCCCACGCCGCCGCTGTTCGGGTTGACGGCGCTGACGTTGAACTGGGTAATCCCGGGAATCTCGCCAAACGATGTTGCGGCCTGGATGACGGTGGTGCCGCCCTGCGCGATCGTGCGATTCCACTGCAGCGCAGCGCCGTTGTCCTCGCAGCCCGGGTCGCTGGTGTTATCGAGCTGACCGGCTCCGATTTCATTCCAGATCGTGCTGTAGCTGCGTCCCGAGTACGCGTCGGCCGCGCTGAGCGGAATCAGCAGGATCGTATAGCTTGGCGGGGTACCGCAATCCTGTCCGCCGGGGCTGCCGGAATTGGGTTCACGGAACGGCACGCCGGTATCGCTTGCGGCAAGAAAGATGTCGGCGCCGAGGAACACGCTGACATTCTGCGATCCGCCACCGTCGACACTCGTCGGCGCGTTGCCGTTGGTCAACGTCAGTGTCTTCGTGAAGTAGTTCTGCCCATTGATGTAGACCACCTGCAGATTGGCCGTGATGCCACTCGCACCCAGCGTGCCGACCACATCGACGCGAAACGGGCTGGCCGCCGTTCCCGCACCGCTGACGCCACTGAGGGACACGGGAGTAAACGCCGTGTACGCGCCGAGGCCGCTGGTTGCGGTACCCATCGGGTGCTCGCTGAAGTTCGGTGCATACAGCGTGCTGTCCGCCGTGCGTACGAAAAAGCCCATGTCCGCAGTGTCGTTCGAAGCGCTCGGAAAGATCTGGCCCGAGCCCGGCACCTGCGCATTGAAGACCTGGAACGAGCTGTCGTCGCCGACATGGATCTGCAACGGCGCGCCATTGATGATGGTGACTTGCGGTGCTGCCGCGACGCGCATCGGTGCGCGCGCATCTTTCGCGCCCGCTCCCGCTGGGACCAGTAATGCGACGCCCAACAACGCGGCGCCCAATCGACTCACAAACGATCCTTTCATCCAGTTTCTCCCCAAGATGGTCTGACAAAAATAGGTGATTGACGTGAACATGCACGCCGCGACTCCGGAATTTCACCCGGCGCCGCTCTACTGGATACGCAGTTTGGCGTCCAATCCCGACATTTCTTGCTGACTTGTGGACCCAGTCGTTCCCGGATACGGCTTTGGCATTGCCGCGACGCATCGGGAGAGGCGTCCATGTGGGCTCGCAACCCAAGCCATCGGACCGAACGTCGCAACCGATCGCGTAGCGCGCACGAGGCCGCTCGGCGGAAAGGGATCGGCCAGCGTCCGGCGCGTGACGCGGTCTTCCTTTGGTCGAGACGCGGGTTCGCGTTCGCTGGTCCCGCTCCTGGCGAAAAAACACGCGAGCGTGCTCCTCCCGCGTGGAAGGTCCGCCGATTTCCATCCCACCTTGATGGAAAAATTGCCGCGCCTTGGTCGCCCGCCTCGCGACCTCGATCGGCGACGTGCGGAAGGGGGAGTGATGGTTGCTCACCTTCGCCAGGCGCGGCACTCGATGTTGAGCAGTTCCGCGGCACGATCGTTCAACAATTCGTCGAGCCTGATGTATGTGCCTGCGACGCTCGACAGACGCACTCATCAGCCCGATTGAAATGGCGGCGCTTCAGCAGTGGCCTGTCGAGCTCAAGAATTCTGCAGTGAACGTGACGAGATGCGTGTGGAGCTCCAGTGAGTCGATCTTCCGCTCACCCGGTTTCGACGGTCGGCCGACCCATTCCGGCGCGCAGACGACTCGGACCAACCCGCGGATGGATCTCACGGACGAGCCCACCACATCGTCATTGACCTCGAATGTGGCAATCGCCCTCGACCGAGCTTGGCAAACGCCGCGTTACCCTGTCATTTCGCAAAGGACAGGTTGTACGCATCGAGAATTTCTCCCTGGAAGCCATGGCCCACCTTGTCGCCTGCCACATCAAAATCAACCGACGAATTACCCAGGCCGACGATCTCCATGTCATCCGGAAGCAGGAACTGCACTGCCTGCTCGACACGCTTGTTCCCATCCTGCCACCATCCGTTGTGCACATAGCCGTCGCCCTTCGCGGTAACGATCTTGAAGATTCCAAAATTCTGGACGCACATCTCGGCCGCCCTTTCCGCGTCGAGAATTTTGCCGCTACGGCGCACAGCGCGCAGGATATCGAGCATCTCCTTGACGCTCAGCCGCCAACCGACGGCACCGGCTCCGTTCTCCAGATTGCCCGAGTCCCATCCCGCAGCCGAATCGCCGTGATAGCGATAGGCAAACGCCTTGTTATTCACTTGACGTCCCGGATAACCAGGCACAGCGTCAAGGTCGGAAGAGAACAACGCATAGTCGACCCCGGCCGGCTTGAACACGTTTTCCAGCACGTAGCGTCTGTATGTTTCGGTCGTCAGAAAATTCCAGATGGAATCGCGATTCAGCCATTCCGTGAAATGCTCATTCGCCGTTGGGAGGCCGAATGGACCGCTGCTGAAAGGCGATGGCATGTCGTGCAGAAGATTCCTGTCGACACCTCCGGAAAGCACCGCGATCAGCACACGCATCAGTTCAAAATTGAGATTGCAATAGAGAAAGTTGCCCTTGAACGGAATGCAGCAATTCAGCACCTTCTTCATCAGCAGAAAATCGTTGTCTGCGCTGAACGCGCACGTGGAGATTCCGGACGTATGCGTCAGAATGTGTCGAAACGTCAGTCCACTGCCGTTCTCCGCTTTCATATCCGGATGAATGGGCCAATACGCGGGAAGGTATTGCCATAGGGTGCTGTCGTAGCTGATCTTCTTTTCCACCAACAGCTTCACGAGCGCAACGGCGGTCATGAACTTGCTGCAACTGGCGATATGCTGTCGGGTGGATCGGTTCCACCCTGCCAGACGGTCGCTGGCGGTCTGCGCATTGCCTGCTTCACAGGTCACGACGCGGCTTCCGGCCTGCCGCACCTCGATGCAATAGCCCATCATCTTTCCATCCAGCTTTTGCGAGACCAGTTCCTGGAACTGTTCGGCCTTGAAGTTGTAGCGGAACGGGCCGGGGTAGAGCCTCTTCCACTTGGCGAGCACGGCGGGCGATGGCTGCAGGATGCGTCGGTCGGGGCTCTCGGTCACGATGTCCTTGAACGACTTCGCGGCATCAACGTGCGCTTTCACATCCGCCAGTGTGTATTCCCTGGGCAACGATGGATGCAACGTCGTCAGCCGCGCAGCCAGGAATTTCGAAGCGTTCGCGGTGACGCTCTTTCGAGCAGCCACAGTTGCGTTCCCGGTTGCCGGTGTTGGTGTCTTCCTTTTCATGATGATTCCTCGGGTAAGTCGCCTTTCGGCGAAGAACAGGCACAGGCGCATTCTGGATCGCCGACCTCCGCTCTCTTTTCAGGTACGCAGACTGATTTCCAAAGCGGACATTCGTTGCCGCATACTTCTAGTGCACACGAGCAACCCTTCAGAGGCGATCCCGCATGAAAGTTCTCCTGGCCTTCGCCGCACTCATCCCGATCGTGGCTGTCGCGGAGCCGACCTGCGTTGTGACCGACGCGCGCAACGTCGTGCTTGCGACAGGTCCCAGTGACCTGACGGATGGCTGGGGTGGCAATTGGCTGCTGCAGAACGTCGAGACGTCGGACCGCATCTTCCTGCGCCGTTGCAGTGCGCACGCGAGCAGCGACACGTGCTACTACGCGGTGAACGTAGTCCCCGGAAAATACTATTTCCAGGAAGCGGTACCGGGCGCCAAGAATTCGCTCTCCTATCCCGTCTCGCGCAAGGCCTTGTGGTTTCAGGTCACGGGGATGGGCGTTGACTACATCGGTGACTGGACCATCGAGCGCGACAGCTTTCGCGTTGTGAAGAAACTGGAAATCCGCTACAGCCTCAAACATCTTGAAGAGATGGTGGGCCTGTGCAAGATCACCGGCAAAAAGCAGTACCTGTCGAGGACTCAGTCGCCTGCACGGGAAATCGTCGACTGACCGTCATCGCGATCGGCAACGATCGCATCCGCGAACATCGGCTCAGTCTCATGTTCTTCGCGCGCCAGTGACTTTGCGACCGACGCAAACCTGGTCTTCTCGGGATCTCGCTGACGTCGCATCACCGCCCAACACGGCATTCGGTTCACCAACGTTCGTCGGCGATCATGCGCGTCATGGCGTGGCCCGCATGATCCCGCGCACGCAGGCGTCGGCGTATTGCGTTCGCATCTGGCATCGACACAAGAGGGAGGCCAGACCCACTTTCCAATGTTGGTC
>NZ_JBDSWZ010000123.1:0-8217 GCF_039926425.1 Dokdonella sp.
CATGGCGGGGAATGCCCGCGCCGGCATAGATCGGATCATCGACACCGAAGAGTGTGACGAGGCCGGTCAGCACCGGAATCGCACCGAGCACAGCCAGCGTGATCTGCAGGGGACGTTTGTTCATCGGCGCATCCGTTACCGGTGGCTCACGGGAGTCAGGGAATGTCTGGACAAATCCGGACGACTTGTTCGGGCGTTTACTGGACGGCAGCATGCCGGCCGGCGAGCCGGATCAATGTTTGTGCGGCCGAAGCTTACGCCCAAACTCCAGCGGGACAGCATTGCGGCGATCCAATTCATCGGCCTCAGTCCATCTCTGCTTCCGTGGATCGACCGACGGGACCGCCTTCGGTCGATCCGTTTTTCACCAGCCCGCGCAGCAGAGGAAGAAACGGGCTGACCTTGCGCTCGAGCAACCGGATCAGCTCCGGCTGCATGTAGCGGTAATCGTCAGCGATGTCGAGGCAGATGACGCGCGCGCTGGACAGGTGGGGCCTGAACTTCGAACGCAGCTTGCGGGAGTGCGCTTTCTCCATCACGAAGATCAGGTCGGCCCAGTCGACCAGTTCAGCGGTCAATGGATTCTCCGCGTCATGATCGAGACCAGCCGACGAGCATTCGATGTCCGGTCGCGACGAGAACGTTTGCTCGGCGGTCGGGCTGCGCAGACGGTTGCGGCTGCAGACGAAAAGAACGTTGGGCATCGTCGGCGGAGCGGTGTCAGGAAGACGAGAGCACGAATGTATTTCCTTCCGAATCGAGGAATTTCGCGAAGGTTCCCCACGGCTGCCGGGTGGGCTGCTCGACAAACGTGACGCCACGTCGTTCGAGCTGTCGCACCGTTGCTTCGACGTCGTCGCACGCCAGCGAACCGTTGAAGAACGTGCCGACACGATCTTCGTGTCCCGGTGGCGTGAACAGCACGATGCGCGTCGGCGAGTGCGCGATCCGCAACTCGATCCATCGTTGACCCGGCCCCATTGGCTGATCCGTTGCAATCGCGAAGCCGAGTTTTTCGGTGTAGAACGCGAGCGCACGCTCCTGGTCGAGCACCGGCACGCCGACGAACTTGAGTTGGGTGATCACTCTGCTTTCTCCTTGCGGCAGATTCCGGCCGACGCCGGGAGCGTCATTGTTGCACCGGCACCTGCTCCCAAGTGCCGATCGTTGCTATAGCATCGGTTGCCATGAAGCGATATTCCATTGATGCGTACGTCGTCGATGTCCTGCTCCCGGACCTCGTTGGCCATGATCGAAAGCCTGCAGCGTTTCTCGTCTATCTGTGCCTGTTGTGTGAATCGGAACAGCGCCGAACGCCGACGGTGGGCTTGAGTCTGCAGGAGCTCGCCACGCGCACCGGGCTTGCAAAATCGACGGTGCAGGCCGCCATCCGTCATTTGAAACGACGCAAGCTGCTCAATCCGGCGGTGAAGTCGACCACTGCAGCGCCGCTGCGTCGGGTGGAGAGACCGTGGGTTCGGTGACCCCGCGGTGGGTGCGCGCGCAGGTGCGCCGTGTCGCCGGTGTCGGCGAGTGACACCGACGGCATCCCGGAATCGTCAGGGCGCGAGCCTCAGTTCGTAGAATCGGGTTCCGGCCAGATGGTGCGCGTTGTACGCCCCGATTTCCACGAACCCGAGACGCCGGTAGAGGGCCTGTGCGCGAGCCATGGTCGGAAGTGTATCCAGTCGCAATGCCGCATATCCGGCGGCGCGTGCCGCTTCAATGGCTGCTTCGATCAGAGACCGTCCCAGACCACTCGCACGGAATGCCGGGCGCACGTAGAGCCGCTTCATCTCGCCCGTGTGATCGTCGAGTCGACGAAGTGCAACACAGCCGGCCGTCGCTCCGGCGATCTGCGCAAGAAACAGTGCTCCATGCGGCGCCTGGTAGGGAAACGGCAGCGCGCGCAGCTCGGCCGCGAATCCCTGGTATTCGAGATCGACACCAATCGCCTCGGCGTACTCCTGAAACAGACCGCGCGCGTCGTCCGTCTGTTCGTCGTTGCCAACTTCGATGAGCGTGATGGATTCACGTGCAGTCACGACGGGTCCCGGCGAAGAAACATACGAGGTGAAGAACTCTTTGCGCCATTGCGACGAAGGGTCGGTGGGTCAGGCCTCGGCAATTGCCGCAATGGACACTTTCAGTCCGGGAATGCGGACGGGCAACTTCGCGCCCTGACGTGCCGGGGGATCGGCCGGGAACCAGCGCAGCCACTCCTCGTTCATTCCAGCGAAGTCGTCCTCGTCGGCAAGAATCACGGTCGCGCTCACGACCTTATCGAGTGAACTGCCCGCTTCCTCGAGAATCGACCGGATGTTCGCGAGGCATTGCCGCGTCTGTTCCTGAATCGTCGTACCCGAGAGCGTGCCTGTCAAAGGATCCGTCGGCGACGTGCCCGAGACGAACACCAGCCCGGCTGCTTTCACGGCCTGGCTGTAGGTGCGCGGTGGCGCGGCCGCGTTCGACGTGAACACGATTTTACGGGACATCTCGTCTCCTTCAATGGGGAACAGTCTGCCCCCGAGTGTCGCGATTGGAACTGGCGGCGACTGTATCAAGTTGCAGGGGCCGGTCTTGATGCTTGCCCGCCGTCGAGGCCTCACGGTTTCAGACAATGACGACACTCAGTGTGCGTCCCGGCGGTCAAGACGCGTCCATTGCGCTGATCATCACGTGATACCCGTCCGGATCACGCAGTGCAAACTCGCGGGTTCCGGTATTCGGACTCGTACTGGGCTCCTCGTCGAGCCGAGCGACAAGCGTGCGCGCCCGGGACAGGGCGAGGTCGAAATCGTCCACGCGAAAGAAAAGCAGGAGTCCGTTTCCGGGCTCCGCACGGTCTGCACGGGCGAGCGAGGGATGCTCGTGCGCGCCCCAGCGATGGAAGCAAAGCAGCACCGTTCCATCCGTGTCGACGACCTGGCCAAAATAGTCATGTGCAGGTGCCGTTTCCGGCTGCCCGAACAGTGTCTGATACCACCGCAAGCTGCGAACCACGTCGGACACGCCAAGAATCGTCCATGTGCGCTTCATCCGTTTCTCCGATGGTTCCTGCGCTAGGTTGCCGGACACGCATCTTTTGCCAGCGCTTCAACCTCTCCAGGAGACAACGCCAGCGAATACTTGTAGCCAGGATTGAGTGCGATGCCGAATGGCGGCTTGGCAAGTTTCAATACCCATGAGAAAGCCGTCACCAACGAGTGCTGGAATGCGGGCTGTTGCTTTATCCAGGGTGCGGCTTTGTCCGGAGTGGTGAAAACTGCGATGACAGGGAAACCTTCCTGCGCGTTGAGAGTCAGCGGTTTGAAGTCGCTCGGCAGTTCCCCGTTCTCCAATCCTCGATTGATCGGAACTGCGACGCGCGAATCGGGGAGAGCCGATACCAACGTCGCCCGTGCATCGGGATCCGATGTTGCGCGAACCAGGAGCTCTTCCAACTGATGTGCATCCATACGCCGGGGCTATAGAAGACATGGCACCCGATCTTGCCCGCACGGTGCGATGCGATCAAGGATTCGGCGACCGCGCGATCCGCGCGTCATTGCCCCGACGGGGGCTGCCACAACTCGACCTTGTTCCCCTCCGGATCGATCACCCAGCCAAATTTCCCGTAGTCGGACTCATCGATTTTTTCGAGAACGTTGCAACCTTCCGCTTCGAGCGCCGCGACCAGGGCATGCACGTCGTCGACTCGGTAGTTGACCATGAAGGCGGCCGTGCCCGGTGCAAACTGCGTGCTGTCCTCCGACGCAATGCACCAGGCGGTGGTTCCGCCCACGGGCTTGCCGTCCGCGTTGGTCCAGTCGAACGCGGCGCCGCCCCACGCCTGCACATCGATGCCGAGATGGCGCTTGTACCAGGCCTGCAGTGCAGGTGCGTCCTTCGCCTTGAAAGAGATGCCGCCGATTCCAGTGACTCGTTTCATGTGAACCTCAAACGCGTGGTGATGGGAAGGTGATCGATCTGCAACGGAATGCGCCGCCAACGGGTGAAGTGCTGTCTCGCACTGGTTGTTCGCCCGACGCCAGGGTCCGAACCCGCACGGGTGCTACCATGATTGCGATCGGTGTCGAAGACTAGCCATATCTTGCGAACGGATCGAAAAGCCGGGTGTGACGCCTCCCTGATCTACGTGGAGCGGGTCAACCGCGCGATCGACCACATCGTTCGCAACCTCGCTCAGCCGTTGAGGCTGAGCGAAGTGGCCGAGGTGGCCGGTTTCTCGCGTTTCCATTTCCACCGCATCTTCAAAGCCATTCTCGGCGAACCACTGAACCTGTTCGTGAAGCGGCAGCGTCTGGAGCGGGCGCTGCATCTCATGTCACATGCGCCCAACCGGTCGTTGACCGAGGTGGCGCTCGACTGCGGCTTCTCGTCCTCGTCCGATTTTTCGCGTAGCTTCAGGCAGCGTTACGGCACCTCGCCGAGCACGTTCGACCTCGACACGTTCTCCAATACGCGGCGCGCGGAACTGGACGGTGTCCTGTCGCGGCAGAGGGGATCTCCGCGCGTCACGACGCTGCCCGCTGGCGCGAATCCCGACGGTTTCGCAGTCACGCTGCGCGACCTGCCTGCGCGCACGGTTGCGTACATCCGCGTTCTTGATCCGTACCGCGAGGGCGTGGCGCAAGCCGCATGCGAGCGACTCGTCGCTTGGGCGATCGAGCGCGGGGTCGCGGATGGTCAATGGCTCGGCTACATGTGGGACGAGCCGGAGATCGTCGCCCTTGCCGATTGTCGGTACGACGTTGCACTGGTGGTTGACGATGTCGTGTCCGCAGGTGAAATCGGCCGCCTGGAATTTCCGCCAATGCGCGTGGCCGAAGTGGTGCTGAGCGGCGACATTGCTCTCGAAGCGCGCGCGCTCGACTGGTTGTACAAGACATGGCTCCCGCAGAGCGGCTACATGCCCGCCGATCAACCGTGCTTCGAGGCATGGATCGGTCGTCCGTTCGCGCATCGGCCGGAGCATTTCGAGATCGCCTGCCAACTTCCGGTGAAGCGCGTCTGAGCGATCTCCTTGGAAGCCAGCGTCGTCACGCGGCGGCAATGGTCCATCCAGGAAAGGCCTGACCAAGTCGATCAAACACCATTGTTTGAAGGCTGATGTTTGCCATCAACGATGGACAGAGGCGCGCGACCGCTGCCAGGGCTCGTCGGCTCGACGGAAAGATGGAGCACGCCGTCGCGACGCTGCATGCGGCATGCGGCAATCTGCAGAAGCACGGGCGACAGTCCGCGATGCGACCCGGGCGTCAAGAGAGCACCCGCCATGCAATGAGGACACCGACCCCAACCAGGGCGGCCACAAGAAGCCAAAACAGACCGGGATTGTCGTTGCGGCGGGCGGCCACATTGCCGCCGCGCCATGCAACTTCGCCTGTACGAACCGAGTTCGCAGCGAGGAGAAGTGTGAACAAGGCGAGTAGGAGCAGGAAGGCATTGGCCAATGTGGGATTCATTCTCTTCGTTCCTCCGTTGCGGCTGACCGTAGACAACCAGCTGCCGGCTGCATCGGCGAGTCACAACAGCGCCCGGAACAGCACCAGGAACGCAGCGCCCAGCACAAGCCCGCCTATCCCCAGAATCACGAGAATCGACGGCCTGGATTGGTCGAAGTTCTCACCAAGGAGATGCTCATCCGGCTCGTCTCCGAGGGTGGCTGCACGCAAGAAAAATGGGAGAGCGGTAAGCACGGAAACCCACTTGGGGGCATCAAGCTCGACGGCAGCCCACATTGGAAGTATGAGAACCAATAGCCAGATGTACTTGCTCATGCTGAACTCATTGATGGAAACAGTGCGCGTTGGGCCTGGCGAGGGTTTCGAGAAAACCGCCCGCGTTCAAATCCGTCCGACGTCAGCAGCTGCGTCGAGCTCTCCCCACACGCTGCACGTCGATTGTAGAGGGTTGCATGAGCCTCGCTTGTTTTTGATCGTCGATCAACGTGCCGAACGCGGGTCTTGCTCCACCGCTCAACGTGTCAATTGAGCCGCGTCGCGTCGCGGCATCGGCTTGATTGAAACGTCACGCGACAGCATCCACGTCGAGTCAGCGTGCGCGCCTGTAGTGCATGGCGACTGCTCCGTTGCGGAACGGTTTCGCCGAGACCAGTTCGAGACGTCGGGTACTGGGCAGACCGCGATCGAACAGAGTGGGACCGTGGCCGGCGATTCGGGGGTGGACCAGCAACTTGTATTCGTCGATCAGATCCAGCCGGTCCAACTCGGTTGCGAGTTTCCCGCTGCCGAGAAGTATGCCGTCCGGGATCGCGGCCTTGAGTTTGTGTATGCCCGCATGCAGGTCGCCAGAGAGGTGGTGGCTGTTGGCCCAGGGGAAGTCCTTTCGCGTCGAGGACACCACATACTTCGGCTTGGCTTCCAGCTTGATGGCCCACTCGTGCATTGTCGCAGGTGCCTGCGCGTCGCCGCGAGCGACCGCCGGCCAGTAGCTCTCCATCATCTCGTAGCTGACGCGACCCCACAGCATCGCCCCACTTCCGTCCATTAGGCGAATGAAAAACGCATGGGTCTCATCGTCGGCGATTCCTTCCCCGTGGTCGACGCAGCCGTCCACGGTGACATTGATGCTGAAGGTCAGAAGTCCCACGGAGTCCTCCGTTTGAGATCTGCGACCAGACGCCCGGCCCCTGTCTCGATGGGCGCGCGCCTGATTCGCGACGTGCTGGCTGTGTGTCGCAGTACGACGTTGCAGGAAAAATGCCCCGACCGAAAATCGCATGATTCCAGCCGGCTTTTCAATCCTTCCTGCGTGCTGTGTGTCGATGGTCGAGCGTCGTTTATTCCTGGCGCCGCGATCAATGTTCGCACGAATGATCTCTCCTGCGTCTCAAAGCAGAAATCGACCCGGGGGCGCAGTCTTCTGCTTCGAATGAATCGTCAGGCCTGAGGCTTTCGCGTGAAGTCCATCGTCCAGTTCGTTTCCCAAGTAGCACCGCCGTCTGCCGAGAATGCTTGCTCCCATCGCAGCGTGTCGGGGCCTGAGCAGGACCAAAGGAAACGAACCCTGACCGCAACGCCGTTCTGGATGTCGTCCGCGTAGAAGGTGCCGATGCCATCGTTGAAGCGGCCCTTGACCGGCACATCGAGTTGGCCCGGGAAGCGACCATCCAACCACCAGATGGCCCACGTGCCTGACTCTTTGTCGAAAGCGCGCAAGGCAATGGCGCGAAATTCCCCGTCCGGAAATTTGAGCAGGTTGTCTTCAACGTTGCCAAAGCCACCAAGGACCTTGTGGGTTGACATCTCGCCATCGAACTCGGTCCAGTCGTGACAATTGGCCAAGCGCTGATCGAGGCGACGGTGTTTTACACACCAGTCTCCGACAACAAAGTCGAAATCATCCGGAGCTGAAGAAAGTTCTGGGAGCGGCAAGAGAGTGTCTCCATCAATCCCACGTTCGACACGAGTCCGCTTGATGAAAGGGTTGAGAGCACAGCACTCGGTTGCTATCCAAGTACCGCGCGATTAGCACGCCACAACGACAACGTCAGCGCGGACGCCACGGATACCCACGCGAGGTAGGGCACGAGCAGCAGCGCAGCGAACCGATGCAAAGGCCAGAACGCGAGGATGGTTGCCAGGATGAGCAGCCAGAGCACGACGATCTCAGCCACCGAAAGCGCACCGCGACGCAAAACGAAGAAAAGCCAGCTCCATAGGGCATTTGCGACCAGCTGCACGACAAAGAGCCCCAATCCCAGCGCGGCGCCTGTAAATCCGTGATCGCGCCAGACAAGCCAGGAAGAAACAGCCATGAGGATATACAGCACCGACCACATGGGACCAAACAGCCACGCCGGAGGTGCCCACGCTGGCTGCAGCAGCTGCTTGTAGAAGCTGGCGGCGCGTGCAGAGGTAATGACACCCACGCTTGCGGCGACGGCGCAGAGGAGGAGCCAGCCAAGGAACCCGAGCGCTTGAATCTGCCACGTTGGGTGTGCCATCAGCATCTGGTGTGGGGCCTAATGTTTGACATGATCGGCTCGCGCCGGCTGGGCGCGTACTGCGCGGAGTGAAACAAGGACGAGAAACGCCGTGCCGGATCGCTCGACGGAAATCTTCAGCGTCACGCTTCAGTGCGGCCTGATCGGCCTCAATGGCGGGCAGGAGCTTCTGCCAGCGAGCGAGGCTGTCGGCCGCCCGAGACGTCTCTCCTTCATAGTATTCCCAAACGGACGGCGCGCCACCG
>NZ_JBDSWZ010000124.1:0-11847 GCF_039926425.1 Dokdonella sp.
GCACGGCTGGAACCGTCGAAGTCGCGTTGAACGGACCCACGTTCAGCAGTGACGTGGCGCGTATCCTTTACAGCGGCAATTCGTTGTACGCGATCGGCAACACCGATCCCGGCGGTGCGTCGGGCCATTCCAGTGCCATCGGCATTGCCAAGCTCGACGCCGCGACCGGGGCACTCGACGAGACCTTCGGTGACGGCAGCGGACCCTTGCCGGGCACGGTGGTGATCGACCCCGAACTGATACCGGACAGTCTGGATTTTGCGTACACGGCGGCGCTTGCCAGTAACGGTCACATCCTGGTGGGTGGCTCTGCGCAAAGCGGCGACAACTCGAACTCCGCCGGCTACCTGTTTTCCGTTGACCCGGACACGGGGTCGCTCGACTCCGCCTTCGGCACCAATGGCTATGTGCTGATCACGTACGACACCGGCGTGCATTTCGATGGTGTGTCCGTCACGGCGATCAAGTTGCAGGCCGACGGGCGCATCCTCCTCACCGGCAACGCCAACCACGACGATGAATTCTTCAACACGCTGACCGATGTGCTGCTCGGTTCATTCCAGCCGGACGGAACGGCAACACCGGGGTTCGGTACCGGCGGCTCGACCCACGTCAACCTCGGGTTGAACACCTATGTCACGGATCTGGTCGCGCGTCCGAACGGTGACCTGGTGGTGTCGCTCGCATCCAACGGCATCATTCCAAATCCGTACAATTCCGACACGCTCCAGTCGATTGCCCAGTTCGACGCGACAGGCGCGGGACCCACGGCAACGGTGTCGTTCGAATATCCATCGCTGGTGACGCCGCAGGGTCGGCCGACATCGATGCTCGTCGATTCCAGTGATCGCATCCTGGTTGCCGGCTTCCGCCTGTGGAATTTCAACTTTCCGATTCCCGATTCGGACCACACGGTGACACGTCTCGAGCGCGACTCGATTTTTGCGAACGGGTTCGAGTGACGTTCTGATCGTCTCCCGGCGGTTACCGTCGGGAGATCCCGGTTCGGGGCGATCGCGAGACGCACGCTGGGAGGAGCAAGACATCCCTTGTCGCTGCTTTGGTGATCGCGAAGAAAAAGCTGGCCCTTGATGGCGCGTTGTTGCGTGGAACCCGGTATCAATTCTGATACGGGAGTGCGCACATGTCCGGCTGCATTGGGCGAGGTCGCTTTTGCAACGTGATGACGTGGGCGCTGTTGGCAGCGCTCGCCGTGATGGTCAGCCCGGCCGTTGCAGCCGAACACACCTTTCGGCAATGGCTGAGTCCGGTCGCTTCCGGTGACGGCTCTCCCCATCAGGCGTTCGGGATGTCGGTCGCCGTCGATGGCGACCTCGCAGTGGTCAGCGAGTACGGCAATGGCGCGGGTGCACCAGTGATTCGCACCTATGCGCGCAGTGGCACCGGTTGGTCATACCTCGAGGACCAGGACCTCTCCATTCCCGGCGACTCGGGCGCTCTTGTCGCGTTGAACGACGGCACCCTCGTGCGCTCCACCTACGATTCCAACACGGGCACCGGCGCGCTGCATGTTTTTGTGCATCGTGCAGGGGGCTGGGACTCGGTCTACACCATTTACGCCAACGATACGTACTACGACAGCGTCGCGGCGAACGACACCATCATCGTGGCGGGCATGTCCAGTTACGACGGAAATGCCGGTGCCAACCAGGGCCGCGTGCGTGTGCTGCGGCGAACCAGCGCAGACACGTGGGGCTCGACCACCCTGTTGCCTTCGGTTCCGCAGGCCGGTGCCTATTTCGGAACGTCGGTGGCGGTCGTCGCTGGCGCGGTGGTCGTGGGTGCGCCGCGCGAAAATGTCGCTCCCTACAACCACGCGGGTGCGGCATATGTGTTCGAGCTGACGCAGGACACTTGGAGCGAAGCCGCGCGCCTGGTCGAACCGGTGGGTGGCGACCACACCGACAACCGCTTCGGCAGCGCCGTCGCGATCAGTGGCGCCGATCCGTCCACGCCCGATCGGATGCTGGTCAGTGCGCCGTCGAACGCAACGACCGGCCGCAGTGGGCGCGTTCGCAGCTACACGCGCACCAACGGCACGTGGACGCCGCGCACGGTGCTGCAGGCGCCGTCCCCGGTTGCGGATGACGGCTACGGCTGCAACCTCGCGCTCGACGATGTCTGGGCACTGATCGGCTTGTGCTCCAACAGCGACGGCGCGCCAAATGGCGGAGCCGTGCAACTGCTGAAATTCTCCAGCGGCTTCACCGGCGTTCTCTCGCAAACCGTGCGGACCGATCCGCTCGCGGCGGAGGACGAATACCTGGGCTATCGCATCGCCATCGATCGCGTCGGTCCCACGGCGATGGTCGGCAATCCTGCCGCGACCATCAACGGCAACGAGACACAGGGCGTCGTCTTGTTTGGTGGTCCGGAATCGGGCAATCCGTTTGCGCTGACGCGCACGCTGCGACTCGACCAGGGTCTGACCGACGCCACTTTCGGATGGTTTGCGGTCGACGGCGACACGCTGCTGGTCGGCGCGCCGGGCGAGGACGTTGGCGCGCAGCAGAACCGCGGTGCGGTGCATGAATACCGTCGGCAGATCGGAGGCGACTGGGTGTTCCAGTCACGCATCCTCGCTCCCGATGGGATGGCGGGCGATGCGTTCGGACAGCAGATCACGCTGAAAGGTGACGTTGCGCTCATCAGCGCTACCGGTCGACCGCTCGGCGCCGTGATCGAGGCAGGTGCGGTGTATGCGTTTCATCGCAGCGCAGGCGTCTGGTCGCTGGAAGCGCAACTGCTGCCGGTGGCGCCAGGCTACGAAACGCTGTTCGGCATCGGCACCGCTTACGAAGGCGGCACTGCGTTGGTCGGCGATCGCGTCGGCAAGACGATGGTCTACGAGCGTTCGACGGCCGGCAGCTGGACGCCGATGCAGACCATCGATCACCGAGGGTTTCCGGTGCTGCTCTCCGGTGACACTGCGATGCTCGCCGATCCCTTCGCGAACAACGACATTGGCGAAATCGCACTCTATGCGCGTATCGGAGGCCAGTTGCAGCCCGATGGCGTGTTGTCCGGCAACACGCCGTCGCAGAGCTTTGGCACCACCGCAAGTCTCGCTGGCGATCTGCTCGCGGTTGCGGGCAACGAAGTGCAATCGCCGGTGCAGATCTTCCGGCGCACGCCGAACGGATGGCTGCCCGAAGCCAGCATATTGCCGGACGACGTGACAGCGAGCACCTACTGCACGCGCGTTGCGATGAGCCAACGCGAGCTGGCGGTGGGATGTCGCGATGCGGATGGTGTCGGGGCGATCTACATCATCGAGAAGGTCGCCGGCGCGTGGACGCAGCAGCAGAAGGTGCTGCCCATCGATCCGCAGCAGAATGCCGGTTTCGGATACGTACTCGGCTTTGGCCCTGGCGGCACCCTGTTCGGTGCCGCTCCGTGGCACGACCATGACTTTCTTGCGCAAGGCGCGCTGTACGTGTTCGCCGGCGACCGCCTGTTCGACGATGGCTTCGAATGAATTCAGTCGGTGGCACGCATCCGGATCGGCGGACTGGCTGTCGCCGGATGCATGCCATGCACGCGGAGCGCTCCGCAAACCACCGTGGGGACAATCAGCGCACTTCGTTGATGCGCACGTGGTTGCCCGCAGGATCGCGAAACGCGCAGTCGCGCACGCCGTAGGGTTGTTCGGTCGGTTCCTGCACCACGTCGGCGCCGCTCGCCTGCAGTTTGGCAAAGGTGCCGTCGAGGTCGGCCGTGGCGAGAATGACCATGGCGTAGGTGCCTTTTGCCATCATCTCGGCGATGGTTCGGCGCTCGTCGTCGGTCACGCCGGGCGTGGCGGCCGCAGTAGTCAGCACGATGTTCGTGTCGGGCTGGTCGACCGGGCCGACCGTGATCCAGCGCATGCCCTTGTAGCCGACGTCCTTGCGGACTTCAAAGCCGAGAGAGTCGCGATAGAAGGCGAGGGCCGCATCTGCATCGGTGTGCGGGAGAAAGGAGGAATGGATGGTGAGGTTCATGGCAGTCCGTCTCGTTGAGGTGACGGGGTCGGTCTAATTGCGGCTCGCTGATCCGCGCTTCTCGATTCCTGACCGGTCGCGTGACCTGCTTCGCGACACACGACGGAATGCCGGCGATCGCCTCGGTTTGTCGTCGATACACACTTGGGGAAACGCCGACCAGTTCGGTGAAGCGCGTGCTGAACGTGCCCATCGACGAGCAACCGACAGCAAAGCAGACGTCGGTCACGCTGAGATCGCCTTGTCGCAACAGTGCCATCGCGCGCTCGATCCGACGCGTCATCAGATACGAGTAGGGCGATTCGCCATACGCGCGGCGGAACTCACGACTGAGATGGCCGGCTGACATGTGCGCACCGCGCGCGAGCGCCTCGACGTCCAGCGGTTGGGCGAACTCGCGATCCATCCGGTCGCGCACGCGGCGAAGACGTGAGAGGTCGCGCAGGTGGGATGAAGGAGCAGACGTGCGGGTCATGGAGCAATCGTGCCAGTGCAGACCGCTGCGCTCAACCCTGCAGCGTCTGCTTTGGCGCACGCGCTGTGCGCGGGATCACTGCGGGCTCCAGGAGCCGCGTTTCCAACATCTGCAGTTAACATCGTTGTCGCCCATTCCGTTGGAAAATAACCTGCGATTCCCTGCGGCGCTGCCCCACGTTGTCGCGCACTCCTGAATCGAGGTGTCAGAGGTCCGTTGACCCGGGCAACCTGCACGCTCCAGACGAGGAACTTCGGTTGAACGCCCCACCCAGCTACGCCGTGACAGAACGCCCGCTCGAATCGCTGGGAATCGGTGCAGCGGAGGAATCCGCCTACGTCGCACTGCTCGATCATCCCGAGGCAACGCTTGCCGAGCTCTCATCGGCTCTGGCGTGGCCGTCACGCAAGGTGCAGCGCCTGCTGGTGTCACTGCAGGCCATGGGGCTGGTGACCGTCGCTGCCGGCGAGCCGCGGCGTTTCGTTCCGGCCTCGCCGGACATTGCCATTGAAGCGATCCTGTCGCGGCGCGAGGATGCGTTGCGACGCGCACGGGCGGAGATCCAGCGCTTGCAGCAGCGCGCCACCGATGGTGCCGGCACGCGCCAGCAGATGATCGAACTCATCACCACGCGCGAAGCGGAGCGCCACGTCTTCGAACAGATGCAACATGCCGCGCGGCACGAACTTATCTTTTTGGAGCGGCCGCCGATCCTCATTGCAGGCCCCGAGCAGGCGAGCACCACGCAGGTGGATGCCATTGCGCGAGGCGTCCGTTATCGCAGCATTGCCGATCAGGCATTCCTTGCAATCCCGGGCGTCGTCGGGCGCATCCGGGCGGACATGGAGGCGGGCGAGGAAGTGCGCGTGGTTTCGCAACTGCCGTTCAAGATGGTCATGGCCGACCGCAACGTCGCGCTGATTCCGCTCGACCTCGAACGTCCCGGCAGTCCGTCGCTGCTGGTGCGATCGTCGGCGTTGCTCGATGCGCTGTATTCGATGTTCGAGATCCTGTGGGAGCGCGCAGCGCCGATCGCTGTTACGTCGGCGGGACAACTGCACACCGGTGAAGCCGGCACCCGCCTGCCGCCGGAGGCCGATCAGCTGATCCCGCTGCTCGCGGCTGGACTCAACGACAAGGCCATTGCCTATGAACTCGACATTTCCGCGAGCACGTTGACGCGACGGATCACCGACATCATGCAGCGCCTCGATGCGCAAACGCGTTTCCAGCTCGGTTGGCTGGCAGCGAGGCACTGGTCGCCGTCTGACAAGGACATTCCGATTCGCTGACGTAATCTCGTCATGACGTGAACTGGTCACGTTGCGCTATTGAACACGCACGGGACCCTTCTGGATACTCGGGATCGCCGTCATTGTGCTTGACGTGCCGTTTCAACATCCCGGTGACGCTGTTGCCGCATCCGGCGGTGATCGTTGGCAACTCCGCGACTTCGCAACCTCGAGGCTTGGATCCACCATGAATGGTTTTGCTTCCGCTTCACGTCCGCGCGTACGCACAGCTCTCTCTGTCCTGACTTGCGTGATTTTTTTCGCCCCCGTCATTCCTCTGCGCGCCGCATCGCCGGCAAAAAGCGCCGACTGGACGAGCGGAGTTCCTTCGGGCTTGCGCAATGCCATCCATCGGACGCTCGGAAGCAATCCGTGGACGGAATCTCAGGAGGTAACCGAGCCCGACCCCGCGTTCGACCCTGAGTTCGGCTACGCCGTCGCGTTGCACGGCACGACCGCGATGGTCGGCGCGCAGCAGGCGAAGATCGACGGCCACGATGCCGTCGGCGCGGTGTATGTGTTCCAGCAGATCGCTGGGGTCTGGACCCGGACCCAGAAGCTCGTCGCAAGTGACGGCCTTGAGTTCGACACGTTCGGCCACGCGATCGTGTTCAACGGCACGACGGCGCTCATCAGCGCGTACAGCGCGAGTGTCAACGACAATTATGGATAGGGAGCCGTCTATGCGTTCACGCTCACCGACGGTGTCTGGAGCGAGAGTCAGAAAATCGTCACCAATGACGGGTTGCCGTTCGATTTTTGCGGCTACTCGCTCGCACTGAGCGGCACGACGGCCATCTTTGGTTGCGACGGCGCCACGGTCGGTACGCAGGACTTCCAGGGCAAGGCGGTCGTCTTCAACCAGTCGCCGGACGGGACCTGGATGCAAGGTCAGACGCTGGTCGCGGACGACGGCGGGACCGGCGACATCTTTGGCTACTCGGTGTCGTTCAAAGGCACCACTGCGGTGATTGGCGCGTACGCGAACAACACCTATCAGGGCGCGGCCTACGTGTTCGGCCTGACGGACGGCACGTGGACGCAGACCCAGAAGCTGGTGGCGGACGACGGCGCCAGCAATACCTACTTCGGCTACGCGACCGCGCTGTCGGGTCCGACGCTGTTGATCGGTGCCTGGGGCTCGAATCCCGGCGGCGTCGACACACAGGGAGCGGCATACATTTTTACGCAAGCGGATGGCGCGTGGACGCAGACGCAAAAACTTGTCGCAAACGACGGCGGCATTGGCGACAAGTTCGGTCACTCCGTTGCGCTCCAGGGGACGACGGCGCTGATCGGTGCGGACGGCTGGAGCGCCAGTACCGCGCAGGGTGCGGTGTATGAGTTCGACGGATCCGGCGGTACGTTCGTCCAGACGCAAACGCTGGTCGCGAGCGACGGCGCACCGGCCGATCAATTCGGCTTGCCGGTGACGTTGGACGGCGACAATGCGCTGGTGGGTTCGTGGCTGTGGAGTGCGCCCGACAGCACGATGCCCGGCTCGGCGTATTTTTTCACGCGGGCGCCGAGTGACGTGATATTTGCGGATGGGTTCGACGAGGCGGCGCCGTAAGTCGGCGCGCCAACGCCACGTAGACGAAACACGAAGGATTGCGATTGCATTCGGGATCCTGCCGACGCATTGCCGTTTGATGCGGACGAGAACGGCAGTCAGCAGCGTGAAGCGCTCACTGATCGCCGGATCTGCGCATGCGCAGGACGGCGTCGGGCGAGCCGAACAAGCGATTGACCATTTCCAGTCTCGAGATTGGAGACGATCACCACATGCCGTGATCTTGCGCCGTGCGTGAAAGCAGCTGCCGGCTTTCGGGTTGCCGTTGCTGTCTGAACTGGCCGTGCGGGCAGCCTGCGCCGCGCAACGACGCGCTATCAAGTCAGGGCGACGACGACCGTCCATTCATCTCGGCGAGAGCACGATGGCGACGCCCACCCCAACCTGGACCGTTGCCATGAACAACTCATTCATCGCCGTGTTTGCCGCCTCGCTTGTTTTGTCGAGCATGCTTCACGCTCAATCGACGCCGCCGGCCGCAGACAAGACCACCAACGCCGAGGCCCAGGCCAAGGAACACATCATGCAGAAGGATCCGGGCGACAACATGGCCGTCAGCAACATGAATTCGTTCGACAGCATGGACACGGGCAAGAAGGGCAGGGTGACCATGGATCAGGCAAAAGCCGATCCGTGGTTGATGTCGAACTTCAAGACCTGCGACAAGAATGCAGACGGCATGGTCACGCGCGAGGAATACGCGGGTTGTCGCGCGATTCGATAGATTGATTGCGCTCAACACCTTTCAGCGGTCGCGGCCTTGGTTGTCGCACCGCTGTTTCAGTAGCGCGTTCAAATCGTCGAACGTTTCCTTGAACCGTTTGGTGGCGCCGCGGGTTTCGACTATGTCCTTTCTGATGACGTCTTCCAAGTGGTCGTCAGGGCAGCAATGGACGGAGTTGTCCCCTGCTATGCCGGCGATTTTCGAGGCACCTCGTGGTTGATGGGTCACCTGCTGTGCGAGCATCCGGGTCTGTTGAAAATCAAGGGCGGATGTCGTTATTTGCGAGCGATCCGATGAGTCGGCGCAACGGGAATTGCACATGGTCTCGATTCCGCGCTCGATCAGTGGTAGTCGTCTTCGCGTTGGTGACGCACGGCGAGGATGGGGATGGTGGCGGCATCGGTGATCTCGAACAGGGCGACGTAGCCGGCTTCACCGAAGGAAATGACCAATTCGCGCAGAAGGGCATTGGCGTCGTCCGCCTTGCTGATTCGGAGGTTGAGACCGTTCTTTCGCTCATTGAGCGATGTTGACGGACCAAGTCGCGCGCCCGCATCTCAGCTGAAAACCTCTTCAACTTGTTCATAGCTCCATTCTCTAAAGCGTTGGAGCCTCTACCGAACTCGGCGAGATTCAATGCTCCACGCCGTCCCCATCGTTTCGAGGCTTCTCGCCGCTAGAGCGCGTTTGTTGCGCTCGGCGGAACCCGATGTTGAGCGACTCGACGCCCGCCGAGAAGGCCATCGCGGCGTAGATGTACCCTTTCGGAATGTGTGCGCCGAAGCCCTCAGCGATCAGTACCATCCCGATCATCAGCAGAAAACCCAGCGCCAGCATGACCACTGTTGGATTGCGGTTTATGAAGTTGGCGAGGGGATCGGCAGCAAGCATCATCGCTGCGACGGCCACGATGACGGCGATGACCATCACGGGCAGATAATCGGTCATACCCACCGCGGTCAGGATCGAGTCGATAGAGAACACGACGTCAAGCGCGATAATCTGGGCGATGGCTGAACCAAAACCAATCGCGGCTGGTCGCTGCTTGTCGAGCAAGTCGTTCGAGGGAGTGGGGTCGAGCAGATGATGGATTTCTTTCGTCGCCTTCCAGACAAGAAATAAGCCACCGGCGAAAAGAATCAGGTCCCGCCACGAAAAAGCGGTCTCCCATGCGTAGTGAAGCTGGCCGGTGACCGGATCGGCTGTCGCGCTCCCCGAAAACCCCAAATCAATGACGGGCGCAGTCAGTCCGACGATCCACGCAATCATCGACAACAGGATCAGTCGCATCACAAGCGCCAAACCGATTCCGACACGCCGGGCTTTTTGGCGATGAGCCTCTGGAAGTTTGTTGGAGAGGATCGAAATGAAGATGAGGTTGTCGATTCCGAGAACGACTTCCATGACGATCAGCGTGATGAGTGCGGCCCAGACCGAGGGGTCGGAGAATATTGATAAGTCAAACATGCGGGACCTTCAGGACTGGTTGGCCGGTCGTCGAGACATGTGACAGCGAACCGTCCGTCAGGCGACAAGCTGTGATGCCCCGCCATTTCGACGGCATGGCCGAAGTGACTCGCTATTGGCATTCGCCCCGAACGACAATGTAGCCGCAAGAAGCTGATTCGTGCGTGTTTGTAACATGATCATGAGTCACGGATAAATTTTGGGGCGAGAAAGGGTCCAAGCGCGTGGTCGCAGCAATTGTCGAGGGCCTCCATCGCGATTCGATCCCGCTCGAGGCGCGCGCACAGATGCTCGCGCGCCTGCGCAAGTCGCAAAAAGGGATCCATTATTGAAAAGGCCGCGCACCTCCATCACGCGCGTCTTTCGGTTGGTTGTTGGAATTTTCGCACTCAACGAGCATGAGCGGTTACGTCGAATCGGAATCGCGGTTTGAACACTTTGATGAGATTCATCTCGTGCCTCTTCGCCGCACTCTCGATGGGGGCTGCCGGCGCCTCCGAAGGCGATCTCGACCTTCGGTTCGGTATGCAGGGATATGCGCTGTCGAACATCGCCAACCTCGACCCCATGGCCGTATCGGCGCCCTTGGCACATGCCGACGGGAGGACGCTGATTTGCGAAACGCTCGTTCCAGTTACCTCGGGATCTATCAGAGGGTTCGACGCAAATTTCGTCGTTTGGGACGTCTGCGCACGACCGCAATGACACCCGCCCCCGATTCCCCCGATTCCAGTCAAATTACACTTGGCTCCGATTCGGTTTCCCGCTTCGGGTTTTTACGCTACCGTGTCTTGTCCGCGTAACTGCGCGGCAGGAATGCGCAGCAGCTTGCCGTTCTCTACGACGACGATGGCGGTGTCGGTTTGCACGGCTGTCTTGCGGGCCAGTTCCGCCGCGCGCTGCATAGCCGCAAACGAGGCGCGCAGATCCGGGTTTCTGGCTTTGGATAAATCCTGTGGCATCACGGGTTCTCTCCCCATTCCAGCAGCAAGGGCGAATTGCCCGCAGTATTGTAGAGCGCCCAGTCGTTCACTGCGGCGCGGTAGTACCGATGGAAATTGTTCCAGCCTGCGGTAAAACGGCGCCGGATGACGACCTCGGGAATGTCGTGTCCACCTTGCCGCACGCGTTCGGCCACGCGCGCCACAGCGGTTTCGGCATCGGGCAGGCTCAGGAAAAACAGACTGACGCGGTAACCCTGTGCGCGCCACTCCTTGATATGCCGCAGATAGCCCACGCCCGAACGCGTGGTCTCGAACGCAAAACTTTCACAGCGCCTCGCGCAGTGCGCGACTTCATCAAGCATCAGCCGGCCTTGATCGCGGCGGATTCCGGTGCGAACGGTGCCAGCCCGGCGGCAATCAGATCGGCATTGATGAAACGCGGCAAACGCGCCTCCGCGGGCAGAAAAGCGCGCGCAGATGCTGCCACGCGCACCTTGCTTAGGAACGGGGTCAGGTTCACTTGTTCCATGGAGGAAGTGAACCTGACCCCCTTCCTCGTGGAGATCCCCGCGGGCTTCTCAAAACGACCTTCCGGCTCCCGTCAGAACCGGTCAAATGCAGCGTCTACAGGCATCGTCCGTCGTTGCGTGTTTCATATCGTTCAGATGTAGGTCTTGACGAACATTATCACTATTGATAATGTTCTCTATAATGAGACCAAAGCCAAAATTGCGGAAAGATGCCGTCCTCCATCCACGACGAATGCAGATCATTCGTGCACTGGCCAATGGAACGCGCACCAGCAAGCAATTATTAGAGACTCTCGCCGAGATACCGCAGGCCACGCTGTACCGTCACCTCGGCATCCTACTCAAGGCCGGCATCATTGAGGTCGCGGCGGAGCGGCCTGTGCGTGGCGTGATCGAGCGCAGCTATGCGCTGGCACCGGGGAAGGCAGTTCTGGATGCGGATGACTTGGCGGGAGTCAGCGCCGAGGATCATTTCCGCTACTTCTCGATGTTCGCCGCCGGGCTGCTCGGCGAGTTTTCGCGCTACTTGGAGCGCGACCGTATCGATCTGCAAGCCGATGGAGTGGGCTATCGCGAAGTGGTGCTCAACCTCAGCGATTGCGAGTTCCGCGACATGATCACCGACCTGCAGGCACTCCTGCGGCCGCTGGTGGCGAACAAGCCCAGCAAAAGGCGTAAGGCGCGCGTACTGGCGACTGTGCTGATGCCATACGACGCCCCTAAGCAACCGAGGAAAGCTTCAGATGACGACTAGCGGCATGGACGTGTTGGCGAGGAAAGCACACATGTCTGCCGCAAGCATGCTGACGGTCCCGATTGCTTGCTTTCTGCTAGTTGC
>NZ_JBDSWZ010000125.1:0-8589 GCF_039926425.1 Dokdonella sp.
GCCAGGTTCTACGGTAAGGCAGGAACAGGGCAAATTGGCGTGATCGCGATTTTTCGGACAGGTGATTCAACCAACCGCCAGTTTCTCGACCTGTTCGGATGAGTGGTCGTCGAGCCCGCTGTGCAGCCCCTGCCGGTTGTAGAAGACTCCTTCTGCAGACGCCAAGAGTCACGGGAAACGTCGCGCATTTGATGCAGTGACTGGGCCGGCGTGACGTGCGCTACGTCAACGATCGGCATTACCAAACCGGAACGCTTGGGGAAGGTCATTACAAGGCATGCCCGGTTGATGGCGCGCCCTACCTGTTGCGCTGCCACCGTTACACGAGAAGCAATCCTGAGCGTGCTGCAATGGTCGCGGATACGGCCGACTACCATGCTCGATCCATCACGCCGATGGATCTGCCGCCCGCGAAGAGCGCGGCGCGGCGTACCACGTATTGGTCTGCAATGCGATGAATGGCGAGGAGGTCGCCGACATCCTCGCGCGCCTGCAGCGTCAGCACGCTTACCGCAATCGGCGGGTTCGTTTGGCGATCGAAACGTCGCTGGCACGTCGTGCGTGGCGTGCAAAGATTGGAAGATCTTTGACGTCGAGCAAGCTCGGGCAACGTGTCACTGGACCCTGGTTTCCTGTTTTCCATTGACTCGCATCAACTTGCATCCGCCCCTCCGCTCGCTAATCCGCTCACACCCGTGGGCGCTCAACCGTGGAGGCCTGTTATCGTCCGCGTCAGCGGGAGCGGCGAATCAGTGAACCCGGTTTCGGACTCTGCAAAAAACAGGTGGTCAGACAATGGCACGACGCTTCGAATCCGCGCTTTGGCATGCTCGCGCTCTCAGTGCGCTGGCGCAGCTCACTCTCATCTTCGTGGGCGTGACACTCGCGTTCGTGTTCGAGGGGTGGCGAAAGCAACTCGACGAGGCAGCGGACATCCGTCAAACCATCGATGGGCTCATCGTCGAGCTTGGCCACTATGAAAAGCACGGTGGCGACCTGGCGCTACGCATGGAGCAGAGCGTCGCGGCATGGCGCACCGAAGACCGTGCCGGACGTCGCGCAGTGCTGGACTTGTATCGCATTCCCGGCGCGCCGTATCCGCCGTCAGCAGCGTGGGAGTCGGCGGTTTCCTCCGGCGTCGCAAATCGACTCGAGCCCGCATTGCGCCTGGACTTGGGCTGGTACTACAGCGAGAACCGCGGCATTCATGCCAACTATGCGCGCCAGCTCGCGTTTCAAGAGCGCGAGGTCATGCCGCGAACACTGCAGGGGGCCGCGGCGTTCTACGGGCCAGACGGCACGTTGCGTCCGGAGTTTCGCGTGCACCTGCAGTTGTACGAGGAATTTGCTGCGGACCTCAAGCGGCTGAGCGCCCAAGGTGGTGACTTGCGCCGCAAGCTGAAGGCGCTGCGAGCGACGATGTAGCGCGCGTTTTGATGTGAACGCGCTGCAGGAATTCTTCCCCGCAAGTTCCTCGGAATTCGGCAGGATCAGGAGTGAAGGTCACTTCCCGCAATCAGTCAAAAAATCTGGCCCCGTTTCGTTACGGGCAGCGCAAAAAATGAACGCCCGGCGCTGACACTGGAAATCGGTGGTGGCGCCGGGCACGGATGAAACGAGGTTACTTGTTCGCGTTGTCGAAGCCGTCCGCGAAGATTTTATCGAGATCCTGGGCAAAGACCTGGATGTTTGCGTTGCTGGTATTGGTCCAGCCGATGCAACCCGGGCAGTAGGTTCCATCACCGGTCATCGTGTTCCACGTATAGACGTTCGCGTGGTTCCCGAGGAACAGGAAGAAGTCATCCGCCCCTTCCTGCGGCGAGCCGCTCAGCGCCGCATTTGACGCATGCAGACGAACGCCGGCAAAGTCAGTGTCCGAGGGGGTCGACGGTCCGTCGAGGAAGTACTGGTAAGTGGTGCCACCGTCCACAGTAATGTCAACGTTGAAGTCGATCTGATAGAGCTGCAGGAAATCGCCCGCAATGGTCTGGTAGCCCTCGCCATTCGCATACGTCACCGGAATGGAGGTGTAGGTGTTCGCGATGATACTGATCGGTCCACCCGCGACACCACCGCGCAGATCGAGATCCGTCGTGTCGGTCGACCAGACGCGGATCGTGGAGACCGTGAAGGGTCCCGACCCCGGCAGCGTGAAGTCATCTCCCGGTAGCCATGGCGCTTCCGGCGGCGTTTCGATGTCGGACCATTCGACATTGCTGCGGTCGACGCCGGCGGCATTGTTCAAGTTTGCGGTCGGTAGTCCGCGATCGAACATCAAGGGCTGCGTGACCGGAGAGACCGGCGCGCCGAACACCTGTACATTCCCGTCGGTCGTTTTGTCGAAGCCGACACAGCCCGGACAATACGTTCCGCCGCCGGTCATGGTGTTCCACGTGTAGACGGTGCCGTCATTGCCGAGGAAAAGGACGATGCCGTCTGCACCCATTTGCGTGGAGCCACTTAAGGCTGCATTCGATGCGTGCAAATGGACACCCGAGAAATCTTCGCCCGACGCAGTCGCCGGACCATCGATAAAGTACTGGTAGGTCACGCCGCCGTCGAGCGAGAGGTTCACACTGAAATCGATCTGGAAGAGCGGCAGGAAAGGACCCGCATTCGCCTGATAAGTTTCTCCGTTCGCGTACGTTACGGGCGTGACGGTAAAGTCGCTTGAAACGACACCGATCGGGTGCCCCGCGATGCCACCGCGAAGGATGAGACCGGTGCTCTCGGTCGACCACACGCGAATGGTGGTGATGACGTACGAGCCGGAACCCCCGAGCATGAAGTCGTCGCCCGGCAGCCAGGGCGTTTCCGGTGGTGTTTCGATGTCCGCCCATTCGACGTTCGACCGCAGCGCGGCCGCTTCGTTGTTCAAGTTCGTGGTCGGCAAGCCACGGTCGAAAACAAGCACCTGGGCAGCTGCCAGTTGTGAACCGGCCAGCAGCGCGACACCCAGCACGAAGCCCGAAAGCCGTGTCGCCGTCCTGCGATCAGGCCTGGGCCTGAATGTGATGATCCCTGTTGAGCTGATACGCACCGCTGATCTCCTACTGTCTGCCTTGATTGGCAGTCACAGAGGTGCATCAACCATGCCATCCGCCATTCAGGTTCAAAGGAGCGCACGCGCACTTTGCGACCGCTGTTCACGATAAAAACGCGTGTTTTTCGGCAATTGCGCGAATCGGCCGACGAAACGCGTCATGGTCGTCCAACGAAACAAGCCAAATGCAAATGCATCGCCGAAGCGATGTTGATGCGACGTGGCTTCGTGGTCGCGGTTCACGCCGTCGTCGAATCGATCATCGCATTGGCGGGTTCATGAGTCGACGTTGCTGACCGTCGATGTTCGGGGACTCGCGAAGGTCGAGTGCGCCCTATCGCTTGGGCATCGGCACGACAACGCCAACGCGCGTACACCGTCGTTCGTTGCACAGGCCGGCGCTTCAATCGACAGGGACAATCGACAGGGACGGAGGTCGTTAAACGGGGATGGTCGAACGCCCATTGAATCGACCGGCGACCAGCGAGCTCAGCGGCAGGTCGCGAGGCTCCCCGAACGGCCGAATTCAACGACCTCTGTCCCATTGGATTCCTTCCGCGCACATCGCAACCATTGCATCCCGCAAAAGCTATAGCACGCATGCGCCATCGAGACGGGCCGTTCTGGCATCGGACAGAGTCATGGACTCACCCGTCGTCGCCCGATGATCCTCTCGAAATTCGATTCGAACGTCGAGGCTTTTTCCGGTACTGTCGCGAACATTGGCAATGCCACGATATTCGCGGATCGTCCTTGTGTCCGCGGCATAGAAGAGGACGATTGAAGGAATCGCGAAGCCATACCACGTATCGAGTTCCATCAGGAATCGCCGCACCGGCTTTCCATCCATCAGTTCGTCGTCGACGAGACTCAAGGTAAACGGATAGGTTCGAAGTCGACTCGGCACGAGGAATTCGACGTGCTGAGGCGCACCGGTCGCGAGCGCATCCCAATGATCGCGGATGAAACTGTCGAATCCGGCATCCACCACCAGGTCGGGCGCCGACTTCAGCAGAGCACGTTTCTCCAATTGACCTTCAACCGACCGCGTGAAGACCTCCCGCGATCCGCCGGTGCCATCGCGCACTCCCTCGCGATAGCCGGTTCGCGCGTCCTCCAGCGTAAACGAGGGTGCTTGCGCCACTCCGGCTTCAACGACATGTTTTCGTGCAAACGGAGCGCCATCCGGGCACCGGAAAAGAACCGTGAGTTCGCGACGGGGCAGGGTCCCGCTGATCCAGTGCGATTCCGTATACAGCACACGGCCAGACGCATCGTAGGCCGTGCCGACGTAGTGCTCGATGTCCGCGTTTGCCATCGCCGGGCAATGAGCGAGCAATGCCGCCCCGGCAACCGCCACCATCAGGATCGACGTCAGCGGGCGCCCGATGGGTGCATTGCAGGCTGATCTCACGGCACGTTTTCGATCACTCATGAATCCACGTTCTTCGGCTCGTTGTTCGAGGGCATCGTGCGAATCCCCGAGCGTAGTGCGTCGAACCCAATGACTGCAGACAGTGCGATGGCAGATTTGTGACGGGTTGCAATGCGGCATAGACTGCGCCGTCGATCTCCGGGGAGAAAGCGCATGGGACGAACCGGCCGTCCGTTCGCTTGACTCCCTGCGTGGAGATTCGCAGCGATGACGGAAGGCCTTGCGATTGACGACGACCTTGTCCCATTTGCAAGGGTGCGAAATCCGCGCTGTCGGGATGTTCACATCGTTTTTGGGGGCACGATTCATGACGAAGATTTCCGTAACGGACGTCCGCCGCAGTGCCGCCCGCCCGAAGCCGCCCGTCGCACCTTTCAGCGCGTGCGTGGACGACCTCGAGCGCGATCGACAGGCGCGCGAAGCATTGCGTCACCTGCTGCGACGCAAGGGCAAACCCGGCTGGAAATCGATCAGGCCGCAGCGAACGCGCTGATCGCAAAATCGTAAGGTGGCGCGCGTAGACTCCTCGCCCTCAGCGCAATGGAGCACCCGCATGGCAACCTACTTCGCACTGAAGTCCTTCGATGGCCGCAGCCGGTCGTTCGACCAGGCCGATCGCATGGCGCTGTCGCTGATCAAGCGCATTCGGGCGCTGAACGCGCGGATAGTGGCGGTCAGGAATCTCGGCACCGACGGGTTCGTCTTTTCCGTCCCCGGTCCGCGCGTGTTGCCGGGCGCCGTCGTCCGCCAGCTTCGCGATGATCCGGGATTGACACAGTTCCAGATCAGCGATGAAGCCCGCTCGGTCGAAGGCCCGTTCGAGTGGAAAAACAAGGCGGCCCGGGGGATCGGGCAGCCTTGCGATGACTCTGCCGCTGGCCGACTGGGAATCTGACAGCACGCCCATCATGGCGTGCAGTTGTTGCACGCGAGCGACGCGTGGCGCGTCTTCCGTCACTATGCAACCGCAGGCGATCGCCGACCATCGGCGAAGGGGACGGGATGGAGGGTTCGGAACAGTTGCCTGACGTGTTCGTACGCCGCGGCGAGGTGGTGGCGCTTCGCCTGTTCGACATTGCGTATTCGATCGATCTCGGTGCCGCGGAGGCGCTGTGTGCTGCCCATTCGAACGCGCGCAGCAATCGCGGCCGGCTTTCCCAGACGCCGGAAAAAGCGATCGCGTTTGGTGACCCTCCGGTCATCCTTCCACTCGAACCGGTGCGCCTGGACATCGAAGGCCGAGAGACGACGGTCGCTGCGACGGTTCGGCTGTACGACTTCGGGGCAATTGCGATCTCGCTGCGGTTCGCGGTCGAAAGCCGGTCGTGGGCCGGATTCGAAGGGTTGGTCGGGGCGATCCAGACCAGCGTCGGACCCGCGTCGTCGTCGGACATCTGGCGTCGACTGCTCGACCAGGCAATGCCGGTGATCGAATCCGCATTGACGCGCCCGTCGCCCGCAACGCTGCAGGAAGACTATCTGATCGCCACCGTGCTCGAGTTGGGCGAACCGATTTCCGCGGTGGAACTGCAACGGCGCGTCGATCTCTCGGCGTTGCTGTCGGGAGAAACGCGCGCTCTTTCGACCGGGGAAAAGCGCGAACTCCTGAAGCAGAGCTACTCGTATTTCGACAACGACCTCGTCGTGCTGACATGGGATCGCGCCTTCATCTATGAGCCGGAAGGCAACACCGACGTCGCGGACGTGCTCGAAGTCGCCAACGCACAGTTGCTGGAGCTTCGCTATTACGACGAGCTGCTGGATGCCGAACTTCCACGCATGTACGACCAGGTGGAAATTGCACGGCGCGGCATCTCCTCGCTGGCCGCTTCGCGGTTCGCACAGCTGGCGCGCAGCCTGTACACCCTCGTCGCCGAGGTCACCGAAGTCACCGAAAAAGTGGACAACGCACTGCAGGTGACCGAGGACGTGTATCTCGCGCGCATCTATTCGTCTGCGCTGGAGCTGTTTCGCGTGTCCAAACTGAGCGCCGCGGTGTATCGAAAACTCGCCATTGTTCGCGACACGTACATCGCGCTCTACGAAGAAGCGTCGAGCAGTCGCGGCGAACTGCTGGAGTTCGCGATCATCGTGCTCATCCTCATCGAGATCCTGCTGGGAATCGCGCGCCTCTGAGCTCCGACGGCGCACGCGGGCGAGATCCTTTTTCGTTTGATGCAAACAACGTCCAACGATCGTTGTGTGGTTCCTCTCCCCAGCGATGCTCACGCAACTCCCTCTTCCGTTTTTGTCGTCAGCGTTTCGCGGGCGCAGCGGCGGCGGAAAGCGTCGCGTAGAGCGCAATCGCACGCTTCATCTGGCGGCCGGCATCCCACGCCTGTGCATCGACCGGACCTGCTGCCGAAAGGCGTTCACGCTCGTCAGGCCGCGCAAGCAGATCACTGACCTGCGCGGCAAAATCCTCGATGGATTCGCTGCTGATCCGCGCGCCTTCGACATCCTTCAGGACGGTCGCCGTCCCCATCACTGCGGTGGAAACAATCGGCACGCCCAATGCCATCGCTTCGATGAGGACCAGCCCCTGCGTCTCCGTCCGCGAAGCGAACACGAAGACGTCCGCGGCCCGATAGCAGTCAAGCAGCGCGTTCTGCCGGTCGAGGTTCCCGACAAAGTACACGTTGTCGCCGAGTCCGAGGACTTCCGTTCGCTTCTTCAGACGCTTGGCGTCAGGCCCCTCCCCAGAGATGACAAAGAGGAGCGCAGGCCGGTCCTTCACCAGCCGGCCAAGGACGTCGAGCAGGAAATCGATGTTCTTCTCCAGCGCGAGCCGGCCCACTGTCAGCAGCACGAGCCGGTCCGGCGCGATGCCATGCTGGTGTCGAAACACCGATCCGTCACCACCGGAGAATTCGTCGAGCCGGATGCCGGTCGGGATGACGGTCCCCGGTGTCGAAATTCCGTAGTCCTCGAGCACCTTGCTCATTTCTTCGGTCGGCACCACCAGGTGGGTGACCTCGGAGCACAGGCGACGCGAAAACCACCGCACGGCCAGTCGACCGAGCGACCGCGGCAGCCATGGGAAATAGTCGGCGACGTACTCCTCGAAATACGTGTGATAGCTCTCGACCGTCGGGCGACCGGTCTTTTTCGCGAGCCGCACGCCGATCTGGTGCGCGCGAAACGGTGTGTGGATGTGGATGACATCCCAGTGGCGTTCCGCCAGCTGCTCGATCACTTCCGTCATCGAAGCACGGCGGATCAGCCGGTCTTCCGGATCGAACGCGATTTTCCTGGACGGAAGCCGAATCACCTCGAACTCATTGGCGGCGTCGCTCGCGCCGTAGTCCGGAGCGACGATCGTCACGGAATGTCCACTGTCCCGCAGTTCGCGGCAATACGTCTGGATCGATGTCGAAACACCGTTGACGCGTGGGAAATAGACGTCCGAAACCATCAGTATCTGCATTGCGCTCCACCGGCGATTCGCATGCCTTCGACTATGCGACAGGCATGTGTCAGCCGGTTGACGTGAAGGAGCGTGCAGGGCGAGCGAACCGGAATCAGTGGTCGATCGACGCTTGATCATCTGACACCTGCCGCGGGACTGTCCCCGTTCAAAGGTGTCCGTCAAACTTGGGGCAGCTCGACGTGACCCGGGTCCATTTCCGCTTCGCTTGTCGAGCTTGACGGCCGCTTCGCTTCTTTGATCGAATGAGCGTCTTGTCTCCCGTGCGCTGCCCTCTGCAGTGCACACCCACGTCGAGAGGCGCTGCAGCGGACTTGTTCCGCCACGCTCGACGCCGGCCTGGATGGTAAGGGCGCCTTTGACGAGGATGCCCCATGCAGGACTTTGGCAATGCCGAGGCGATCGGCCGCGTCGTGGGATTGTGGCGTTACCCCGTCAAGTCGATGGGACCCCAATCGCTGGCTTCGGTGGACGTCGGCTGGCACGGCGTTGCGGGTGATCGTCGCTTCGCGTTCATCCGCAGCGGCATGGCGCAGAGCGGATTCCCTTGGGCGACTCTCCGCGAGCGCGCGGATATGTGCCGCTATCGGCCCTCGTTCATCGATGCGGACCGGCCCGACACATCGGCAACGCGCGTCCACACTCCGTCGGGTGAAATGTTCGACGTCGCGGACCCAGGGCTTG
>NZ_JBDSWZ010000126.1:0-12714 GCF_039926425.1 Dokdonella sp.
GTGATCACATCAACATCTTTGCCGGCGCCGCTCTCGAGCGCAACGCCGAGCGGCGCGACGATGTCGAGTGGGGCGCGGCGCAACAGGCGCATCCGAAAGCACGCTTCCTGCTGCTCGCGGCGCACGAGCCCGGGGGCCATCGTGCTCTTGTACCCGCAGCTGCGAACGCGTTGCGCTGGCTCGACGCGAGCGAACGCAGCGAGTGGGCAGGCGGCCTCCCGCTGACATATCTCGGCGAGGATGAGAGCGGCCCGCTGTTTTTCGTGCGCGCCGATGGCGCGACAGGCGAGCGCATCGCCACGTCGCTGGACGCCACCTTCATCGACTTGCGCGCTGCCGGCATGCAGCTGCATCCCTTTCAGGCAGGTGTCTTTGCGTACGCACGTGCGATCGCGTTCTGGCAGGAGCGCACGCGTTTCTGCGCGGCGTGCGGATCGCCGCTCGAACTTGTCGCGCTCGGTCATCGTGGCCGCTGTGCGAACCATGAGATCGCGCTCGAGCATTTTCCACGCGTCGATCCGGCGATGATCGTGATCGTCAACTGGCGCGACAAATGCCTGCTCGGCAGCCAGGCGAACTGGCCGGAAAACCGCTGGTCGACGCTGGCCGGTTTCATCGAGCCGGGAGAATCCATCGAAGACGCAGTCCGGCGCGAAGTCTTCGAGGAAGCCGGTGTGCGAGTCGGTGCCTGTGCCTACCACTCGTCCCAGCCATGGCCGTTTCCGTCATCTCTGATGCTCGGCTTTACGGCAGAAGCAATCGAACCGACCATCAACGTCGGCGACGAGCTCAGTGATGCACGCTGGTTCGGAGTCGACGAGCTGGTGGCCGGACTCGCGGGCCGCACCATCGTGCTGCCGCCGCGCCTGTCCGTGTCGCACGAGCTGATCGCACACTGGGTGCGCGAGAAATCCGGCCTCGATCTGGCCGATCTGCTCAGCGACGAACCGTGGCAGAAGCAAGGCGCCTGAGCGGGTGGCGTGGTGGCGGATTGAAAGACGTCCTCTTGCGTCGACACGACACGTGTTTACCCCATCGGCGACCGGCGCCGATAGAATGCGTCATTGTCCCGACCGCGCACGCGAGGCACATCCATGGCCCAGACCCTGCTCGCAGCCCTGCTGGTGATTGCGGGTGCGCACGCCCTCCCTGATCTGGCGCGCTGGCGTGATTTTTCGTGGCTGAGAGTGTGGCTTGCACACGGCGCGCGCGGTGAAGATGGCGCGCGGCGGGCACGCTATCCGCTCGCGCTGTTGCCGCTCTTGCTGTTCGCGATCTGCGCGCTGATCCAGCTTGCATTGCATCACGTGCTGTTCGGCCTGCCTGCATTCGCCTTCGGAGTGGTCGTGCTGTTCTACTGCTGGGGTCCGCGCGATCTGGACATGGACATCGACGCGGTGCTGAAGGCGCCCGACAGCGAGCGGCGTATCGCTGCAGCGCAGGCATTGCGACCGGATCCCGTCGTTGCGACGCTCCCGTTCCAGGCCGCTTCTCTTGTGGAGGCAACGTTTGCCTCGGCGCTGTCGCGGATGTTCGGCGTGCTGTTCTGGTTTGTCGTGCTCGGACCCGCTGGTGCGCTCGGCTATCGCGTCGCGTTGCTGATTGCGCGCAATACCGCGTTCGCGTCGGACATCGAACCCGCCCAGCGCGCAGTACTCGAACGCGTCGCGCTGATTCTCGATTGGGCACCGTCGCATCTGATCGCGTTGACCCTCGCGCTGGTTTCCGAATTCGATGCCGTGATCCGCACCTGGCGTGATTATCACGAGACCCACGGCCAAGGCTATTTCACGCTCGATCTCGGCTTCCTCGGGGCGCTGGCGCGTGCCGGCGTCGATGCAGACATCGCTGCCGGAGACGGCGTTGCGAACGAAGCAGGCAATCCGCTGATTGCACTTGCCGACGCGCGGCGCGTGCTGCTGCGGATCCTTGTCACATGGCTCGCGCTGATTGCCGTCGTCGCGCTGGCAGTGCTGACGCGCTGAACGATTGTCGCTGTTCGCGTCGAAACCAGCGCGGACATGTCGCTGCGTCGTGATCTTCGTTCGGCGCGTTGCCGGCCGCGCAAGCGCGTGACCTACAGCGTGTCGCCGCCATACAGGACGACGCGCAGTACATCGCGCGCAGCCTGAGGCCGACCCAGCGCACGCGATCGATCGGCAAGCGCGGCGAGGAGACCGGGCTTCGACATCAGCTCGCGCACGCGCCATTCGAGTGCCGTCGCGTCGACCGCCTTGAGGGCGACGCCGTTTTCCAGCAGGAAGTCACAATTGCGTTCCTCCTGCCCAGGAATCGGCGCGTGCACGATCATCGGTCGTCCGAGTGCGAGGCATTCGGACGTCGTGAGACCGCCGGGCTTGGTGATCACCAGATCGCTTGCACCCATCAATCGCTCGACGCGATCGGTGAAACCCATGGCGACCAGTCGCCGCGTGTGTTGTGCGGCGATGGCCTGCAACCGTTCAAGCATTCGCACATTGCGGCCAGCGAGAGCGATCAGTTGAAAATCGGCGTCGATTGCAAGCAGGCGCGCAGTGACGTCGTCGAGTCCACCGAGGCCCGCACCGCCTCCCATCAGCAGGATCGTTTTCCGATCCGGATCGAGCCCGAATTCCGCGGCACAGGCGGCGCGATCGTGCGCATTCGCAAACGCCGGCACGACCGGAATGCCGGTGGCGTGGATGCGTGAGGCAACTACGCCGCGCGCGGCGGTGCGAAACGCGACCTCGTCGTTGGCGACGAAATAGCCCGCCATGTCCGGCACCACCCACATGCCATGCAGGTCGAAGTCGGTGACCACGACATGCACCGGCGCTGCAAGACGCTCGCGCCGACGTTCGCGCATCAGCAGCTCGGCCGGCAGGAAGTGCGTACAGACGACCGCGTCCGGCGCGAATGCGGCGATGGCCTTGCGCAGTTTTACCGTACTGAGCCGTTCGATCGCGCGTCGCAGTCGTGCCAGCGGCGCGTTCGGTGGCGTCTTGTCCATGATCCGGTAAAGCATTGCCCAGGTGGCGGGCGAGTGCTCGACCAATGTCAGATACACGTCGGTATAGAGCTTGCGGAACGCGGCGGGCACGTGGTCCATCACGTCGAGATGCAGCGCTTCGACATCGAACGACTGTGACGCAACGCGAAGCGCCTCCGCCGCGCGCACGTGGCCTGCACCAGCCGATACGCTCAGCATCAGCAAGCGCGGCTTGCGTCCGTTCGCTGTGACGTTCATGCCCACGCGCCGCGCAGGTCGCGGACGCGCTGCTCCAGCGTCGCCGCATCCGCGTCTGCGGGCGCGACCGGCGGAGCGACGGCCAGCGCGATGTGCGAGCGGAAACGCCGTGGCAAACGCGAACGGCCCAGTGCGGAATCGCGTCGACTGAACACCGAACCCCACAGTCCGCGCAACGCGAGCGGGATCACCGGCACCGGTCGGCGCGCGAGGATCTGCTCGACGCCGCCGCGGAACGGAGCGATCTGGCCGTCGCGCGTGAGTGCGCCTTCCGGAAAGAGGCAGACGAGTTCGCCATCGGCGAGCGCGCGGTCGATTTCTTCAAACGCACGTTCGAGCAGCGCAGGGTCTTCCTTGTGTCCCGCAATCGGAATCGCCTTTGCGGTGCGGAAGATGAATCGAAGCACCGGGATGTTGAAGATCTTGTAGTACATGACGAAACGTACCGGCCTCCTGACGACGCCGCCGACGATCAGCGCGTCCATGAAGCTGACGTGGTTGCACACCAGAATCGCGGCGCCTTCGTCGGGAATCCGTTCCAGCCCTTCGACCTTGATGCGGTACAGCGCACTGACGAGGATCCACGACAGGAACCGCATCAGGAACTCGGGCACCAGCGTGTAGATGTAGATCGCGACCAGCGCGTTGAGGATCGCGACGCACAGGAAGATCTGCGGGATCGTCAATCCGAGCGCTGTGAGGCCAAGCCCCATGCCCGCGGCGATGACCATGAACAACGCGTTGACGATGTTGTTCCCGGCGATCACGCGCGACAGCTCGCTGCGGTCGGTGCGACTTTGCACGAGCGCAAACAACGGCACGATGTAGAGGCCGGCAAACAGGCCGATCAGCACCAGGTCGAGCACGATGCGCCAGCTCCCGGGCGCCGTGAGGAAGGCTCCCATGCCGAGTCCGTGCAGTGCCGTCGCACCCGGGCGCGCGAAGTACAGGTCGATCGCGAACACGGTCATTCCGATCGAACCGAACGGAACCAGGCCGATTTCCACCTTGTGGCCCGACAGGCGCTCGCACAGCAGCGAGCCGATGCCGACGCCGATCGAGAACAGTGCCAGCGTGAGATTGAGGACGGACTCTCCTCCGCCGAGGAATACCTGCGTGTAGCCCGGCAATTGCGCGGTGAACACGGTGCCGAAAAACCAGAACCACGAAATGCCGAGGACCGCGTTGAAGATGGTGCGGTTGCGCGCGACATAGCGCATCACGCGCACGGTTTCGCTCGCGGGATTGAAATTGAAGATCAGGTCCGGCGCCGTCGCCGGTGCCGGTGGGATCGCGCGACTCGTCAGATACCCGATCACGGCAACCGACACGACCAGGATCGACGCGGCGGTCGCACCGAAATCGCCGAGTGCCATCAGCGAGCCACCCGCCATCATGCCGAGCAGAACGGCGATCGAGGTGCCCATCTCGACCAGGCCGTTGCCGCCCACCAGTTCCTCGCGCCCGAGCGCCTGCGGCAGGATCGCGTACTTGATCGGCCCGAACACGGTCGAATGCAACCCCATCAGGAACAGCACCACGAACAGCAGCCACACGTGGTGCGCGTGGAACGCATACACCGCGAGCAGCATCGCGCCAATCTCGAACAGCTTGACGTAGCGGATCAGGCGCGTCTTCTCGAATTTCTCCGCGATCTGCCCGGCGCTCGCGCTGAACAGGAAAAACGGCACGATGAACACCGCTGGCGCGATCATCGCGTACGTGCTCGCCGCCTCGATCGACAGCCCGAGATGGAAGCCGATCAGCACGATCATGCCCTGGCGGAACGCGTTGTCGTTGAACGCGCCCAGCGCCTGGGTGGCGAAGAATGGCGCGAAGCGGCGTGCGCGAAGCAGTGAGAACTGACTGGAGCCGGCCATGAACGCCTCGTCGACTGGAACGGCAATCTAGCAGCACAGCAGAGCGCTTGGCGACGGGCGAACTTTGCACGCGGTCGCGGGTCCCGACGCCTGCACGGCCGAGCGGCTAGAATGCGCGGTCGTTCCCTGGCCAAACCGCTGCGGCGGTCTTTCGATCATGACCCTTCGCATTTTTTCCATCATCACGCTCGCGGCCGTGTTCGCCGCGTCCAGCCCGATCGTCCGCGCCGAGGCCGAAGTGAAGGCAGTGCCGATGCCGGACCTGTCGCATCTGCCGCCAGATCGCGCAGAGAATGTGCGCAAGGCGCGCACGGATTTCGACGAGGTCAGGAAGGCGCAGGTGGGCGACGAGCTTGCCACGACCTACGCGTTCATCGGTGCGGTGTACGCGCAGAACGAGCTCTATTCCGCAGCGTCCGTCGCGCTGGATGACGCAATCGTGCTTGCGCCGACCGATGGACGCTGGGTCTATTCACGCGGCATCGTTGCGCGGATCGAGAACCAGCCGGCCGTTGCAAAGGCGTTGTTCGAGCGCGCGCTGACGCTCGACCTCGAGTACGTGCCGATCCGCCTCGCTGCGGCAGACGCGCGGGTCCAGGCGGGTGACCTCGAGGGTGCCCGGAGTCTCTTGAGCGATTACGCGGCGAAGCACGACAACGAGGCCAGCGTCTTCGCAATGCTCGGTGACATTGCGCTGCGCCAGAAGCGCTACGCGGATGCAATCGAGCAAACGAACAAGGCATTGAAGGCCGATCCGCAGGCGAACCAGCTGTTTGCCCAGCTGGCGAAAGCGTATGCCGGCGCAGGCAACGACAAGGCGGCCGCCGAAGCAAATGCAAAGGCAGGCCCGCGGACGCCGGCGCTCGCCGATCCACTGGCGCAGGCGCTTCGCGGCGGTCCCGCCGCTGCGTCAGCGCCGACAAGTCCGTTGGAGAACGCGGTCAACCAAGCCGCCGTGCTGCTGTCGGCACGCAAGTACGACGGTGCGCGCATGCAGATGGATCAAGCCCTCGCGCTGAAGCCGAACGATTCCTCGCTGCTGGCGTTCTATTCCCGCATCGAAGCCGCCGCCGGCAATCTGCCTGCTGCCAAGGTGCGCGCCGCATCGGCGATTGCTGCCGACCCGAAGAACCCGCTTGCCCATCTGAGCAACGCGACCGCGCTGGAGATCGGCGGCGATGATGCCGGTGCGAAGCGCGAATACCTGGAAGCGATCGGACTCGACGGCAAGTTGGTGGACGCGCGTTCGCAACTCGCGCTCCTGCTGATGCGCACCGGCCACAATACCGATGCAATCGCGCAGTTTCGCGCCATCATCCAGGCCGAACCCGGCAACGGCGAAGCGTGGACGCGCCTGGTCGTCGCGCAGGTCGCCGAGGGTCAGTGCGCCGGGGTGTTGAAGGACGTCAATGCAGGTCTCGGCAAGATGCCGAATGCACGCTTCCTGCTGCAGTTGTTCATCCGCCTGACCAGTACGTGTGGCGGAAGCGGCGCGGACGAGAAGCGCATGGCACTCGACTACGCCGCCAAGCTGTATCGCACCGGCGATCAGCCGCAGCTTGGCGAAACCTACGCGCTCGCCCTTGCGGCCAACGGCAAGTGGGACGATGCGGTGAAAACGCAGGAGGCCGCAATGTTCGTCGTGCTCCGCAACGGCATGAAGCCTTTGCTGCCGGCCTATCGGGAGTGGCTGGCGCAGTTCCGCAGCCACAAGTTGCCCGACAAGCCGTGGCCTTCGACGTCGGCGATCTATCTCCCGAAACGTCCGGGCGCCGATCTGCAGCCCACGCAAACCGGCACTCCGCCCGGCAAGAAATGAAGCGGCGGCCTAGCGCAATGCGCGATGGCCGATATCACGCCGCAGGAATGCTCCGTCGAAGCGGATCCGGCTCGCGACGGAGTAGGCCAGTGCACGCGCCGCCGCCAGGTCGCTGCCGAGCGCACAGACAGCGAGAACGCGTCCGCCGGCAGTGACGACCTGATCGCCCTCCAGCTGCGTGCCCGCGTGAAACACCTTCGCATCCGGGCCCGCGCCAATCTCGAGTCCGCTGATGACATCGTGCGCACGCACCGGACCCGGATAGCCGCCAGCTGCCATCACGACACCGATTGCAGGACGCGTGTCCCACTGTGCGACGATCGAGTCGAGTCGGCCATCGAGCGCCGCGTCGACCAGATCCACCAGATCCGACTGCAGCCGCAACAGAATCGGCTGTGTTTCCGGATCACCGAGGCGCGCGTTGAATTCGATCACCTTTGGCGCGCCGTGCGCGTCGATCATCAGGCCTGCGTAGAGGAAGCCACCGAACGGCGCACCTTCGGCCGCCATGCCGGCAATCGTCGGATGGATCACCTCGTCGAGGATCCGACGCTCCACCTCCGGCGTGACGACAGGGGCGGGTGAGTACGCTCCCATGCCGCCGGTATTCGGGCCGAGATCGCCTTCGTCGCGCCGTTTGTGGTCCTGGCTGGTTGCCAGCGGCAACACATGGACGCCGTCGCTCATCACGATGTAGCTCGCTTCTTCCCCCTCGAGAAATTCCTCGATGACGACGCGTGCCGACGCGTCGCCGAACGAGTGCGCGCCAAGCATGTCGTGCAGCGCCTGTTCGGCATCGGCGAGCGTGAGGGCGACGACGACACCCTTTCCCGCAGCGAGGCCATCCGCCTTGATCACGATTGGTGCGCCGTTCGCGCGCACGTGGGCCAGTGCTTGCCCAAGATCGGTGAACACCGCGTAGCGTGACGTCGGGATGTTGTGACGCGCGAGAAAGTCCTTGGCAAACGCCTTCGAACTCTCCAGTTGCGCCGCGATCCTGGTGGGGCCGAAGCAGCGCAGGCCGGCCGCGCGAAAGCGGTCGACCACACCGGCCGCGAGCGCAGCCTCCGGGCCGACCACCGTGAGGTCGATGGCTTGATCGATCGCCAGCGCCAGCAGCCCGTCCACATCGCTGACGCCAACGGACGCATTGCGGACGCCCGGCTCGCGTGCCGTGCCTGCGTTGCCGGGCGCGACGATCACCTCGTCCACCCGCGTCGACTGCGCGAGCTTCCATGCAAGCGCATGCTCGCGGCCGCCTGAGCCGATGACGAGCAATTTCATGGAGCGGGGACTGCCCACTGGAGATCAGGAATTCGAGCCATCATTCACGACACCCTTCGAGGTTGCACGATCGCGCGTCGACTCTTCGCGACGTCCCGTTCGCTGATCAATGCCGAAAATGCCGGACGCCGGTAAACACCATCGCCATGCCGTGTTCATTCGCCGCGGCAATGACTTCGGCATCGCGCATCGAACCGCCTGGCTGGATGACGGCCCGGATCCCCGCTTCGGCCGCGGCATCGATGCCGTCGCGGAACGGGAAGAACGCGTCCGAGGCCATCACGCTCCCACTGACTTCGAGAGCGGCTTCGGCGGCCTTCAAGGAGGCGATCTTCGCACTGACGACGCGGCTCATCTGGCCGGCTCCGACGCCAATCGTGCGTCCGCCGCGCGCGTAGACGATCGCGTTCGACTTGACGAACATCGCGACATGCCAGGCAAACAGCAGGTCGTGCAGTTCGCTTGCGTCGGGCGACCGTCGTGACACCACCTTGAGGTCGGTCAGCAGCAGCGTGTCGCGATCGGAATCCTGTACCAGCAAGCCACCGGCGACACGCTTGAAGTCCAACTGCTGCAGTGGCTGTTCGGCCCACTCGCCACTGGCCAGCACGCGAACGTTCGGCTTCGCGGCCATCACTGCAATCGCGTCGGTGTCGAAATCCGGTGCAATGACCACTTCGACGAACTGGCGTTCGATGATCTTCGCGGCGGTTGCCGCATCGAGACGGTGGTTGAACGCGATGATGCCGCCGAACGCGGATACCGGATCGCACGCGTACGCACGCTCGTAGGCCTCCGAGAGGTCCGCGCCGAGTGCCACGCCGCACGGATTCGCATGCTTGACGATGACGCACGCCGGCGTTTTCTGGAACGCCTTCACGCATTCGAGCGCTGTATCAGCATCGGCAATGTTGTTGTACGAAAGCTCCTTGCCCGACAGCATGCGCGCGCCGGCCACCGTTCCAGGCGGCAGCGTCTTCTCGACGTACAGTGCCGCACCCTGGTGCGGATTCTCGCCGTAGCGCAACGCCTGCTTGCGTTCGAATGCGAGTCGCAGGCTTGGCGGGAACGCTTCCGCACGCTCCGGATCCGAGCGGGCGCCGAGCCAGTTCGCGATGAGCCCGTCGTAGCGTGCGGTATGCGCGAACGCCTTTGCCGCAAGGCGACGGCGCAACGGCAAGCGCGTTCCGCCTGCCGCCAGTTCCTCGAGCAATTCTGCGTAGTCGGTCGGATCGACCGTCACCACCACGTGATCGTGGTTCTTCGCCGCCGCACGCAACATTGCGGGGCCGCCGATGTCGATGTTCTCGATCGCGTCGGCCAGGGTGCAATCCGGGGCCTGTGTGGTCTGCTCGAACGGATACAGGTTGACGATGAGCAGATCGATCGGGGCGATGCGGTGCTTCGACATCACCTCGTCGTCGATGCCGCGCCGGCCGAGCAAGCCGCCATGCACGATCGGATGCAGCGTCTTGACCCGACCGTCCATGATCTCGGGAAAGCCGGTGAGCGCGCTGACGTCGGTGACATGCAGTCCGGAATCGCGCAGCGTCTTCGCAGTGCCGCCGGTCGATACGAGCAGGATGCCGAGCGAATCGAGACCGCGAGCCAGATCGACGAGACCAGCTTTATCGGACACGCTCAATAGGGCGCGCCTGACAGGAACGAGTGTGGCGTCGAGCATGGATTCGCAACCTGCCGCGGGAAGCGGACGATTATAGCGACGTCGTGCGGATTGCGCCGAACTGCAGTGCAACGGCGCGCAGCGGATCAGCCGGCGAGGCCGTACTGCTGAAGTTTCTTGCGCAACGTTGCGCGATTGATCCCCAGCGCGGCCGCGGCCTTGCTCTGATTCCCTCCGTACCACGCCATCACTTCACGCAGCAGGGGCGATTCGACCTCGCACATCACCAGCCCGTGCAGACCCTCGGAGGGTGCCGATTCGACATCGGCAAGGTAGCGGCGTACGGCACGCGAAACACACTCGCGCAATGCAGGTTGCAACGACGGTTCGTGCGCGGCATCGGCGCGCAGAGCAAGTGCGGCATTCACGGAAAGCAGGGCCCCTTGGGCGAGCGACGATCTGGGTGGGCCGATGCGCTTGCGAGCGAGCACCGGAAGGGGATATTAGCGCCGCTTCCACGACTTGATAAGCCCCAGATCGTGAATTCGTGTGTGGGACGTGCGTCAGCGGACGGCGATGTGTTCCTGTATCGGCACTTGCGCGATTGTTCTCATGCACAAATCAGGACTCGTGCGTACACGAGCGAGCGGCCACATGGAACGCATCGGCATCTATTCGAACTTGAACTCGAATGCGACCGCGTCGCGTCCCGGGTCGGCGACTTCGAACACGAGTGCGGTGCTCGCCCCGGGAGCGAGACCGCCGTCGATGGCGCGCGTATCGTTGAGGTATTCGCGAGGCTGGAAACGACGCATCGCGACGCGCTTCTCGTCGAGGTCGGACAAAGCGATTTCCACCACCGGAAACGGCTGCGCGAACGAGGCGCCGTTGCGCAGCGTTGCCGAGATGATCAGTGCGCCCTGCACCGACGGATGCGGTCGGATGTCGCGTGACAGCAGCTCAAGCGTGCTCGCGTCGCGTCGCAGCGGAAGGCGGCAACCGACTGTCGCGCAGGCCCGCTCGACCCACCCGCGAACTTGCGGATGATTGATCCATAGTGCCTGTTCCGACCACGCGACTTCGGCTGCGAGGGTCACCAGCAGCAGCGCGCATGCGGCGATCCATCGAGACGTGCGGGGTGCCCGTCCCCGTCGTCGTGCCGCTGCGAAGGCGGGAAGCGACGAGCGGCCTGTCGACTTCGCGCGCTCGTGGGGCTCGGCAAACAGACTGGTCTGCGCAGGATTCGGGCGAAAGACCGGCGTATCCAGTTGCGGCGGCGCCGCCTGCGCGGAATGGCTCGGCAGCCGCTCGATCGGTTCGGGCGGCAACGTCGCCACCAGCGACCGCAGCGCATCGAACACCGCAGTGCAATGTCCGCACCGCACGCTGCCGTGCGAACCCGCGAGCTCGGCACCACCCAGCTTGTAGATCGTCAGGCATTCCGGGCATTGCGTGAACATGATCAGGGACGCGACGGGCAGCGGAGCGAGGCTGCGATTCTAGCGCTCCGCTCTGCCCATCGCAGTGATCGCGCAGCACATGCGCGTGGCGCCGACCGAGCGACTGACTTATCGTCGCCGCCCGCTGATGCGGACCCAGTCGTCCTGCGTCGTGACAACCAGATCGTCGAACGCGTCCGCGTAACGCTGGAGCAGTTCGTGTTCCTGACCGACGAGAATGCCGGACAACGCGATCGGCGCCTTTGCGTGCAGGCACTCGGCGAAACGCGGGGCGAGATCGGCGAGTGGGCCGGCGAGGATGTTGGCGATCAGCAGATCCGCAGGTGCGGAGGTGAAGTCGTCGGGCAAATGCAGATCGAGCCGGTCCGCCACATCATTGCGTTCGGCGTTGTCGCGACTGGCCAGTAGCGCCTGTGGATCGTTGTCGATGCCGATCACGCGGGCGGCGCCGAGTTTCAGCGCGGCGATCGCCAGTACGCCCGAACCGCAGCCGTAGTCGATCACTGTCTTGCCGGCGAGATCGGCCTCGTCCAGCCATTGCAGGCAAAGAGCGGTGGTAGGGTGCGTGCCGGTGCCGAACGCAAGTCCGGGATCGAGACGCACGATGACCGCGTCCGGATCGTCGGTGGGCGGTTCGATGTTCGACGGATAAATCCACAGGCGCCGACCGAACTGCATCGGCTGGAACTGGTCCATCCATGCACGCACCCAGTCCTGGTCCTCGACGTCGCGAAAGCGGATCTGTTCGGGCGCGATGTCCGGCATCAGGTCGGTCAGCAAATGCACGAGACCGATACGATCGGCGTCGACGTCGAACAATGCCGACAACTCGATCTCGCCCCACATCGGCGTCTCGCCGACACCCGGCTCGAGAATTGCGCGTTCGTTCGGCGTATCCACCTCGGCATCGAGCAACGTGACCGCGAGCGCGCCCGCTTCCTCGAGCGCGAGCTCGACGTGGTCTTGGTCGGAGGATCGGATGGTGAGCGAAAGTTCTAGCCAGGGCATTGGGTCGGGTCAGGTTCTGATTCGGAATTCGGTTCAGTCGTCAGGTGACGTGCGTGGCGAGGTTGCCTGCCGACAGGCGGCGCGGATGCCCGTGCAGCGGCGGACCGGGAACGCCGGACGCCTGCTTCCCGCATCCTGGCTTCACCCGAGCCCGATCGATTTTTCCTTCGCCTCGGCAATCCGCCGCTCGAGGTAGTGGATGTTCTGTCCGCCGGCCTGGAAGCCGCCGTCGGCCATGATGCGCTGCTGCAGCGGCACGTTGGTCTTGATGCCTTCGACGACCATCTCCGACAACGCAATGCGCATGCGCGCGATCGCGGTGGCGCGATCGCGGCCGTGCACGATGAGTTTGCCGATCATCGAGTCGTAGTTCGGTGGGATTTTGTAGCCATCGTAGACATGCGTATCGACGC
>NZ_JBDSWZ010000127.1:0-2564 GCF_039926425.1 Dokdonella sp.
CGTCGGCTACGCGTCAATCGCGTTCGGGGCCGACAACCCGTATGCAGGCAAGGCCGAAGCGATCAGCCAAGGGAAGAATCTCTTCAGCAGCAAAAGCTGCAGCGGATGCCACGGCGCCGGCGGCGGCGGTGGCATGGGTCCGCCCGTCATCAACGACACCTGGATTTACGGCAGCGACGACGCGACCCTGTTCGACCTGATCAAGCTCGGCAGCGTCGACTACCGTGCCAAGGGCCACGAGCGCAAGGGCAAGGAAGCGGTGGTCGGCGACATGCCGGCGATGGGCGGCGTCGCGACGGACGACGAGATCTGGAAGATGATCGCCTTCATGCGATCGGCCGCCGCGCCGGCCAAATGACGAAGGCCGCGTATCGCGGTTTCATAGCGCCGTCCATTCCTGCCCGCGGTGCCACTCGACCAGCTGTGCGATCTTCCGGTGGCGCGGTAGCTGCTTGAGGGTCCACTCGGCGCGCGCCGCAGTCGAACGATCCGGGAATGCCGCGCAGTCGACCAGGCGAAGAGGCGGAAGTCGCCCTTCTTCTCGCGGTGGACCTTGTACTCGCGCACGTTGTAGGCGTCGTAGCGGTTGACGATGGGCATCCTCTGCGCTCCGGCCGGGGTCTTCTTGCTCACGGTGTTTTCCGGGGTAGCGCGGATTGCGCGAGCCCACGTCAGCGCGGTAAGTGAGCCGATGCAGCACCCGGGAGCCGGAGCACGTGGCGACGTGAAGGGGCGAAACATCGTGGAGCAGGGTTCACCCCCCTCGCGCGTCGACATACCGCGCCAGAGTGCTCGCTGTCAGCTGGCCTTGCCCGAGGAAACGCCGTTGGAAGACCCCGCCTCGCTGGATCGATGACCATGCCTCGCTTCGACGCTCGGACGTTCGATGGAGTGTCAACCGCTTGGGCAGACGACGCTCGATGTTGTTGCGCACGCGTGCGATGGCGTCATCCGTCTTCACGCATTGGCATCATGGACAGGTCCGCGTGATGAGGTAGCCCACGCCCGTAGTGTGGCCGAACGCGTCCACCTCGAAATCGATGCCGGGTGGCAATGACCCGGAGTACGTCGTGTTGATGCCGCAGTCTTCCTGTCCGTACCACCATCCGGGACATCCACAATTCGGTACTGCGCCGACGTCCCGATGCGCTGATGTCCTACCCCGCCCCAGCGGCGTCGCGGGCATGCTGGCCCCAAGACTATCGCGCGCAGCCAACGCGTCGATCCGTCGTCCGCCGCTGAGGAGCACTGCGTCACGCGCTGCGTGCGACGCGCCTTGGCTGTGCGGGTTCGATGCCTTGACGGGCCAGTCCTTCGAGCATCGCCGCGATTGGATCGAACACCGACTGCGGGAACTGGCCGACATCTTCGCGGTTGGTTTGTACGCGTACGCCGTGATGAGCAATCACGTGCGCGTGGTCTTGCGCATGACTGGTTATCCCGGACGGTTACCGTGGGTGTACCGGACTGGTTCGACGATGAAATTTCGTGAACGTCATGAGGATCTCCCTGTCCTGGCACGCGACGAGAGTGTCGCGGCACTGTGGGATACGCGAATGAAAGACGAAGGCCAACATGCACCAGCGCGCGGCACCCGATGCGACGTTGCGTGTGTCACTCGCTACACTCGACTCACCCATTCGATTGAACAGCCTCGCCCATGATCGCGTCCACACACGCAGGATCCTGTTTCCGCCTCATCGCCGGTTCGATTTTGCTGGCGCTGTGCTCGACTGGCCAAGGCGCGGTGGTGTGTTCGCCGATGACAGACCTCAATCTGCCGGCAACCACCGAGGGCCTCTACGTCAACCTCGTGACCGTCGTTTCCGGTACGAGCGAAGGCGCTGTTCCGGGCTTCGACTTCAACCCCTATGCCGCTGCCAGCACGGACCCTGCCGGTCAACTGAAATTCTATTGGGGCGCCGAGAGCGGCGGCGGTGCAGGCGTCGCCAGCACCGGAACAACGTACGCGGTGCTCGGTCCCGGCGTTTCCATCGGCGCGGATACTCTGTTCACGCGCGCCGCGTTCACCGGCGACACGACCGCGTGGCAAGCCGGCACGACGGGCTATCTCGGGACGCGCTTCCGCGATGAAACGACCGGTCTGCTTTTGTACGGCTGGCTTTCCCTGTCGACGACAGCGCCGCTGGGTTTTCCCGGGACCATGCACGGCTGGTGTTACGAGGACAGCGGTGCGTCGATCGTCACGCCGGACGCGCCTGCGTCCGACCGGATTTTCGCGGATGGCTTCGAGAATCCCTGATCGCGCCCGATCTTCCGGCAAGCCCGAAGCGCATGTACTTCAGTGCCGCTTTCGTGGAGGACAGCTCCATTGCCGCGATGGAAGACGCACTGACTTCGATGGCGAAGCGCACTAACCGGGACATCCACAATTCGTTATTGCACCGACGTCCCGATGCGCTGATTTCCTGCCCGCCCCAGCAGCGTCGCGGGCATGCTGGCCCCATGACCGCCAGCCGCCGCCAACGCGTTGATCCTTCGTCCGCCGCTTAATGCCACTGCGTCACGCGCCGCGTGGTACCGCACAGCGGCTGATGCGCAGC
>NZ_JBDSWZ010000128.1:0-7005 GCF_039926425.1 Dokdonella sp.
GGTGGGTCTCGATATCGAATCCGGCCACCGTTGCGCCACCGGAGGTCGGCGCGAGAAATCCGGCCAGCATCTTCATCGTGGTCGATTTGCCGGCACCATTGGGGCCGAGGAATCCGAGCACCTGGCCGGGTTCCACCTTGAACGTGATCGCGTCGACGGCCGTGAACTCGCCGTAGCGCTTGGTGATCTGTCGGGTTTCGATCATCGTCGTCTGCGCACCTTTTTCGATCGGCATGAAACCCCGCCGGCCCGGAATCACACGGGCTGATGACTTGGGGGTGGAGGGCGTCCCGTTTCAGGCGTGCAGACCACGTTCCGCAGAATGGCGGCGGGTCGTACCTGCCCGGACATCAATTTCGGGGCGCCGGAAAAGATTACCGCAAAGCCCGCGGAAAGTTCCCTGCACCGGATGCAGCGATGCGCGAACCTGACGGATCAGCCGCAGCGCATCGGCGGCGGATAGCGACGTCCGGCGCGCAGCGGTCGAAAACACGGTGCGTCGCGCAGGAACTGTGCGCTGGTGTCGGACGGATGCCATCCCGGCAAGCCGGCCAGCGGCAAAGGCCTCTGGTCCTGTGGATCCGCCAGCAGTTCGCCCGCTGCGATCGCGTCGGCGACCTGCGCTTCCATCTCCGGCCAACCACGCAGCAGACCGCTGGAATCGGGTCGCTGATCGCGCAGGCAGGCCGGCGCAACCTCCACCGCCAACGCCTTGGCGCCGGGCAACAGATGTCCGCGCCAGACGTGTTCGACCAACGCATGGCCAAACACCGTGACCGCGATTCGATCGCCCCACGCAGCGCGCTCCGTCCCGAACAATCCCGCCCAGTCGTGCGCGTCCCACAAACGCACCAGCTTCGGATCCGCGATCCAGACGATTGCACCTGCTTCATCGAAATGGGTCAGCGCGCACTGTCCGCGGGTGCGCTGCTTCGGGCCAACGCACGCGATGTCGGCAACCTGCCGCGCATTGAGCGCCTGTTTGAGGCGTGGGTGGCGCAGCCAGACCAGCGCGTTGAAGAAATCATGGGGATCGCGCTCGCGTGTCGCGAGCACGCCGCGCTCGGCAATCCGCGTTTCGTAGTGCAGACCATCTGCCAGCAGTTGTGCGTCCTGCGCGCAGAACGCCGGGCGCGCAAGGCCGTCCTGCATCTGCGCTGCGACACGCCAGTTTTCGAGCGCCGCAAGACCGGGCAATTGCCCACCGTCGATCGCGCCAACCGGATCGACCCATGCTTTGAACAGTGGATGGTGGCCAGCCGACGGGACGCCGACCGGCGAGTCGGCCGTGAATTGTTCGACCGTCGGCATGCAATCAGCTGGGCAAACGACCGATCAGGTCGTGTTCGTCTGCGTGGATGATGTCGACGTCGACGAACTGCCCTGGCTTGAGCTTCTGGCCGTTGTCGATGCGTACGATGCCGTCGATTTCCGGTGCGTCGGATTTTGAACGCGCGATCGCGCCGTCGGCATCCACTTCGTCGACCAGCACCTGCTGGCGCGTTCCGATCTTGCGACCGAGACGCTCGGCGGAAATGTCGGCCTGGACTTCCATGAATCGTTCGAGGCGTTCCTCCTTCAGCCATTCGGGCACCGGATCGGGCAACGCGTTGGCTTTCGCGCCATCGACGGGCGAATAGGCAAACGCGCCGACGCGATCGAGTCGTGCTTCCCGCAGGAATGACAGAAGCTCCTCGAATTCCGCGTCGGTTTCGCCGGGAAATCCAACGATGAACGTACTGCGGATCGTCAGGTCGGGGCACGCCTTGCGCCACGCCTGCACACGCGCCAGCACCTTGTCGACCGCGCCCGGGCGTTTCATCAGCTTGAGAATGCGTGGACTCGCGTGCTGGAACGGGATATCGAGGTAAGGCAGGATGCGACCGGCGGCCATCAAAGGGATGATGTCGTCGACGTGCGGATACGGGTACACGTAGTGCAGGCGCGTCCACACGCCGAGTTCGGCGAGGCCTTCGCAGAGTCCGTTCATGCGCGTCTGGTACGCCTTGCCACGCCATTCGCGTTCGGCGTATTTCACATCGACGCCGTATGCACTGGTGTCCTGCGACACCACCAGCAACTCCTTCACGCCACCGCGGACCAGCTTTTCGGCCTCGATCAGCACCTCGTCGACGGGTCGCGACACCAGATCGCCGCGCATCGACGGAATGATGCAGAACGTGCATCGGTGGTTGCAGCCCTCGGAAATCTTCAGGTATGCGTAGTGCTTCGGTGTCAGCTTGATGCCCTGCGGCGGCACCAGGTCGAGAAACGGATCGTGCTTTGGCGGCAGGACCGCGTGCACCGCGCTCATCACGCTGGCGTAGTCCTGCGGTCCGGAAATCGACAGCACATCCGGATGCGTCTCGCGGATCAGGTCCGCGCGCTTGCCGAGACAACCGGTCACGATGACCTTGCCGTTTTCTTGCAGCGCCTCGCCAATCGCGTCCAGCGACTCGGTGACGGCGGCATCGATGAAGCCGCAGGTGTTGACCACGACCACATCGGCAGCGTCGTAGTCAGGCACGATCACGTAGCCTTCGACGCGCAACTGCGTGAGGATGCGCTCGGAGTCGACCAGGGCTTTGGGGCAGCCGAGGCTGACAAAACCGACTTTGGGGTTGCGCAGGGACATGGAATCGCCGGAGATCTCGGGCCGACAGTTTACCGTCGATGCAGTTTGATCGCGTCAAATCGCGAACGCCGCTCGCATTAAGGCGGGCTGTATTGGCAGAATGCGCGAACCGCGGACAAATTCCCGCGATCGCGCAGGCCACCGTTGCAACCAGGGGACGACGAGTGAAGTGGCAGCAACCGGCCGCCCGGGAAGGCCGAATGGCGGCGGCACGCCTCGGACTGGCCGTCTTCCTGTTGTTCTCCCTGCCTGCGGGCGCCATCCCTGTCCGCGATGTCTATCCGCGCGCCATCGCGGCAGCATCGACGTTGCGAGCAAGCACGGAACTGGATGCCGTCCTTTCGGAACCGGCGACGGTCGCGTTTATGCGCGCCCTGGGCGGCCCGCAGACCGGGGAAACCCTGGCCTGGCTCGCCGCCAATGCATTCTCGGCAGCTGGCGCGAACGCCGTCGCAGACAAGCAGTGGCAGCGCGTCGCGGAACTGGCGCGCGAACGCGGCGACGACGATCGCTACGGAACGGCGCTCAGTCGGCGCGCCGATATCGCGCTGTCGAACGGGAACTACGCTCACGGCGAAGAAATCGCTGCAGATCTGCTCGCACTGGCGCGTCGCACTGGCCGTTCCACCTATGAGGCGGTGGCTGAAGAAAACCTCGGCGTCATCGAGCGGCGACGCGGCCACCTCGACACCGCATTGACGCATCAGCAACGTGCGCTCGAGCTGAGTCGCGCGAACAACGACCCATCGAGTGCGGCGCTCGCACTGGCCAATCTCGCCACGCTCTACCGCGACCGCGGGGACTTTGCCCAAGCGCTCGACAGCGCGCTCGAATCGGTCGCGTTGCGCGAGCGTTCGGGCGATCGTCTGGATGTTGCCTACCGCAATGTCGCCCTCCTCTACCGCGAAATCGAGGATACGGCGACCGCGCGCACCTATTTCCAGAGGGCGATCGACATCGCCGCACGCAGCGGCAGTCCAGCCGCATACGCGCCGGTGATCGGCTCGTATGCGGGCCTGCTCAATGATCTCGGCGAGTTCGCGGCCGCGCGTCGCGCGGCCGCCGAGGCGCTGGCCATCGATGAAGCCCTCGGCGATCGACCGCACCAGGGTCTCGAACACCTTGAACTGGGTCGCGCGATGGTCGGCCAGCGCGAATACCAGGAAGCCGGCGATGAATTCGATGCCGCCCTCACGCTCGGCCGCGAACTCGGGCAGCACGAGATCGTCGCAAGCGCGCTGTTGCTGAAGGCCGACCTTGCGCTCATCCGGCACGACACGCTGCATGCCCGCGGACTGCTCGACGAAGCGACTGCAGGGCTGGAGTCCTCGCAGCTGCGCACTCAACTGGCGCATGCGTATGCATCGCGCGACCAACTGGCGCGTGCCGAGAACAACGATGCGGACGCACTGCGCTTTGCACACAAGCACGCCGCGGTCCGCGAGGAACTGCTCGGAATTCGCGCGAGCCGCCAACTGGCCGCACTGGAAACGCGCCATGCACGCTCCGAAGCGGAGCAGCGCCTGGCTTTGCTCGGCAAGGACAACGAGTTGCAGGCTGCGCTGCTGGAAAAACAGGGCCTGCAGCGGAACATCGATCTCGGCGTGCTAGTCACGCTCGGCGTGCTGCTCGGACTGGTCGTCTGGCGATTCGTCGGGGTCAGCCAGCTCAATCGCGCGCTGGCGATGCGCAACGCCGAAATCGAACGCCACCGCGCAACTCTCGGTCAGGCGAACCTGCGCCTGGAGCGCCAGGCCATCGATCTGTACCAGGTGGCGATCACCGATTCGATGACCGGCGTGATGAACCGCGGCCATCTGCTGCAGCGGCTGTCAGACAGCATCGCCGACAGCACGCGTACGCAACGCAACCTCGCGGTTCTGGTGATTGACTTCGATCATTTCAAGCGGATCAACGACCTGCACGGCCACGCGGTCGGCGACACGGTGTTGATCGAAGGCGTCGACGCGATCCGCCGCTGCCTGCGTGCGGACGATCTGATGGGTCGCATCGGCGGCGAGGAATTCGTCGCGGTCATCGTCGACCGCGAAGCCGATGCAGTCTTGCCGGTCGCCGAGCGGATCCGGCTCAAGGTGCAGGAACGCCTCGTCGAACTCGCGCCCGGTCTGCGAATCGACGCCACCGTCAGCATCGGCGTCGCCTCTCTCGACCAGATTGATTCACCGGCCAAGACAGAGGCATTGCTCGAAGCCGCCGATCGCGCGCTGTACGCGGCCAAAAGCGCCGGGCGCAACTGCGTGCACCGCTACGTGATCTGAAGGCAACCGCGCTGCCATACGGGTTGTGTTGCGTCTCCCCCAACGCTGGCGGTCCACGCGTGCCGGCGCGCTCGACCGTCCTTCTCCTTTCCGGAGAAACCGGCGATGAAAGCCTGACCCGGACAATTGACAAGCGAGCACATCCGCTTAGTCTTCAAAGTCTGTGACTCGACGCGGAAAATCCATGGGCCAGACGATTCAACTCAATACCTCGCGCATGCACTGTATCGGCGCGTATGTTGCCCATCCTGTCGGCACGCCCAAGGGCGGCCTGGTGGTCGTGCAGGAAATTTTCGGCGTGAATGCGCACATGCGTCACGTCGTCGATCGCTTTGCCCAATTCGGCTACACCGCAATCGCGCCGGCCTTGTTCGACCACGTCGAAACCGGGGTGGAGCTGGACTATGACGAAGCCGGGTTCGCCCGCGGCAAGGCGCTCGTCGGCGAGACGACATTTGCGCAGGCGGTGGACGACGTGGCCAGTGCAGCCGAGTCGATCGGTTCGGCGGGAAAGACTGGTTGCGTCGGGTATTGCTGGGGAGGAACGGTTGCGCTGCTCGCTGCGATCCGTCTGGGCATCCCGGCTGTCAGCTACTACGGCGCGAGGAACGTGAACTTTCTCGATCAGGTGCCGCAGGCGCCGCTGATGTTCCACTTCGGCGGGCGCGATGCCTCCATTGCACCCGAAGCGATCGACCGGCAGCGTGCTGCGTGGCCCGACGCGGCGTTTCACACCTACCCTGCGGGTCACGCGTTCGATCGTGAGGTCGATTCGCGCGCTTACGACGCGCGAAGTGCGCAGCTCGCGCTGCAACGGACGCTGGCGTTCCTCGACGAACATCTGGCCGGAATGCGCGCATGAGTTTCCCGATCGATCAGCGGCTCGTCGCCGATACCCATCCGCTCGGCGAGCTGCCGTTGTCGATCGTGCTGCTGATGGACGATGCGCGCTTTCCATGGCTGATCCTGGTGCCGCGCATCGCCGGCGCGCGCGAACTGGTCGATCTCGACGAAGCGGATCGGCACAGCCTGATGGGCGAACTCACCCACGTGGGACGCGCGCTGGAGACGCTGCTGACGCCCGACAAGCTCAACGTCGCCGCACTCGGCAACATCGTTCCGCAGTTGCATGTGCACGTCATCGTCCGGTACACCACCGATGCCGCGTGGCCACAGCCCGTGTGGGGACACGGCGAGCGAATCCGTTACGAGGCCGGCGCGCGCGCGCGGACCCTCGCCAGGTTGCGTGAAGCTCTCGCGCCCACACTGACCTGATGGCTGCAGCCGTCGCCGACTTCGCCGTCACGTTCGAGCCGCTTGGCGAAACCACCCTGCTGATCCGCTTCGGATCGCGGATCGACGTCCAGATCAATGCGCATGTGCAGGAGGCCACCGCGATCCTGCGCTCGGCCCGGCTGCCCGGCGTGGTCGACCTGGTGCCGGCGTATGCCAGCGTCGCATTGATCTATGCACCGGCAGCCTGGGCCGATGGCGACGGAATGCCATGGCAGAACCTGGCGGACGCCGTGGGATCCGTCTTTTCGGCGCCGCCGCGCCATGCGGACGTCGACGGCGCGTTGGTGCACATTCCGGTCTGCTACGACGGAGAGAACGCACCCGACCTCGATCGTGTCGCGCGCATTGCAGGCCTCGATCGCGCCGAAGTCATCGCGCTCCACACCGCACCTGATTACATCGTGGCGATGCTCGGCTTCGCGCCGGGATTTCCGTACCTGCTCGGGCTCGATGCGGCGCTGCATGCGCCACGTCGGATGGACCCTCGCCTGCGCGTCCCGCGAGGTTCGGTTGCGATCGGCGGAGAGCAGACCGGCATTTATCCACGCGAGCTTCCTGGCGGCTGGCAGCTGGTCGGACGAACGCCGCTGGTCCTGTTCGACCCGTGGCGAGCGACGCCGTGCCTGCTCGCGGCCGGCGATCGCGTGCGATTCCACGCGATCGCCCAGCACGCGTTCGACGTGTTGGAAAAGGATCGATCCGCGTGAGCGTCCGCGTGCTCAAACCGGGCGTGCTGAGCACTCTGCAGGATCGCGGACGCGTCGGCGGCGCATCGTTCGGGATCGGGCACGCCGG
>NZ_JBDSWZ010000129.1:0-22023 GCF_039926425.1 Dokdonella sp.
GGCTCGGGCGACGGTCCCCTGACCGTCGCCCGACTTTTTTCTGCCGTCCGGCCGTTCCGCCGGACCGCTTCCAGGAGAACGTCCCATGTCCCTCGATGCCATCAAGGGCAGCCTGCCCGACTATGCCAAGGACCTGCGCCTCAACCTCGATTCGGTGCTGAGCGAATCGGGCGCTGCAGGCCTCAATCCCCGCCAGATCGCGATCATCGCGCTCGCCAGCGCGATCGCGTCGCGCCATCAACCGCTGACCCAGGCGATTGCCGCGCATGTGGCCGGCGTGCTCACCGAAGCCGAAGCAAACGCTGCACGTGCGGCCGCGGCGATCATGGGCATGAACAACATCTACTACCGCTTCACTCACCTGGTCGGAAGCGAGGAATACGCCGCACTGCGCGCCGGCTTGCGCATGAACGTCATGGCCAATCCCGGCTGCGACAAGATTGACTTCGAACTCGCCTCGCTCGCGGTGTCTGCGATCAACGGGTGCGGCATGTGCATGGAATCGCACGAGAAGACACTGCGCAAGCACGAGGTTGCGCCTGCCGCGATGCAAAGCGCCGCGAAGATCGCAGCAGTGATCCACGCCGTTGCAGTGACCGCGGAACAGGCCGCTGCAGCCGCCTGAGCGCGGAAGCGGCGGCAGGCCGGACGCGCTTTCGCGTCCGGCAGTTGGTGTATTCGTGACGGGAAAGCGCCGGCCGCGTAGGCGCGTCCGGCCTACGGGTATGGAGCAAGCGCCTCCGCAGAGAGGCGATGCGTGGTCGCGTGGCCAACCGGACGCACGTGCGCAGGACGGCGCACACGGCTAAGCTTCGCGACCGCGTCTCGCCGTTGCATCCCTGCCGGACACAAGAAATTAACAATGCGATTGCTGAAAGGTTTCCTCGTCCTTGTCGTGCTCGCGCTGATTGTCGGTGGAATCGTCCTGTGGACGCTGCCTGCTGACGTTGCGTACCGCTACGGAACGTCGTATCTGGGTCCGGTCGTGTTGACCGGTGTGCGCGGAACGGTGTGGGACGGCCACGCCGATGGCGTCAGCGTGCTCGGACGCGATCTCGGCGAGCTCGACTGGCACGCGCAGAAGGCCGCGCTGCTGACCGGGACCTTCGTCACCGACCTGCGCGTGAAAGGGGCCGACATCGATGCGGCCGGCGTCGCGACGCGTACGCCGCGCGGCACCTATTCGGTGCGCGACTTGCGCTTCCGCGTCCCTGCCGAGATCCTCGCGCCGGCGCTCGATCTCGGCAATCTGCGGCTCCTCGGCGTGATCAGTGGAACGGTGACCGAGGCGACGCTGTCAGGCGCCGTCCTCAGCTCCGCCACTGGCAATGCACGCTGGACCGAGGCCGGCGTTTCCGGCGACGCCGAGGCTCGCTTCTCCGACATTCTGGCCGACTTCGCCGCGCAACCGGATGGCGGCATCGGCGGTGCGGTTCATGACGATGGCACGGGCGAACTGGCGGTCGACGGAACGTTCCGCGCGAACGTCGGCACCTTCGACGCGCAAGCCACCTTGAGTGCGCGCAACGGAGATCCACAGGTCGCCGAGACGTTGCGTCACATCGGCGAGTTGCAGACTGACGGATCGACCAGGCTGATCGTGCACGGCCAGATGCTGAAAGTGCTTTGAGCGAACGATTGTCCGAGGCGTTCCTCGCGCGTGCGCTTGCCGTCGCGCACGTCGCGGCGGATGCGGCTGAGGCGGTCACGCGACCGCGCTATCGGGCGCAGGATTTTTCAGTGGTGACCAAGGCCGACCTGACGCCCGTCACCGAAGCCGACCGCGAAGCGGAAGCGACCATCAAGCGCGTGCTGCGCGCGCAATTTCCGCACCACGCGTACTACGGGGAAGAAGAAGGACGCGAAGGTGAGGGCGATTTTGTCTGGCTGATCGATCCGATCGACGGAACCAAGGCGTTCGTTCGCGGCTATCCGATGTTTTCCACGCAGATTGCTCTGATGCATGCCGGCGAACTCGTCCTCGGCGTGTCTGCGGCGGGCGAGTACGGCGAGCGTGCATGGGCGACGCGCGGCGGCGGAGCGTTCCTCGATGGCCAGCCGATTCACGTCGGCACAAACGACACGTTCGGCCCGCACACCGCGATTTCCACCGGCAACCTGAAATCACTCGCGTCCTCGCCGCCGCGCTGGAATGCGCTGGCCGATCTGGCTCGTCGTGTCGGGCGCATTCGCGGCTATGGCGACTTCCTGCACTACCATTTGCTCGCACGCGGCGCGATCGATCTGGTGATCGAATCGGATCTCAACATTCTCGACATCGCGCCGCTGGTGGTGATCGTGCGCGAGGCCGGTGGCGTGTTCACCGATCTCGAGGGTGCCGATATCGGCCTCGATACGCGAAGCGCGCTCGCCGGCCCGCCCGCGCTGCATGCGCTCGCGCTGGCTGCGTTTTCGCTCGAGCGATCGGTCTGACGTCCAGCGCAACGCCATGCGCTCGCGACGATCGCGCTGCCCGTGATGCAGTGGGTCTCCATGCATCACAGGCCGTGGCGCGGGCCTGTAGAATCGGCGGATGCGCACACTCCCGGTCATCCATGGCACCCACGATCTCGACAGCAGCCGCTTCCTGGGCGCTGAAGCGGTCGATCTCGAGTTCTCGAATGGCGAGAAACGTACCTTTGAGCGCTTGAAGAGTTCGGGTACGGGCGCCGTCATCATCGTGCCGATGGACGACGACGACACCGTGTTGCTGGTTCGCGAGTACGCGGTCGGTGTCGAGCGATACGAACTCGGGCTGCCAAAGGGCCGCCTCGATCGCGGCGAAACGCCCGAACATGGCGCCAATCGGGAATTGAAGGAGGAAGTCGGATTCGGCGCGCGCGATCTGCGCGTGCTTGGGCCGCTGTCCGTGTCGCCGGCCTACATGACCGCGGTCGCGCACGTCGTCATGGCGCGTGACCTGTATCCCGAGCGACTCGAAGGCGACGAGCCGGAAGAACTGGAGGTGGTGCGCTGGAAGCTCTCCGAGCTGCATCGCCTCATCGAACGCCCCGACGTCACCGACGGCCGCTCGATTGCCGCCCTTTTCATGGCACGCGAGTTTCTCGCGGGTCGCTTCCGCGCCGCGCCATGAGCGCCGATCTCGAAAATCTCGCGCACAGTGCGGCAGAGATTGCCATACGGGCCGCCGCCGCGATCATGGACGTTTATGCGTCCGACTTCGCAGTCGATCACAAAGACGATCGTTCGCCGCTGACGGCGGCGGATCTCGCGGCGCATCGGGTCATCGTCGCCGGTCTTGGCGCACTGACTCCGGAACTGCCGGTGTTGTCCGAGGAATCGGCGGCGATCGGTTGGGACGTGCGTTCGGCGTGGACACGCTACTGGCTGGTCGATCCGCTGGACGGAACTCGCGAGTTCGTCAAGCGCAACGGCGAATTCACCGTCAACATTGCGTTGATCGACCGGCACCGTCCGGTCATCGGCGTCGTTCAGACGCCGGTGACCGGCGAACTCGCATGGGCGTGGGACGGCGGCGGCGCATGGCTCATTCACGCTCCCGGCGAAACAGCGCATCGCATGTCCACGCGCAAGCGTCCTTCGCCACTGGTCGTCGCCGGCAGTCGATCGCACGCGTCCGAGCGCGAGAGCGTTCTGCTCGCGAAGGTGGGAGCCTGCACGAAAATGCCGCTCGGCTCGTCGTTGAAATTTCTCCGCATCGCCGCGGCGGAAGCCGACCTGTATCTTCGGCTTGGGCTCACCTCCGAATGGGACACCGCGGCCGGCCAATGCGTCCTCGAACAATCGGGCGGTGCCGTACTCGATCTCGAAGGGCGACCGTTCCGCTACAACACGAAGGAGTCGCTGCTCAATCCGGAGTTTGTCGCCGTTGGCGACCGGAATGCGGACTGGACGATGTTGTTCGGCGGGTAGCGTTTGGCCAGTGCCGTCATTGCCGCGAAGGCGGGAATCGCTCCGCGTCCATCGATTCAATGAGCCAGCGGCCGGGCAGAACGCATCGTCGTCTTGCCGAGCACGCTGCCGTTCGAGCGATTCCCGCGCTGGCGGGCGAATGACGTCAACCATTGGGCCATCCTGATCGACATGACCGAAGTCTGTTCAAGCAAACCCACCATCGAATCCCTCCTTGCGATCATGTCCCGCCTGCGCAACCGCGACGGCGGCTGTCCGTGGGATGTCGAGCAGACGTTCGAATCGATCGCGCCCTACACGATCGAGGAAGCGTATGAAGTGGCCGACGCGATCGACCGCCGCAACTACCCCGACCTTCGTGACGAACTCGGCGACCTGCTGCTGCAGGTGGTATTCCACGCCCAGATGGCCGATGAAGCGGGTCATTTTTCGTTCGCTGACGTGGTCGAATCGATCTGCGACAAGATGATCCGGCGCCATCCGCATGTGTTCGGCGATGCCGCCTCGCAACCGGGCGCCGACGCCCAGCTCGCGAACTGGGAAGACATCAAGGCGGGCGAACGTGCCGAGCAGGGACGTGTGGACACGAGTGCGCTGGCTGGCATTGCGCGCGGCCTTCCCGAATGGCAGCGTGCGCTGAAACTGCAGAAGCGGGCAGCGCGCGTCGGTTTCGACTGGCCTGACGAAGGCCCGGTGTTCGCCAAGCTGCACGAGGAGATCGAAGAGGTTCGCGTGGAGTTCGCTGCCGGTCGAGATCCCGATCGGATGGCCGACGAGATCGGCGACGTGTTGTTCGTCTGCGTGAATCTCGCGCGTCACGGCAAGGTCGATGTATCGCACGCACTGCGGCATGCGAACGCGAAATTCGAGCGGCGATTTCGTCGCATGGAGGAGCTCGCCGCAGAGTCGGGCGGGAGACTTGAAGGTCAATCGCTTGCAGCGCAGGATGCGCTGTGGAATCGCGCAAAGGAGGAGGAGCGCGAACGTGCCTGAAAAAGGGCGTTCCGTTTGCCGGTGTCGCTTTTCGGCGCTCTTTGACGTTAGTTCTCGTGTTGGAGGCCGGAGCCACCGGGAATCCGTTTCACTGTTCTGGGGAGAAAGCGATGCGCAATGTACTGAAGTGGTTCGGCGGTGCGGCCGTGGTGCTGGTGCTGACGGCGCTATCGATCCGCCCGGCTGCGGCGATCGTGGTCGGTCCAGGCAACTGCAACGAGAGCGGTCTCAGTTCCGCGCTTGCCGCGGTGGACACGCCGAGCGGCGGCACAATCACGTTCAACTGTGGCACCGCGACGATCAACTTCACGTCGGGCAAGCAGATCGCCAACACGGTCACGATCGACGGCGGCGGCACGATCACGTTTGATGGAGGGAACGCACACGGGTTCTTCCAGTTTTTCTTCAGCTCGCACGTCACGCTGAAGGGACTGACATTCCAGCATGGCATCCTGTCAAACGGCGTCCGCGCACTGGAGAACATCGGCGCGCTGCGGCTCGACCACGTCAAGGTGATCAACAACAATTCGACTCGCGGACCAGTCCTCAATTCCGGCACGCTTGATGTCGTCTGGAGCACCTTCAGCGGCAACAGTGCCACTTCAGGCACGGATGGAGACGGCGGCGCAATCGAAAACAACGGCGGCTCCCTGAGCGTCCTCGCGAGCACGTTCAATGGCAACACCGCAGCGCATCAGGGCGGCGCGATCTTCAGCAACTCCGATTTTTCCATCACCAATTCCACCTTCAACAACAACACCGGCACGGGTGGCGGCGGTGCGATCTACCAGGAGCAGGGTGGCAACAGCATCCTCAGTTTTTCCACCGTCGTCGGCAATCACTCGCCGGTTTTTGGCGCAGGTGTGTACAACGACGGCGGCGGTTCTTCGCAAGGGACGCTGACGATCTTCAGTTCGATCGTCAGCGGCAACGAGACGGGAAATTGCGACGGCCTGTTGCAGACAGGCGGCTACAACCTCAGCAACGGCACCGGTTGCGGAGGCGTGTTCACCGGGACGGGAGACCTGATCAATCAGAACCTGGTGATGGGCGCGCTCACCAACAATGGCGGTCCCACCCAGACGATGCTGCCCGCCGCCGGCAACCCGGCGATCAATCACGTGCCGAGCGGCGTTTGCCAGCTGCAGTACGACCAGCGCGGGGGCGGGCGTCCGACCGGTGCCGCCTGCGACAGCGGAGCTGTCGAGGTCGGAGCGACAATCGATCTGATCTTTGCCGACGGGTTCGAGTAATCGGCGCAGATTCCGACGGATCGAGAGGCACGGATCAACTGCATCGCAGCATGCGATGCAGTTCGACGCACAGGCGAACCGTGGTACGGCGCGTCGAGGTGCCGTCGTCAAAGCCTGTCAAATGAGTCTTGCGCGCCGCATGCAGCGCGCGCGAGACATCTCGGAGTCAGGCAACAGCCATTGCGTTGACAGAGGCGCGCCCGCAACCGCAGTCGGGCGCGCCATCTTGCTGCGCAGCGCTTTGCGCGTCAGTGCGTGCTTCCCTCGAAGCCGTCGGCGAAGATCAGATCGACTCCCATCACCTCGAACGTGACGGGGACGGTCGTCAGCGGATTCAGCGGATCGTTCCCGTGCACGCAGATTGCGGCCGTGTAAACGCCAGGCGTCAAACCAGTCGAGTTGAAGTTGATCGTCGTCGCCTGGGCGAGAGCGCCCGCATGCACCGTGCCGCTGATGGGCGAAATGGTCATCCACGGCACCGATGAAGGAGCCGCACAATCTGTAGCGGCTTCGTCGATGCTCCAGACGAGATCGAGCGTGCCGGTGTTGCCGATCGTCAGGGTCTTGGTGACGATTCCGCCCGGATCCACGCTGGCCGAAACCGCCGTCGGATGGACCACGATCGCCGGTCGCGGACCGTCGGCCGTGGTGAATGAAAAGACAGCGCTCGCGGCCGCGCTGCCGCAGGTGTTGATGGCGGTCACGCGCCAGTAAAGCTGCGTCGACACCGGCAGAGCGGCGGTCGGCTGGAAGGTCGTCTGCCCGCCCGGTACGGTCTGGGCAAGCAGTGTCGTTGCGAACGTCGGGCTGGTCGATATCTCGATCAGGTAATTGGCGACCTGCGACGTCGCGCTCCAGCTGAAGGTGGGTTGCGAGGGCTGGCCGGTCGCGCCATCGGCCGGCGCGATGGGCGTGGTCTGGCCCGGCAACTGCGTCACCACATTCACGTCGAGGGTCAGGTCGTGATCCACGCCATCGCCGGTGCCGCGCAGGAGGATGCTGTGCGTGCCCGGAGTGGCGGCATTGCCGACATTGATGCTCGCAACCGTCGTCGCGGGTGGCGTGACCGGGTTGGGTGCGTAATTCCCCGCGAAGCCAGGAGGGAGCCCGGGCGGCGCAAAGCTCATCGTGACGGGAAGGTTGAAACCGTTGGTGGCCGCGACGCTGATCGACACCGGCTGAAGGTCGACGGGCGTTGCGGTCATTGCGCAGACGTCCTGCGAGAGGTTGGTCGCGCTCAGTGTGAATCCGACCGTGGCGGCACAGTTGTCGAACTTGAACGACGAGACACGCGTCGTCCACTGCGACGATGCCGTCATGTACTCGCCGGTGAACCAGAACGTGCAGCCGTCGGCAGGGTCAACGCCCATCTGGTGATAGTCGCCCCAGCGATCGGCCTGGGTCTGCGACGACAGGCCGGCGACGAGACTGGTTTCGGACTGGGTCATCACGCCGAGTGGATCGGTTGCGAGACGACCGGTGTAACTGAGTCCTGGAAAGACCGCCGGCGTTGCGCGCGCGACGCTGTACGCGAGGGCGATGTTGCCCGATTGATCCATTCCGATCGCCGCCATCCAGCGACTGATCTGGCCACCTGCATCGGTCGGAGCGAACGTGCCCTGCTGGTACATCGACCAGGTGCCGCCGCTGCCACCGGTGCGGCGAAGTTCGAACCAGCGAACACCGGCGATGTTGCCTGTTGCGATCTGCGTCACGTGGTTGCCGATGAGCGATTCGTGGTCGCCGAAGTTGCGGTAGTAGAGCGGGTACATGAGCACTTCGAGCAGCGGGTCGAGCGTCTGCGACGTGTTCGGCTGGTGGATCGCACCGAAGCCGCTGGTCACATTGAATTCCGAATCGAATTCCGCCTCGTCGACGCGGATCGGCCCGGTCAGCGTGGTGCTCGCCGGCGTGGTGAAGTCGACGTGCATCGCAAACAGTTCGATGAAATCCTTCGTCGGATCGTTGCTGCCAGGGTTGTTGCGCTCGTCGTCGTTGTCACGCCCGAAGATTCCCGGAGCGCCCGCCGGCGGCGGCGTGCTGCCGCTCACCGATCCGGGCACGACCATCTGGAAACCGAGGCCGCCGAGGGCAGGAACGGTTTTTCGCTGCAGGGTGGCCGCCTGCGCCGCGAGCATCTTGGTGCGGTCGAGCGCATACACTGCAGGGCCTTCGTTCGCTCCGACATAGTAGGCATCCGGCCAGACGCCGTATTTGGGATAGTCGGGAAAGCTCGGCGTGGTGAACACGTAGCGTGTCCACGTGGTCGTCACCGGATTGTCGGTGGCACTGAGATACACGCAGAGATTGTTGCCGACGTTGGCGAATTCGGTGAACAGCCAGCGCTGCGCGAGCTGATCGAACACCACCACGCCGTCGCCGAGACCCGACGCGCAAGCGCCGCCACTGCCGAGCCCGTCCATGTTGAACGGACCCGCTGCAACGCTGCCGGTCGCGGTGTTGTAGATCTCGAACAGTGCGCCGCCGCTGCCGTTGATCGCCTGCACGAAGAAGCCGCCGCCAACATCACCCGAAGGATCGGGCGGGAACACGCCTGTGTTTCCCTGGCCGACGATGTTCACCAGCGGGGTCGTGAACGCGTCGACCGCAGCCGGATGTCCCATTTCGCGCTGGAGTTCGACCAGCAGATCGGTGCCGGGAATCACCCGGTTCACCGGAGCGGGCGGATGCCGCTGCAGGTCTTCCTCTCCGTGGAACTGGCGCGGGATCTCGCGGATGGGGTCGCCCGGCTTCCACGCAGCGATCGCCGGACGCATGCGCGCGTCGAGGAAGAATTGCTCGGGCAGCGAAGGCGGACTGACATAGTCCGCACCTGTGCTGACCTGCACGTCAGTCGATGCGGCGCCGCTGACGAGGCCGGGAAGCGCAGACGCTACGGCCATCAATGCCGTCAGCACTCGGGAAGTGGATCGCATGCCTGAACTCCGGAAGGTGTGGAATGCTGACCGGCAGACTTGCCGCTGCTCATCCGCCCGTGGGCGGATCAGTCATCATCATTCTGGTCCCCCTTATCCTCGCCCATGAGGACGAGCTGTTCAAGGACGATCTCGCCCGTGCGGCTGCGTATGGTCAGCGGCGAAAGGCCTTGGCCGTACCGCGCTGCAGCGTGGCTCGCTCCTCCGCGATCGGGTGTCACACTCAGACCGAAGTCGTTGGTGAGCCGGCCGTTGGTGGTCGCTTCCAGCGCAATGTCGCCGAACGTCGGCACCATCAACACGATTCGGCCACTGTCGCTGGTGATCTCGCTGCGACCGTCCCACCGCGCGCCGATCGCGACCGCCCTGATCGGGCCCGAGTCCGAGTGGAGATCGAGTCGGCCACGCGACGAGATCAGCAGCGCCCCCGATTTCGACGACGCTTCGACTGCGGCCGCTCTCCGCTTCGCTGAAATACGTCCGTCACGCGTGTGCAGCGCAAGCACAAGGTCGCCCGGTAGGTAGACAGCGATGTCGATCCGACCCTGCAACGGAAGCGCGCCCGGCGTTGCGCCGTCCATCGTCACGTCGATGTGCAGCGTTGCGCCGTCGCGGTGCGATCGCATCGTTGCGGGCGCAAACCCGGGCGGCAATCTCTGGACCACTGCATGAATGCCGACTTCGCGCTCGTCGCGACTGCGGATATTGATCTCGCCCCATGGGTTGTCGATCGCGACGCGCGTGACGCCGCGCGCCAGTTCGAATTCCTTGTCGAAACGCTCGATGCGCACTGGCACCTCGGTTTCCCGCGCTGTCGGCGAGGGCGGCGCGGACGCGCAAGCGGCGAGCAACATCGTTGCAGCAGCAAGCGCGGCAGCCCATGCAGTCGTCATCGGGTTCACAGGGACTACTCCTTGAACAGAAAGAACGCGGCCGCGACCATCAGCGCGAAGCCGACCGCATGGTTCCATTTGAGCGACGCACCGAGGTAGGTGATCGAAAACACCGCGAATACGCTCAGCGTGATGATTTCCTGGATTCCCTTCAGCTGGGCCGCGTTGAACGTGCCGTATCCGTATCGATTCGCCGGCACCTGCAGGCAGTACTCGAAGAAGGCGATGCCCCAGCTCGCGATGATCACGATCCACAACGGCCGGTCGGTGAATTTCAGATGGCCGTACCAGGCAAACGTCATGAAGACGTTCGACCCGATCAGCAGCAGGATGGGCAATACGACATTCCACATGGGCGCGCGACTCGATCGGGGAAATCGCGCGCATGGTAGCGGACAGCTCTCCGGGAAGGTCTGCGCGCGGCTGAATGGTCAGCCGCTTCGCAGCACTGCCATCGGCGACGTGCGGGAAATGCGCAGTGTGCCGGCCCAGCCCGCCAGCGCGACGATCGCCGCGGCTGCCGCGACCAGTGCGGCCAGCGCGCCGAGCGGCGGCGTGTAGTCGGGCATCCGGAATACCTCACGGGCGAGCACGGTGCCGAGCACGCCGGAGCCGATCACCGCGATGGAGCCTGCGAGCAGGCCCAGAACTGCGAACTCGCTCAGCACGGCAATCGACAGCTGCCGTCGATGCGCGCCGAGCGTGCGCAGCAGTGCCGACTCGAAGCGGCGTTCGTCCGCCGTCGACGCGAGTGCAGCGAGCAACACAAGCACGCCGGCCAGCAGGCTGAAGCCGAGCACCGAGGTCACTGCGCGCGTCACCCGATCGATGATGTCGCGAACGCGATCGAGGATTGCGTTGAGGTCGATCAGCGACACGTTCGGAAAATCGCGCGACAGCGACGCCAGCGCATTCGCACCATCGAGATGAAAGCTCGCGACGAAGGCGTGCGGCAAGGCTGCGGCACTGGCAGGGTCCAGCATGAGGAAGAAGTTCGCGCGGAACGAGGTCCAGTCGACGTGACGGATGCTGGTGATCGTTGCCTCCAGTTCCTTCTCGCCGACGCGCACCGTCAACGTGTCGCCGAGTTTGAGATGGAACATGTCGATCCACATCTGATCGACCGACAGCTGTGGTTTCGATGTGGATGTGCCGAACCAGCTTCCTTCAACCAGCTTGTTCGACGGCGGCAACGCGGTGCTCCAGCTGACCCGCACTTCACCGCTGATCGCGCCACTTGCGCGGCGATCGTCGTAGGATTTTTCGTCCGGTATTTTGCCGTTGATCGCGACCAGCTTGCCGGACGCCAGCGGCAGCAGATTGACGCTGCTCGCGTGAAGTTCCTGCAGGCGCTGCTCGATCGGCGCGACCTGTTCGGGTTGCAGGTTGATCATGAACCAGTTGGGCGTGTCGGTCGGCAGTTCAGCGCGCCAGTGTGCGAGCAGCGACGGGCCGACCACACCGAGCAACGCGAGCGCGGTCAGGCTGAGCGCCAGCGCTCCGGCCTGGATCAGCGTCAACATCCGTCGTCGCGCGAGATTCGCGAGCCCGAAGCGCAGCGCGCCGCGAAGGCGCAGGGATGCGATCCGTACGACGGACAGCAATGCAAGTCCAAGGAGCAACGTGGCGACCGCGACGCCGGCAAACCCCGCTGCGAGTGTCGCAGCGAGCCGCACGTTGCCGGCGCCAAGGAGGATCAGCAATGCGCCGACCGCGACCGGCAACAGATACAACACGTCGACGCGCCGCACACGCGTCACCAGATCGCGGCGGAACAGGCGCATCGGTTCGACATCGCGCAATCGCAGCAGCGGCGGAAGCGCAAAGCCGAACAACACCGCGAGTCCGACCGCAAACGCCGCAATCGGAGGACCCCACGGTACCGCCGGTGTCGCTCCCGGAAGCAGTCCACTCGCAAGGCTCAGCACCACCTGCTGCAACACGAGGCCGAGCACGAGTCCTGCAGCACACGCGGGCAACGCGAGCAGCACCAGTTCGAGGAACAGTGCGGACACGATCTCGCCACGACTCGCACCAAGGCAGCGCAGCAACGCCACTTCCTCGATCTTGCGGCGCGCGAAGCGTTGCGCTGCGAGGGCAATTGCAACCCCCGAAAGCAGCGCGGCGAGAAGAGCCGCGAGGCGCAGAAAACTCTCGCCACGCTCGAACGCGCTGCGCAGGTTCTGCTGTGCGTCCTCGACGGTGGTGATCTCCGCGCCATCGGGAAGCTGCGGCTTCGCCCACGAAGCAAATGCGGCGACCGCGCGTTCGCTTCCGGAGACCAGCATCCGATGGCGTGCGCGGCTTCCGGGGCCGAGCAATCCGACGTCCTGCGCATCCGTCAGATTCATCAGGATGCGTGGCGCGATGCGGAACAGATTTCCACCGTCAGGCGACTTGGAGATCTCGCCGCCAATCACCAGATCGCGACCGCCCAGCTGCAGAGTTGCGCCGATCGAAACATCCAGCGCGGCGAGCACCGCGTGATCGACATACACGGTGCCGGCGGACGGAGCGTGCGCAGGCGTTTCATGTCCACCGGTGTCGATGATGGTCAACGCGCCGCGCAGTGGAAACGCCTCGTCGCTCGCGCGGATGTCGCACAACCGGCTCTTCTCGCCGGCAAAGGCGACGCTGGGGAAATCGGCGAGCACGTTCGTCTGCAGGCCGCGCTCGTTTGCCTGCGCTGCGAACGCGGGGGGCAGTGCGCGGCTCGCACCAATGCCGAGATCGCCGCCAATCAGGTCGGCGGCCGACGCAATCAGCGCGTGTTCGACCCGGCTGGCAAGCGTCGCGACGGCGGTCAGTGCCGCGACCGCCAGAACCAGCGCGGCGGCGAGCGTGGCGAGTTCGGCATGCCGGAATTCGCGGCGCAGGCTGCGTGCCGCAAAGGCCAGCGGCCTCACGCGCCAGCCTCGACGATGCGTCCTTCGCGCAGATGGAGGCGCCGCGCACATCGCGCCGCGAGAACTTCATCGTGGGTGACCAGCACCAGCGTTGTCGCATGTTCGCGATTGAGCGCGAACAGCAGATCGCCGACGTTCGCTCCCGTGCGCTGGTCGAGATTGCCGGTCGGCTCGTCGGCGAACAGGATCTCCGGGCCATGCACGAATGCCCGCGCGAGTGCCACCCGCTGTTGCTCGCCCCCGGACAGCTGCGACGGATAGTGATGGCGTCGCGCGGCGAGGCCGACCCGGCCGAGCGCTTCGGCAGCGCGGTCGCGCGCATCGTCGCGGCCATCGAGCTCGAGTGGCAGCATCACGTTTTCTTCTGCATTGAGGGCCGGAAGCAGGTGAAAACTCTGGAACACGAAGCCGACGCGACGTCGACGCAGTCGTGCGCGCGCCTCTTCGTCGAGTGCGTCGAGCGTGGTTCCTGCGAGGGTGATCGAGCCGGAGGTGGGTCGATCCAGGCCGGCGAGCAGGCCGAGCAGGGTGGTCTTGCCTGAACCCGACGCACCGACGATCGCCAGGCTGTCACCGCGCGCGACATCGAGCCCGACGCCGTCGAGAATGGTGAGTCGACCGTCGGGACCCTCGACGACTTTGCTAATCTGGGCGGCACTCAACGCGCTTGCGGTCACATCACTCATGCTTCGTGCCTTATTGTTGGTTCTGTTGTCCAGCGTCTGCGCTCCGTCGATCGCAGCCACCGTCGCACCGGTTCTGGTGCTCGGCGATTCCCTTTCTGCAGCCTACGGATTGGCGCCGAACGAAGGCTGGGTGACCTTGCTCTCCCAGCGCCTGCAAGCGGCCAAGCCTGCACGCGCAGTCGTGAATGCGAGCATCAGCGGCGAGACGAGCGCCGGTGGACTTGCCCGACTTCCACCGCTGTTGAGCCAGCACAAGCCCGCCGTCGTGATCGTCGAACTCGGAGCGAACGACGGCTTGCGTGGGCTCCCGCTGACCGAAGTGCGCACGAATCTGTCGAAAATCCTGGCCGATGTCCGCAATGCTGGCGCCAAAGGCGTCCTGATCGGCATCGAGCTGCCGGTCAACTATGGCCCGCAGTACCGCGACGGCCTGCGTAGCCTGTATCGGGGTCTGGCGACGGAATTCAATGTCCCGCTGCTGCCGTTCCTGCTCGAAGGTGTTGCGCTCGATCCGGCTCTGATGCAGGACGACGGTCTCCACCCGAAGGCCCCCGCACAGGCACGCGTGCTGCAGAACGTCTGGGACGTGCTGGGCCCGGTGGTGGGCACACTCTCCGACGCCCATTGACGCAGGACCGGCGCGACATCCCGCGCATGGGCCAATCGGCACATGCCGTGCGGCGACAGAATGGTAGGCTGGCCGGCCTGATCCGTCCGGCAGCGCCGATTCGGATTCCCCCCGCTTCCGCAAGGACCCTCCCTTCATGCTGCGAACACGACTTCTCACGATGACGATGAACCTGATCCTCGCCGGCAGCGGCGGTCTTCTGGTGCAATCAGCCGACGCACTGGCGAAGGCGCCGGCGGCGCTGTCCGCGTCCAATCCGTTTGCCACCCAAAGCACGCTGGCGTTCCAGGCGCCACCGTTCGACAAGATCAAGGATGCCGACTACCAGCCGGCCATCGAGGCCGGGATGCGCGACCAGCTCGCGGCAATGAACACCATTGCTGCGCAGAAGGACGCGCCGACGTTCGCCAACACGATCGAGGCGATGGAGCGCACCGGGCAGCTGCTCGCCCGTGTCGGCGCGTCGTTCGGCATGGTGACCGGTGCGAACACCAACGACACGTTGCAGAAAGCGCAGGAAGCACTGGCGCCGAAGCTCGCCGAGCATCAGGACGCGATCTACCTCAACGACACGCTCTACAAGCGCGTGAAGAAGATCTACGACTCGCGCGAATCGAGCGGTCTCGATCCCGAGCAGATTCATCTGACCGAGCGCTACTACCGCAATTTCGTGCGCGCGGGTGCGAACCTCGACAACGCGGACAAGACCAAGCTGCGTGCACTCAACAAGGAGGAGTCGACTCTTTCCACCGACTTTCAGAACAAGCTGCTCGCCGCAACGAATGCGGGCGCGGTGATCGTCGACAGCAAGGAGGCACTGTCCGGATTTTCCGACGCCGATATCGCGGCCGCCGCCGATGCAGCGAAGTCGCACATGCAGGCTGGCAAATACGCGATCACGCTGCAGAACACAACGCAGCAACCTGCGCAGGTGAACCTCAAGGATCGCGCGGTGCGCGAGCGGCTGTTCAAGTCGTCGACCGAACGCGCCGAACACGGCGATGCAAACGACACGCGGGTCATCGTGCAACGCCTCGCAGTGCTGCGCGCGGATCGGGCGAAGCTGCTGGGCTTCCCGAATTTTGCCGCGTACACGCTGGACGACCAGATGGCGAAGACGCCGGAGGCGGCCGAGAAACTGATGACCGACATGGTGCCGGCGGCTACGGCAAAGGCACGCGGTGAAGAGGCGCAGATGCAGGCGCTGATCGACAAGAACAAGGAAGGCTTCAAGCTCGCGCCGTGGGACTGGCAGCATTACGCAGAGCAGGTGCGAAAGGCCGAGTACGACCTCGACGAGTCGCAGGTGAAGCCATACTTCGAGATCAACCGCGTGCTGGAAGACGGCGTCTTTTTCGCGGCCAACCAGCTCTACGGCTTGACCTTCAAGGAACGCAAGGACCTGCCGGTGTGGCAGCCGGACGTGCGCGTATTCGAGGTATTCGACAAGGACGGCTCCTCGATGGCTCTGTTCTACGCCGACTACTGGAAGCGTGACAGCAAGCGCGGCGGCGCGTGGATGGACAACCTGGTTGGTCAGTCGGGCCTGATGGGCACGAAGCCGGTGGTCTACAACATCTGCAACTTCACCAAGCCGGCCGCAGGACAACCGGCGCTGGTCACGTTCGGTGATGTCACGACGATGTTCCACGAATTCGGCCACGCGCTGCACGGCATGCTGTCGAACGTGAAGTATCCGACGTTGTCCGGCACGAACACGCCGCGCGACTTCGTCGAGTTCCCGTCGCAGTTCAACGAGCATTGGGCAAGCGATCCGAAGGTGTTCGCCAACTACGCCAAGCACTACCAGACGGGCGCGCCGATGCCGGCCGAGCTGGTCGCGAAGATCAAGAAGACAGCGACCTTCGGCGAGGGTTTTGCCACGACCGAGTATCTCGCAGCCGCGTTGCTCGACATGGCCTGGCACACGCTGCCGCCGGGTTCACCCAAGCAGGACGTGGATGCATTCGAAACGAAGTCGTTGAAGGAATTCCACGTCGACATGGCGCAGGTGCCGCCGCGGTACCGCAGCTCCTATTTCGCGCACATCTGGGGCGGCGGCTATGCAGCCGGCTATTACGCGTATCTCTGGAGCGAAGTGCTCGACCATGATGCGTTCTACTGGTTCCGCGAACATGGCGGACTCAGCCGTGAAAATGGCCAGCGCTTCCGCGACATGATCCTGTCGCGCGGCAGTACGCAGGACATGGCATCGTTGTACCGCGCGTTCCGCGGGCGCGATCCGAGTGTCGAGCCACTGCTGGAGCAGCGTGGGCTCAAGGACGCTCCGTCCGACGATGCGGGCACGAAGGTGCCGGTCGAGAAGAAGGCGTCGGGCGCCGCGCTGTAAGTTTGAAGCGTTCCGCCGGACGTCGTCCGGCGGACCGACTCCTGAAGGATGCGCGTGGCCGATTCCCATCTCCCCCGCGCAGCGCTGCTGCAGATGACTGCCGGCGCGATCGCGATCAGTACCACCAGCGTATTCGTCAAGCTTGCCCACGTCGGTCCGACGATGGCGGGCTTCTATCGCATGGCGCTCGGCGGCAGCATGCTGTTGATCGGCTTGCTCGCGCTCGGCCAGTGGCGGCGCGTGCGCCTCGCCGAAATCGCGTGGCTGACGATTCCGGCAGCCGCGTTCGCGGTCGACCTGATGATGTGGCACCGGAGCATTCTCATCATCGGCCCCGGCCTCGCGACGCTGCTTGGAAATTTTCAGGTGTTCCTGATGGCGCTCGCGGGCTTCGTGCTCTACCGCGAAAAGCTCGGTGTCCCGTTTCTTGCAGGGCTCGCGCTTGCGTTTGTAGGCCTTTACCTGCTGGTCGGACTCGACTGGTCGACCGTCGACGCGAGCTATCAGACCGGCGTCGTGCTCGGCATCGTCACCGGGATTGCGTACGCGGTCTACATGTTGTCGACGCGCCATGCGCAGCGTGCGGGCCACGTGCAGTTGCAGCCGGCGCAGTTGCTGTGCGTCAGCACACTGTTGTGCGCGCTTTTCCTCGGCATTGCCGCGCTGATCGAAGGGGACAGCTTTGCGATCCCGGATGCGCAGAGCTGGTTGGCGCTGCTTGGCCTCGGCTTTTGCGGTCAGGTACTCGGGTGGGTGCTGCTGACGCGTGCGATGCCACAGTTGCCCGCGTCGACGATCGGTCTTGTGTTGCTGCTGCAGCCCGCGCTGTCCTTTCTTTTCGACGTGATCGGCTTCGGCCGGCCCACGCACTCGAGCGACTGGATCGGTGTCGGCCTCTCGCTGGTCGGCATCTTCATCGGCACCTGGCGACCCGGCGCGCGCGGTGCGACGTTGCCAAGCCGGGGAGCCGCCGAGCCGAAGTGATCGGTGTGGGCTTCGATCATCGCCTGTGCGGTCGGGACATGAAGAGCGCCGGCCGCGCATTGCGCGTGCGGTCTGTGAAGACGCGCTCCATCGGGGCACGGTCGAATGCGTTCTTTTGTAGGGTGGACGGCCGCAGCTCGACCGGCGTGGAAGTGCGATTGCGCGCGTGCGCGCCGGCCGCAAAATACGCGTCCGGCCTACGCAGGCCGCATTCCATCGGAGACGATGTGTTGGAGTGCGGTGCGCGCGGCGGCAAATGAAAAGTGCTGTTCCACGTTTGCGAGGCCATTGGTCGAGAGTCGTTTCCACAGACTTTCATCGCGGTACAGCCTTGCAACTTCCGCCGCGAACGCAGCGGGCGAATCGGCAACGAGCACGTCCTCGCCAGCGCGCACATGCATCCCTTCGACACCCAGTGTGGTCGCGACCACCGGCAACCCGTAACTCATCGCGGTGTTGATCTTGCCCTTGACTCCGGCGCCGTAGCGCAGAGGCGCGACCGAGACACGGCATCCGTCCATGTACGGTGTGATGTCCTCGACGAATCCGTGCACCAGCACATGGTCGTCGCCGAGTTCGCGGATCGCATCCGGCACCTTGCTGCCGATCACGTGGAAGCGCACGTCGGGCAGGTCGGCGCGCAGCAGCGGGAACACCTCGCGCACGAACCACGCGACCGCGTCGGCGTTCGGCGGATGCTGGAAGCCACCCACGAAGACGAGGTCGCGGCGTTCCGCAAACGGAATCCGGCAGCCATGAACTTCGTTGACGGTCGAGAGAATTTCCACGCGCGCGCCCGGCGCGTCCGTTGCCAGCAACGCCTGTTCCGCTTCGCTGACGACGAGCGTCAGATCGCACTCGCGGATGATCTTCAGCTCCTGCGCGCGGGTTGCCGCGCTGGCGCGCTCCGGATCGGCAACGCCGGCCACTTCCGCGGCGCGACGTTCGCGCAGGTAATGCAGGTCGACCGTGTCGAACGCGAGTGTGGCTTGCGGTGCATACAGCCGCGCCAACCCGACGTAACTGGCGGCGACGTAGTGGCGAGAAAGGATCACCAGGTCGAATTCGCGCCCGCGCTCGCGCAGCAGCGCAACCGGATCGGCGGCATAGGGTGCATACAGCACTTCGACGCCGAGCGACTGCAACGCGGGCGTGTAACGCGCGGTCCACAACCGGTTGTCCGGCATGAAGCTGACCTGATAGCCCAGTTCGCCGAGCACGCGCATCAGATTCACCATGCGCACCGATCCGGCATCGTGGTCGGGTTGCGGGATGGTCGCGTCGATGATCAGCACGCGCTTCTTCCAGCGATGCGTCGCGGCAATTCCGATCGGCGTGCCGGGCGCGGGTTGCCGCGCGAGTGCGTCCTTCCACTTCTCCGCAAATTTCGCCTGATTGATTACCTGGAAACGCTTGGTGCCGCTCGCTGTATCGGTGCCGGAGGTGATGCCTTCGAAATGCACGACGGTCGCCGCTGGCTCGACGTACACCTTGAGGCCGGCTTCGCGCACCGCAAACGCGAGATCGGTATCCTCGTAGTACGCCGGCGTGTAGCGCGTGTCGAATTGTCCGAGTCGTTCGAACAGGTCGCGACGCAGCAGGATCGCGGCACCCGAGCAGTAGTCCACTTCACGCCGAAAATCGTAGCGCGCGTCATCGGGTTCGCCGAAGCGTCCGTAGTTCCAGCCGGAGCCGTCGTTGAACACGATGCCGCCTGCTTCCTGCAGGCGGCCATCCGGGTAGACGAGCTTGGCGCCGACGAGGCCGGCGTCGGGCGCATGGTCGATGCAGTCGACCAGTGGTTCGAGCCAGCCGGTCGTGACCACTGTATCGTTGTTGAGAAACAGCAGGAAATCGCCGCGCGCAATGGCGGCTCCGGCGTTGCACGAACCGATGAAGCCGAGGTTCTGCGCATTGCGGACCGACCGGATGCCGGTGATTGAATCGAGTCGCTGCGGTGTCGCGTCGCTGGATCCGTCGTCCACCACGATGATCTCGAACGACGTTGTGCCCGCATGCGTGACGATCGAGCGCAGGCACGCTGTGGTGTACGCGATCTTGTTGTAGACGGGAATCACGATCGACACCCGCGGCGTGTCGCTGGATGGCACCTCGAATGGCGCGACGTCTTCGCGTGGCTCCGGATAGGTCAGGCGGCTGCGGACGCGTTCGCTCCCGCGCAACTCCTGCGCGATGCGCGACAACGTGCCGGCCACACCGCGCTGCACGAGGCTGCCACGAACGCGCCCCAGCGTCGCGCGCAGGCGTGCGCTGCGAAATGCGAGGCTCGCACGGACGCGTCGCGCAATCGCGTTCGCGCGACGCAATGGCGCCGTGATGCGCCATGACGTGCTGGCGATGGTCTGCTCGTAGCGGGGTTTGACGTCCTGCAGTTCGGTATCCAGTGCGAGTGCCCAGCGCGTTCGCTCCGACAGGTCGTCGTGCAGCGTCGTGTACTTGTCGTAGAGCGCAGCGAGGTTCCGATCGAGCGTGTGTCCCCAGTCGCCCCGCCGCTCGCTTTCAGCGCGGACCGCGCGGAGGTCGGCGGCGAGGAGACGCTCGTGTTCGCGTGACCGCGCCAGCCCGTTCGCCGCAACGGCCACGTCCAGATCCATCGCCCCTGTCGATCCAACCGGATAGCGCAAGGGTTTGCGGGTGCCGAGTCGCATCACCGACGTGTACGCGTCGGCCATCTCCGCCAGAGTACTGACGGGATGTGACGCGAGTGTGCGACGAACCTGTTCGAATGCGATCGGATCGGCGAGCAGTTCGACGACACGTGCGACGACGTCATCCGCCTGCGCGTCGACAAGGAAACCATCGACGCCATCGTCGATGCGCTCGGCCAACGCGCCGACCCGCGTCGCGATCACAGGGACCCCGAGACTGCGCAGTTCCGACAGCGTGTAACTGAAGGTTTCCGCGACGGTCGGCAACAGCAGCGCCGCATCCGGTCGGATGTCCGCGAGGAGCTTCGGCAGGTCGTCACGCTGATAATCGAGCAGGATGTGCACGCCGCGTTCGCCGAACAGCGCGTGCGCGTCCGCACCGGCCCCGACCAGGAACAGGTCCACGTGCTCGCGCAAGCGCGGCAACGCCGCGAGCAGCAACTCGGCGCCCTTGCCGCGACGGATGCGACCGGGCACCAGCAATCGAGGACGTGCGTGCGCCGGCAGCGGCACCGACGCCTGTGCATCGCGCCACGGTGCAAGTCCGTGAGCCACCACATGCTGTGGCAGCGTGCCGAGTTCGGGCGCGAGGCGCAGGTGATTGAGCAGCGCAGACCGGCTCGGCGCGATCAGCGTCGCATTCGCCAAACGGAGTGCGTCAACCGTGGCATCGCGCAAGCGTTGCCAGTGCCGCCAATCGCGATTGGCGAATTCGCGATCATCGCCGGTTGCATCGAGATCCGCCTCGCGTTGCGCGTCGTCGAACGACAGCGCTGGATCGCCGAAGTCCCGATGCAGCACCGGCCACAGCGGGTAGTGGTCGTGCACGATGCAGAACGTCGGCAGGCCAGTCCGGAAGACATCGAGACTGTGACCGATGAGTGATGAAACGACCACGGCGTCAACGCAGATGTCGCCAATCACCTGCGCCAGCAAGTCGCGATAGACAGGATCGCCAAGCGCGGTGTCGGCGATTGCGCGCGGCAACGGCCAGCGGCGCAGGGGCGGACCGGTCAGTCCGCCCTCGTGCAATTCAAGCCACTCGCCATGGCGGCGTCGCGCGAAACTGCCGCGCGCGATGAGCACCAGGTGATGGACGCTCTGGTCGGCTGCTGCAACATCACGCACCCAGCGTTCGGCGCCGCCGCCCCAACCGTGCAGCACATGCAACACAACTGGCCGGGCATCGAGGCCTGGACGCGACGGCGTGAAGCCGGCCCGCAGCGCCGCGCCAATGCGCTCGCGAAGCCGGTCGAGTGTCGTGGGTGGCGTCGGATCGCGCGGATCCTGCGGCGTTGGCGGCCTCTGCGTGAGCGAGAGCGAATCCACGACGAGGTGATCGAGCAACACGACGCGCAAGCCCGCGGCATCGATGGCGTCGCGCTCCCTCAGGGGTTGGCCAGCGATGCGGCCGATACGTTCCGCGTGCCATGCCGACATCGCCGGCGGATGCGGACCGAAGAACGCATCGTCGTCGCAGACATCTCGATCGCCCATTGCGAACGCGATCGCATCGAGCCAATCCACGTCGGACTGCCGTGCCGAAGCGATGCGTGCGCGGTCCAGCGCAACTGCACCGATCACGTCGGGCAGCAGCAATGCACGCAACAGGCGTTCGCACGCCAACGTCGGGAGCACGGCATCCGCCCGGACGAGAATGACATGCTCACCCGGATATCGACGCGCAACGTCGGCGAGAATGATCGAAGGATGTTCGCCTTCTGCGACCTCGGGCAGGCGCTCCGCATCGTCCCAGGCCGCGTCGACGGCGCAGCGACCGAGCAGGCTCACCGTGGCCGACGCCGGCAGGCGCGCACGCAAGGTCGATAGC
>NZ_JBDSWZ010000130.1:0-4284 GCF_039926425.1 Dokdonella sp.
TCCAGCAACGCTGCGTCGATCTGCGCGAGCGGGAACCTCAGGTCGCGAAATTCCTGGGCATCGACCAGACGACCGACCCGGTCGTAGCGGAACACCAGTCGGTATTTCTCCTCGACCTGGCGTCGCCCGATGTCCTTCGGATACGCGAAGCGGTCGCGGATGACCTTGACGACAATCGGGTAGTCCTTTGGCGTGAACACCGCCATCACCATGCCGCGCTCGCCATCGGCGTGCACCAGCCGTTCCTGCGGATGTTGCGTGAGATGCCGGAACAGGTGGCGGTAGCGTTCGGTCTTGCCCTGCTTCAGGCGACCGAGCACGCTGTAAATCTCGCCGACCGGCTTGTGCGGCATCAACTCCTCGAGAAAGACGACGGTGTCGCCCACGGTGGGTAGATCCGCAAGAAACGCATTGCGCGCATAGCCGAACAGCATCGACACCTGGTCGGTATTGGTCAGCAACGCGTCGGCGCGCACGCCGGCCGGTGTACTCACCAACGCGATCACCATCGGCGTGCTGCCTTCCTCGTCGACCAGTCGTCCGACCAGGTACGCGCGTCGTTCGCGATAGAACAACGTGGGCAACAATTCGATCGCGCGAAGCACCATGCCGCTCTCGAGCGCCTGCTCGGCGATCTCGCGGGCAATGCCGAGCGCGCAGCGACTGCGGTCGACGTGTCCGTTGGCGAATGGATAGTCGGCCAGCAGGCGTTCGCAGGTGGACGCGAGATCGCCGTCGATCGCGTAGCGCGCCAGCGCAATCGTTGCAGCGATGCCGGTGGTCGGCTCGCAGTCGAGCGCAATGAACTCGCTGCGCTCATCGACGCCGCGGGTGCGGAAGAACCGCCGCGACAACGTGTTGAAGAAGGTTTTTGTGAGCTCGCGATCAATCAGCGGCTCGACGGCTTTCGCGTAGTCGTCGCGGATCGAATTCCACAGCGTTCGCGATCGCACACGATCATCGAGAAGAAGTTCGAGGCGCGCGAGCGTCTCGGCAACACACACGTCGTAGAGATCGATGCGCAAACCGGTGTCCGCCTGCGCCTGCGCCCAGTCGCGTCGCTCGAAGTGTCGCTTGGCGCGCCGGGTGATATCGGCAAAGCGCTCGTTGTAGTCGAGGAATGCGTCGACGATGAGCGCGGCGGCACGTGCGGGCATGCCCGTGGATGCGATGCCGCTGGTTGCAGGGATTGCCATGCGCCCGAGTCTAGCGCGCGTTCGTGCCGCAGAGCTCAGAGGGCTCTCGGGACCCGAAAAAAAGGGCGCCGAAGCGCCCTTGTTTCAATGGGTGTGCGGTTTCCTTACATCGCCGCAATCATCCGGTCGCCAAATTCCGAACACTTCACCTCGGTCGCGCCGTCCATCAATCGCGCAAAATCGTAGGTTACGTGCTTCTGGCCGATCGCCTTGTCCATTGCGGCAATGATCGTGTCCGCCGCTTCGGTCCAGCCCATGTAGCGCAGCATCATCTCGCCCGAGAGGATCTCCGAACCTGGATTGACCTTGTCGAGGTTGGCGTACTTCGGCGCGGTGCCGTGCGTCGCTTCGAACACTGCGTGACCGGTCACGTAGTTGATGTTGCCGCCGGGTGCGATGCCGATGCCGCCGACCTGGGCTGCAAGCGCGTCGGAAAGATAATCGCCATTGAGGTTGAGCGTTGCGACGACGTCGTAGTCGGCTGGGCGCAGCAGGATCTGCTGCAGGAATGCATCGGCAATCGCGTCCTTGACGGTGATCGTCTTGCCGGTGTTCGGATTCTTGAAGGTCATCCACGGACCGCCGTCGAGTTCGACTGCGCCGAACTCGCGCTGCGCGGTCGCGTAGCCCCAGTCGCGGAAGCCGCCCTCCGTGAACTTCATGATGTTGCCCTTGTGCACCAGGGTCACCGACGAACGATCGTTGTCGACCGCGTACTTCAGCGCCGCGCGCACGAGGCGCTCGGTGCCTTCGCGCGACACCGGCTTGATGCCGAAACCCGACGAATCGGGAAAGCGGATCTTCTTGTAGCGGTCGGGAAAATGCTCCTTCACCAGCGCGGCGAATTTCTTCGCGTCATCCGTGCCTTCCTGGAATTCGATCCCGGCGTAGATGTCTTCGGTGTTCTCGCGGAAAATCGTCATCTCGACCTTGGACGGATCCTTCACCGGCGAGGGCACGCCCTTGAACCAGCGCACCGGGCGCAGGCAGGTGTAGAGATCGAGCATCTGGCGCAGCGCGACGTTGAGCGAGCGGATGCCGCCGCCAACCGGCGTGGTCAACGGACCTTTGATCGACACGAGGTATTCACGGCATGCGGCGACGGTGGCGTCGGGCAGCCAGTTGCCGACTTCATTGAACGCCTTTTCGCCGGCGAGCACTTCCATCCAGTGGATCTTGCGCTTGCCGCCATAGGACTTCTCGATGGCCGCGTCGAGCACGCGGACGGTGGCCCGCCAGATGTCCGGCCCGGTGCCGTCGCCCTCGATGAACGGGATGATCGGCTGGTCGGGCACGCTCAGGATGCCGTTGGCGATCGTGATCTTCTCGCCGCCAGCAGGTGGCGTCGGGGTGAATTGCGTCATGCGGTTCTCCGGAGATTGCGGCGCCGTGGTCCGGAACAGGCCAGGCCGGCGCGGGTCGTCCATTGTCTCCTGTTCGCGGGGATCCGCAAAATCCGATGCGGTGCGCGGACTCTGTGGCGACCGGAACGCGCCCAAAAGAAAAGGCGCGGATTGCTCCGCGCCTTTTCCAAATCACCCTGAAAGGTGAATCACTTCACGCTGAAATCCTTGGTCGACACCGACTTGCCGTCGAGCATGATTTCAACTTTGTAGTTTCCGACCGGCCAGCCGTCCGGCTTGGCGATGTGGAACGTCGTCACCGACGCGCCGGTCGGTGCAATCGTCTGACTGGACTCGTTCACCGTCTGGCCGTCCTGGTAGGTCCACTTGGCCGCGAGCGCAGCGTTAGGCGCCGTGCCGGAGGTGGAAACTGCCGCGTAGATGGTGTCCTTGGCGCCAAACTCGGTCATCGGAGCGGTGACCTTCTGATCAGCACCGACTGCGGAGCCGAGGTCGACCGACGTCACTTCCACTTTCGCCGGAGCCGGAGCCATCGGCGCCGGGACCGGAGCCGGGGCAGGAGCCATTGGCGTGGCCGGCGGCGGCGTCGGTGCCGGAGCTTCCTTCTTTCCGCACGCGGACAATGCGAGCGCGCCGGCCATCGCGGCGATCAGGGTGAATTGCTGGGTGCGTTGCTTCGTCATCGTGTTGACTCCGTCATTTCAGGCGTTGGGACCCGCATCGGCGGGAAGCTTGAGTATTTGTCCCGGCTGGATCAGGTCGGGGTTTTCAAGTTGGTCGCGGTTCGCCTCGAAGATTTCCTTCCAGCGATTGGCGTTGCCGTAGAGGTGCTTGGAGATTTTCGACAGGCTGTCACCCTTTGCAACCGTGTAGGTCTTCGGCGCAACAACCTTGGCGGTCGAATCGACACCGGCGGCGACGTTGCCAAAATCTGCTTTCGGCGGAGGCGGCGCAGTCGTGCCAGCGCCCGATTGGACGTTTGAAAAATTCGGCTTGCTTGGCTCGTTCGCCATCCCCGCACTCCCGTTCAGTTAGGCGTTCACAATACACTCCCCCACGCTTAACAGCGTGTGAGCGTCTGCCGTGAGGGCTCAGTGGGACAACGCGCCCACGACCCTACTGGCGTGCACCGCGCAGATTGGCGGGATTGCCTGGGAGGGTACTGCGCCACGGATTGATGTCGAGTCCGCCGCGCCGTGTATAGCGCGCGTAGACGCTGAGGGCGGTGGGCGCACACCGGCGCATCAAGTCGATGAAGATGCGTTCGACACAGTGTTCGTGGAATTCCGCGTGTTCCCGAAAGGAGACGAGATAGCGCAACAAGCCTGCACGGTCGATGCGCGCTCCCTCGTAGCGGATCTGTACGCTGGCCCAGTCGGGCTGGCCGGTCACCGGGCAATTGGATTTCAGCAGGTTGGAGACGAGACTCTCGCACACGTCGGTCGCTTGGTCGGATCGCCGGAGCAGGTCCGCGTCGGGTGGTCCATAGTCGTCGAAATCGAGTGGCTGGGCGTCGATCGATTCGCCGTCGGGTTCGCCGATCGACGCATTCGCAAAGCGCTCCGGCACTGTCAGCACCACACCCACATCCGCCCCGCTCGCCGCCGAAAGATCACGCACCAGATGCGCGCGCAGCGCAGCAGCGTCCTGCAGCCGCTCGCGGTTGAAACTGTTGAGGTAGAGCTTGAACGATTTCGATTCGATGATCGCCGGTGAATTGGCAG
>NZ_JBDSWZ010000131.1:0-3434 GCF_039926425.1 Dokdonella sp.
GTCACCTGCGTCCCCGGCAGCGTGGCGTACAGCGGGTGCGGGACTGCAAGCGCGGCCAGCAATCCATCGATCGTCGTCTGCGGAGCCAGCGGCACGGCGCAGCGCCAGACCTCGGAGTGGACGTCGATCCGCCCGCTGCCCGAATCGACGTCTTCATAGCTGCCGGCGAAGATCCACAGGCACTGGCCAATGCGGCCGTTGAAGGTCTCGACCGAACAGCGCAACCGAAGGGACTGGATGTTGCTGTAGTCGCCCTCGCAGAAGGTATCGCCGCAGATGTCGTCGAAGTCCTGATCCAGTTGCGCGGACAGGGTGAACCAGGACTCGTACTGCGCGTCGGTGGTGAAATATTCGTACACATCCACGTAGTGATGTCGTCGCGCATCCGCCTGCGCGTGGGCGGTGGCGGAAAACGCAAGGATCAACAACACAGGCAACAGGCGAATAACCATCGGACGTCCTCCCTGGACACTTCAAACGCTTCGCCGGGCCGCGGTTGCAGGCCTTGACGACGAAACTCCCGCAGCTTGGCCGGGCTCAGCCGCGGCGACCATGTCCGACTCCGTCGACGACGTGTCCGACACCTGCGCAACGACCTGTCGGACAATCCCGATGCATTTCCACGCGGCGCACGCGCTACTCCATCGCGCGGGCTCGATGGTAGAGTAGCGCGGTGCCCGCCCATCGCCGTCTGACGCCCATCCGAATTCCTTTCCTGTTGATCTGCGCGCTCGTCGCCGGCAGCGCATTCGCATCGATCGCGAATGCAGGAGCCGACCCGACGACCGACGAGCGAGCATTCGCCGCCGAGGTCGCGAAGGCCGGCGGGCCCTCCGAAGCCAGCGTGCTTGCAACCCTTGCCGACGTGAAGGTGCAGCAGAGCATCCTCGACGCGATTGCGCGCCCCGCCGAGGCAACCAAGCCGTGGCGCGATTACCGGCCGATCTTCGTCACGCAAAAGCGCATCGATGACGGCATCGCGTTCTACCGCGCCAACCGTGCCCTGCTCGATCGCACCAGCGAGCAATTCGGAGTGCCGCCGGAAGTGATCGTCGCGATCATCGGGGTCGAGACCTCGTATGGACGGAACACGGGCAAATATCGCGTGCTCGATGCGCTTGGCACGCTCGCATTCCACTATCCGCCACGCGCGCCATTTTTTCGCGGCGAGCTGAAACAACTGTTCCTGCTTGGCGATGGCCATCTCGCGGTGCCGCTGGACGAACTGCGCGGCTCGTATGCGGGTGCGATGGGCTGGGGTCAATTCATGCCGACCAGCATCGCGAAATGGGCGAAGGACGGTGACGGAGACGGCCACATCGACTTGTGGGGTTCGCTGCCCGACATCACCGGGAGCGTTGCGAATTATTTCCGCGAGCATGGTTGGGAACCGGGTCAGCCGGTCGCCGTGCGCGCGCAGCCGGCGACCGATGCGCGGGAGATCAATCCGAAGGGGTCGGAACCGGTGTATCCGCTGCAACAGATGGAAGCCTGGGGATACGCGCCGCTCGAGCGCATCGATGCGCAGACCGCCTCGACGCTTCTGAAGCTCGATGGTGAGCGCGGTCCCGAGTACTGGCTGACCTTCAGGAATTTCTACGTGATCACGCGCTACAACAAGAGCCCGATGTATTCGCTCTCGGTCTGGCAACTCGCACAGGCAATTGCCGCCGGGGTCGCGTCGCCCGCGTCGCCGTGATGACCCGCTCTGCAGTCGCGGCTGTCGCACTCACCCTGCTTCTTTCGGGCTGCGCGAGCCACGCGCCCACACGAAGCACGCCTGTCGGCACATTGCCCGCTCCCGCTCCAGTACGCGGCCCGCGATCGGTCACTCTTCCGCCCGATACAGCCCGACCGCAGTCAGAGCGCTATCGGCAAAATGCGGACAATGGTCCCAACGCGCCTCCCATCGATGTCGGCAAGATCCCCGAACCGGTACCGAAGAACGAACCCCGCTCGCGCTTCGGCAACAAGCAGAGCTACAGCGTGCTCGGCAAGACCTATTCAGTGCTGCCCAATGCGCAAGGCTACGTCGAACGCGGCATCGCATCGTGGTACGGCAACAAGTTCCACGGCTACATGACGTCGTCGTTCGAAACGTACGACATGTACGCGTTCAGCGCAGCCCACAAGACGCTGCCGCTGCCGAGTTTCGCGCGCGTGACGAATCTGGACAACGGAAAGAGCGTGATCGTGCGCGTCAACGATCGCGGCCCTTTTCACGACAACCGCATCATCGATCTGTCGTACGCGGCGGCCGTGAAGATCGGCGTGTGGCCCAAGGGCACCGGGCTGGTCGAGGTGCGCGCGATCGACCCCGATCATCCGGATGCAACGCTGCCCACCACCGACTTCACCGCGCGCGCGCAGCCCCCACGATCCTCGACGCCGCTGCCGGTTCGCGCGCCTTCGATCGCAGAGCCCGCCGCGCTGTCCAGCGCAGGCGGATCGCCGCGCATCTATCTGCAGCTCGGCGCCTTCGGTGATCGGGCAAACGCCGAACGTGCGGTCGTCGCAGCGAACAAAGTCGGCCTCGAGCATGTCGACATCCAGTCGGTGAGCGTCGCCGGGCGCACCGTGCATCGCGTTCGCGTCGGACCGCTCGCCGACGTCGAAGCGGCGGATGCGATGACCGCGCGCATCGAGAAACTCGGCCTCGGCGCGGCGCGTGTCGCGATCGACCGCTGATCCGCAACGCATGAACGTGAGGCATACCGATGCGACGCGTTCGCGCACGCGGGGTGTATTGCACGACTCGCTCTGCGACAATTCCAATGTGATTCCCGTGCAGGTAACCCCTCCAGAATGAAGCTGTCGTCCCTCGCCGTCCTCGCGCTCGCCCTCGCCTGCGTCACCGCTCAGGCGCGCACCAAGCCCCACCACACCGCCGCCCAGGCCGCCGCGCCCGCCGCTTCGACACAGGCAGCCGACACCACTCCGGCACCCTCCCCGCAGACCGCGTCCAATCCAGACCTGCCGACCCCGCAAGCGGTCCCCAAACCCGCCGCGCTTCCGACGCCGGGCCTGCCGGGCAGTGGGCCGGTGCCGCCGCCTCCCGGTATCGAGGCGAAGAGCTGGGTGCTGATGGACTATTCGAACGGCCAGGTGCTCGCCAACAGCAACATGGACGCGCGCGTCGCACCGGCATCGATCACCAAGGTGATGACCTCGTACGTCGTCTCGGCGGAACTCGCGCACGGCAAGATCCACCTCGACGACCCGGTGCAGATCAGCGAGCGCGCGTGGCGCTCCGGCGGCGCCGGCACGGATGGCTCCACCAGTTTCCTGCAGCTCAACAGCAAGGTCGCACTCAAAGACCTGCTTTCCGGAATGATCATCCAGTCCGGCAACGACGCTGCGATGGCGCTGGCCGAGCACGTCGCGGGTTCCGAGGAAACGTTTGCGCAATTGATGAACCAGTACGCCGCGCAGCT
>NZ_JBDSWZ010000132.1:0-5939 GCF_039926425.1 Dokdonella sp.
CAACCGGCGGGCGGATCGGCGATCGTGACGACAGCAACAACTCGCCTCTCCTGCAACTCGTCGCGCAGCCGACCGCAAGCGCAGCTGTCAGCGCGCCCGATATCGGTCTGGTCGCCAAACTGCTGGCGGGATTTCTGCTGATGGCCATTGCCGCACGACGGCTTCGTCGCAACCACACGACCGACCGCTGACACAGCGGAACCGCGAACACATCATCTCGTCAGCGGCCTGCGAAGTGCTCGGTTGAATCTCGCGCTCCCCCGCACGCCCCGATCCGTAACGCGTCGGAGCAGCGTGCAGCGTGCAGCGTCACCGCCATCGACGAATCGGGGTCGCGATTCGCGGCAGCCGGTCTTGCACGCAACGACGTCAGAGTCTGCGGTTCCACCACGACTCCCCAAGTGAAACCAGCGGCTCGCTTGGAATCTGATTGAACGTGCACGCATGATGCGGTCATTCCGGACGCGTGACGAAGCCGAAGCTGGCGGGGCGGAGGTCGTTGAACGGGATATGGGCGATCCCGCGTCGCGCAGTGCGGCGCGTTGCCGGCCAGGCGGGTCGTCACGGAGCATCCGTTGAATTTGAATGAGCTCGGTCCTTGAGCGATTCCGATCAGGACTCGGGGTCATACATGATTTCGCGAACTTCCTGTGCGCAACGACATCCTTCGGCGATGCGCGTCGCCCACGCATGAGCTTCCTCGCGCGTCGAAACCTCGATGATGGAGAATCCGCCGACGACCGCCTTTGTTTCCGGCAAGGGTCCGCTTGAAATGGTCCCGTCGGTCGCAACGATGGTCGATTGCTGGCGCAGAACCCCGCCGCCGAAGATCCAGACTCCGGCGGCCTTGGCGTCCCGAACCACCGCATGAGATGCCTCGCCCACCGCCGGCCAGTCCGCATCAGGAATGTGGGCCATCGAGCCATCGTCGAATGAAATCAGATAGCGTGTCACGTCATCGCTCCTTGTCTTCGCTGGGTCACCGACCGAGCTTGTATCAACAAGACGAACATCGGGCTCTGATTTCGACACACCTTCAATGCAAGCATGCCCGGACCAGCCGATATCCGCGGGCCCATCGTTGCGCGTACCGGTTCCGGTCCGATGGAGCGGTACGACGTCAGCAGACAGGGTACTGTGTCGAAAAGGCTCGAGCAGAAGCGGCTCTCACGAAGCGTGCCGGCGCGATGATGGCGCCGATTGAACGCAGGGGCTGTGGAGAAGTCATCTCGCGCGCGCCGCGCCGTTGCAGCGTGTTGGCGTGACGAGTCGATGGGCGAACGTGGCACTTCGATTGAGTGCGCGCTGCGTGATGTGAAGAGGGAGGCCGGCAATCAGCAGACGTGGGCGCGGAGACGCCGCGCCGACGAGGACTCGTTCAGACCTTCCAGGAGGACGGTCGCTTTTCGGACGGAAACGGCGCGCAATGCACATCACTTAGCACAATCGGTGCATCTCGCGAGCGATCAGCTGGAGCTTCCAACCTGCGATTGCTCGCTCCCATGCAACCAGCGATACAGCGCAGGCAGGATCAGCAACGTCAGCAGTGTCGATGACACGATCCCGCCAATTACCACCGTGGCCAACGGCCGCTGCACTTCGGAACCCGCGCCGACGTTGAATGCCATCGGCAGGAAGCCAAGCGATGCCACCAACGCGGTCATCAGGACTGGCCGCAGCCGACCCAGTGCTCCATCGACAATGGCCTCGTCCAGTGGAACGGCTTCCGCGCGCAACTTGCGGATGAAGCTGATCATGACCAGGCCGTTGAGGACCGCGATGCCCGACAGCGCGATGAAACCGACACCCGCCGAAATCGACAGCGGAATATCGCGCAACCACAACGCCAACACGCCACCGGTCAGTGCAAGAGGGACGCCGCTGAACACGATACCGGCATCCTTGACGGATCCGAAGGCCATGAACAGCAAACCGAAGATCAGCACAAGGGTCAGCGGTACCACCACAGCGAGGCGCTGGCTTGCTGAAATCAGCTGCTCGAAGGTGCCGCCGTATTCCAGCCAGTAGCCGGTAGGCAGCTTCACCTCGCGCGTGATCGCGGTGCGGACCTCGGCGACGAAGCCGCCGAGATCGCGTCCGCGCACATTTGCGCTGATCACAACGCGGCGCTTGCCGTTTTCGCGGTTGACCTGGTTCGGTCCAAGTCGCTGTTTGATGCTGGCAACTTCGCGCAACGGCACTGTATGCGGTGCGCCGCTGAGCCATGTTGCTTTGCCGCTCGACTCGTCTGCTTGTGCTCCATCGCCCAATGCAATGGGCAGCTCAGCGAGTGCCCGCGGATCTTCACGCAATGCGTCAGGCAATCGCACAACAATGTCGAAGCGGCGATCGCCCTCGAACAACTGGCCCGCTTTGGTGCCACCAATCGCCGTCGCAACTGCGTCTTGCAGGTCGCCGGGGTTGAGTCCGTAATTCGCCAGCGCATCGCGATTCGGTTCGACCGTCAACAACGGAAGCCCGGTCAGCTGCTCAGCCTTCACGTCCATGGCGCCAGGAATTTTGGCCATCACCGCTTCGATCTCCTCGGCCGTGCGGACCAGCTGATCCAGATCATCGCCGTAGAGTTTCACGGCAACGTCCGCACGCACGCCGGAGATCAACTCATTGGTGCGCATCTGGATCGGTTGCGTCACTTCATAGTTGTTGCCGGGGACTGCGTCGATGACGGCTTCGACCTCTTCAAGAAACACCCGCTTCGGCTTTCCAGGATCGGGCCACTCCTTGCGATCCTTGAGGATCACGAACGTATCCGCGATCGAGGGTGGCATCGGGTCGTTCGCGACCTCCGCCGTGCCGATCCGGGCATACACGCGTTGCACCTCCGGCAGCTTTGAAAGCGCCGCATCGAGGGTCCTCTGCATGTCGACCGACTGACTGAGGCTGGTTCCCGGAATGCGCAACGCCTGTACCACGACGTCGCCCTCGTCGAGGTTGGGAATGAATTCGGTGCCAAGCCGTGGCGCAAGCCATCCACACACGACAATGAGTAGCGCGGCAGCAGCGACCAACGGCATGCGCAGGCGCAGCGAGGCCCGCAGCAAGGGCGCGTAACGATGCCTCGACCAGGCGATCAAGCGATTTTCCTTTTCCGCAACATGTCCACCCAGGAAAACAGCGATTGCAGCGGGCACGAACGTGATCGATAGAAGAATCGCGCCAGTCAGTGCCAGCACCACGGCAATCGCCATCGGGTGGAACATCTTTCCCTCGATCCCGCCGAGCGCGAAGATCGGCAAGTACACCGCAGTGATGATGCCGACGCCGAACACGCTGGGCCGGATCACTTCGGCCGTCGCGCTTGCGGTGGTCGCAAAACGTTCTTCACGCGTCATGACCCGGCCCAGCGCGCGCTGCTGGTCGCCGAATCGGCGCAGACAATTTTCGATGATGATGACCGCGCCATCCACGATCAGACCGAAATCCAGCGCGCCCAGGCTCATCAGGTTGCCCGACACGCCACCCCGCACCATGCCGGTAAGGGTAAACAGCATCGCCAGTGGAATGACCGCCGCAGTAATCAACGCGGCACGGAAATTACCGAGCAGCAGGAACAGCACCACGATGACCAGCAGTGCGCCTTCCACCAGATTCTTCGACACGGTTGCAATGGTGCGGTCCACCAGTGCCGTCCGATCGTAAACCGCAGTGGCGACAACGCCCTCCGGCAAGCTGGCATTGGCTTCCTGCAGCCTTGCTGCAGCCGCGCGGGACACGTCCCGGCTGTTGCCGCCGACCAGCATCACCACCGTACCGATCACGGCTTCGTGGCCATTCTGTGTCGCCGCGCCACTGCGTAGTTCCTTGCCCTCGGCCACTGTCGCGATGTCGCGCACGCGGATGGGCACGCCTTCGCGGCGGTCGAGCACAATCGTGCCGAGTTGCTGTGCATCGCCCACCTGGCCGGGCACGCGCACCAGCAACTGCTCACCGTTGCGTTCGATGTAACCTGCGCCCACGTTGCGGTTGTTGCTGGCCACTGCTGCCACTACGTCCTGCAGTGTGAAACCGAGCGCGCGCAGCTTCACCGGATCAGGTGTGACGTGGATCTGTCGTTCATACCCGCCAATCGTGTTGACCTCGGTCACACCCGGCACGTTGCGCAACTGCGGACGTATGACCCAATCCTGCAAGGTGCGCAGGTCGGTGGGCGTGTACGCGCTTCCGTCCGGCTTGCGCGCATCGGGCTTTGCATCGACCGTGTACATGAAGATCTCGCCCATGCCTGTCGAAATCGGCCCAAGCGACGGCTCCAGCCCCGCAGGCAATTGCGAGCGAGCCTGTTGCAAGCGTTCGGCGACCTGCTGGCGCGCGAAATAGATATCGGTGCCGTCGTGGAAGGCCACCGTCACCTGCGACAACCCATAGCGCGACAGCGAACGTGTGTAGTCCAGCCCGGGCAAGCCGGCCAGCGCCGTTTCGATGGGGAATGTCACGCGCTGTTCGGACTCCAGCGGCGAATATCCCGGCGTCTCGGTGTTGACCTGCACCTGGATATTGGTGATGTCCGGCGTTGCATCGATCGGCAGCTTGGTGAAGCTCCAGCTACCCAAGGCAACAAGCCCCAAGGTCAGCACCAGCACCATCCAGCGCTGCCGGATGGAGAATGCAATCAGTCGCTCAAGCATGGCGGCCCCTTCAATGCGCGTGCGCAGCGGTGGACTTGCCGATGTCGGCCTTGACCAGGAAGCTTTGCGCGACCACGACCTGTTCGCCGGGCGTGAGACCTGCAGTGACTTCCACGTTGTGTGCATCGCGCCCGGCCACCGTCACCGAGCGTTGTTCGTAACGCTCTTGCTCGCGCACGTAGACCACGTCACGACCCTCTGCGTCGGTTTGCAACGCGGTCAATGGCACCACCAACGCAGCATCGGCACGATCCACCACGATCCGTGCGCGCACCGCGGCGCCAGGCCGCCACAGGCCATCCGCATTGTCGATGCGGGCGCGGGCGACCGTACTTTGGCTGACCGTTGCGGTCGCCGGAAGAATGCGTTCCAGCGTGGTGTCGATGCTGACACCGTCACTCAGACGCGTGACCGTCACCGGAATGCCGGCAGTGATGTGACCAGCGTCATTGCCAAAGATGTGCAAATCGACCCACAAGGTGGAAAGGTCAACGACTTCGAACAGCGCCATGCCCTCGCCAGCGACTGCACCCACCGTCGCCGCGCGTTGCAGCACGGTGCCGGTAAGCGGCGATGTCACGGTGTAAGTGGTCAAGCTGAGATTGCTTTCGATGCTTGCAAGTTTTTGCCCAGCACGCACCGTGTCGCCCACACCCGCATGCACGGCGCGGATGGGCCCCGGAAAACGCGCCATGACCTGCGCGACCCGACCTTCCACTGGCGTCAACAGGCCCTGGACTTCATGTTCGTCCGCAATCACGCCCGCCGCGACCGGCTCGACGCGGATGCCGGATGACTGCGCAACGGCGGCAGGAATGCTGGTCGATGCCACATCATCATCAGGATGTTTTTCGCCAGCATTTTCGGCATGGCCGCGTTCGTCTGGGTGCTCATCCGTGTGCGCGTCAGCGGGTTGCGCTGCGGGCTTGCTGCCGCAACCGGCCAAGGCCAGGCCAACTGCCAAAGCAAAGGTTGCGGCCAGCGCGCGCGTGAGTGAAGTCGTCTTGCTCATGGGTTGGTTCCTCGCGCGGCGGGGGCGGTATGCGTGACCAGTGATTGGCCGGTCAGGCGTTGCAGTTCGATCAGCGCGCGTTGTGCATCCAGCGCGACGTCCAGTTGCTGCTTGCGCGCTGCAATACCTTCGGACTGCAGCTGCGCCCATTCCAGATAACTGATGGCACCTGCGCGGTACGCCTTTTCGGCAGCAGAAGCCGCACGATCCAGCTTGGGCAGGATGTCCATGCGTAGCCGTTCGACTTCAAGCTGCGCACTTCGATAGCGGCCGTGCGCTTC
>NZ_JBDSWZ010000133.1:0-7230 GCF_039926425.1 Dokdonella sp.
ACTCGGCCGTGTTGTGGGCCTCGAACGGCGCAACGAAATCGAGCTTGATCACGATGCGCGACGGCGACGACTCGAGGATTTCCATCCGCCCTTCGCCCACCTTGCTGTTGCCCTTCCATGCATACACTGCGCCCTTCCCGCTCGGCTCCCCACTGAACGTGCGTTGCACCGCCGGATCCATCTTTTCCCACGGCGACCACGCGGCCCAGCTGTGGAAATCGTTGACCAGCCCGAAGATCCTGTCGGGCGGAGCTTTGATTTGCGCGCTCCGTTCGAGGCGGAACACATCGGGCTTCATCGCTGCAAGAACGAGAACAACGGCGATCGCCAGCACGACGACGCCAAGAATGATTTTCAACATGGAACGCTCCTCGATGATCGACGGGATTTACAGCAATCGCTCACGGCTTTTTCACGTCCGCCGCCGTCGTCCCCGCCAGTGCTTCGACCTGGATCCGCAATGACACGTCCATCCGGAATCCGTAGTCCTTGCCCGCGGTGAGTCCAAACGCCTCGCGATCGAAGGTTGCGAACGCGTCGGCGCCGCACATCTCGCGTTTGAACATCGGATGCGGGATGCACTTGAAACTGTTGATCCTGAGCTCGACCGGACGCGTCACCCCATGCAGGTTGAGTTCGCCGACGACCTTGGTGGGAGCGCCGTTCGCAAAACCGTCGAGCTTGCCCTTGTATGTGGCATGCGGAAATTTCGATGTGTCGAAGAAATCCTTGCCGATCGCCCACGCATCGAGTTTCTTCTCGCCGAAATCCACGCTTGAGAGATCGATGTCGATGTCGACGCTTCCGGTTCCCGAATCGCGGTCCAGCATCACGTGACCCTTCGACCGGTCGAACTTGCCGCGCCAGATCGACACGCCCATGTGGTCGGCCTCGAAGCTCGGGTAGGTATGGCTCGGATCGATCTGGTACGTGACGGGCGCCGCATGCGCTGCCACTCCTGCGCAGAGTGCTGCCGCCAATGCAGACAGGCAGATCACCGAGGGACGTCGATTCGTCGGGAATTGCATGATGTTCGATTCCTTGCAGGGTTCAGTGGGAATTCGTGGGACTTCAAGTGCCCGCGACGCTCTTTCAGGTAAAGACGATCGGGAGACAACCCGATCGACATTCACAATCGTTCGATTCCTTCGATCGCCCGGACGCGGCTTGTGCTACGTCGTCGAGTCGATCCTGGACCGGAGCGCCGCCTCCTGCTCACGCAGTTCCGGCGTCAGGGCTCCGCCAAAATCCGCAGGCTCCAACACCTGGCGGATCTCGATCTCCGAATCGCCGTGCCCGGACGGATTCGGGCAGCGCTTCATCCACTCGATCACTTCCGCTTTCGATGTGACCTGCAGCAACCAGAAACCGGCGACGAGTTCCTTCGTCTCGGCAAACGGCCCTTCGATCACATTGCGACCAGCGCCGGAAAAGCGGATGCGCGCACCTTTTGAACTCGGGTGGAGCCCCTCGCCCGCCAGCAGAACGCCCGCCTTCACCAGTTCTTCGTTGAACTGGCCCATCTCGGTCAACAACTTCTGGCTCGGCATCACGCCGGCTTCGGAATCGGGGCTTGCCTTGACGATCACCATGAATCGCATTTTCGTTCTCCGCCAGGTCTGTGTCGATTGAACCGGCGCGCTGCCGGCCTTCCATGGCATACGTCGAACGGGGAAACCGTCAATCGACAAACGCCGATTGCGCCACACGCCGTGCCACTCCGGCACAATGCCGCGCTGCAGTGAACCACCACCGAATCGGCGAATCCTTCCGCAATGAACGAAAGCCCCTCGCCTGCTTCCCTGTCCGGCGAACATACACCGTTGATGCGCCAGTTCTTCGCGGCGAAGGCGGAGTATCCCGACACGCTCGTGTTTTTCCGCATGGGCGATTTCTACGAGTTGTTCTACGACGATGCTCGAAAAGCCGCTCGCCTGCTCGACATTACGCTGACACAGCGCGGCGCGTCGGCCGGCGCACCGATTCCAATGGCCGGCGTGCCGCACCACGCAGCCGAGGGATACCTCGCTCGGCTCGTCAAACTCGGGGAATCCGTCGCAATCTGCGAGCAGATCGGCGACCCGGCGCTCGCGAAAGGACTGGTCGAGCGCAAGGTCGTTCGGGTCGTCACGCCCGGCACGGTCACCGACGCCGCACTGCTCGAAGAACGTCGCGACAATCTCCTGCTCGCAATCGCCGCACGCGGCACGTTGGCTTCATCACCGAAAGAAAGCGCTTCGGCGGGATTCGGGCTGGCGTGGATCGACCTGTCGTCGGGACGGTTCCTGCTGAGCGAAGTGCGCGACGCGGAAGCGCTCGCCGCGGAACTCGCGCGGCTGACTCCGGCGGAGACGCTGGTTGGCGAAGACGTCGCATGGCCGGCGTTCGTCACCAGTCTGCCCGGATTGCGCAAGCGCGCTCCGTGGCACTTCGATGGCTCGACCGCACAACGTGAGCTCGCGCGCTTCTTCGGCACGCGCGACCTGTCCGGCTTCGGCGCTGACGGTTTGCCCCTGGCCATCGCGGCAGCGGGCGCACTGCTCGGCTATGTCGAGGAGACGCAGAAATCAGCGCTGCCCCATCTCACTGGCCTTGCAGTCGAGAACGCGGACGACACCATCGCGATGGATGCCGCGACGCGCCGCAATCTCGAACTCGATACGCACGCAAGCGGCAATCGCGACTTCACCATGCTCGGCATCATCGACCACACCATTACACCGATGGGTGCGCGTCTGATGCGGCGCTGGCTGCATCGTCCGCTGCGTGAGCGCAGCGCGCTGCAACTGCGCCACCAGGCGATCGAGACGTTGATCGATCATCGACGACACGAAGGTCTGCGTGAAATCCTGCGCGGTATTGGTGATCTCGAACGCATCCTCGCGCGCGTTGCGTTGCGATCGGCACGTCCACGCGACCTGTCGACGCTGCGTGACGGGTTGGCGCTCGCACCGCGCCTCCTCGAAGCGCTGGCTGCCTGCGACAGTCCGTTGCTGGACGCGCTCGTCACGCGGCTCGGCCAGCACGATCCAACGGCCCGCTTTCTCTCCGATGCCATCGTCGAAACTCCGCCGGTGCTTGCGCGCGATGGCGGCGTCATTTGCGCGGGTTTCGATGCGGAGCTCGACGAGTTGCGACTGCTGTCGACCAACGCCGATCAGTTCCTGATCGATCTGGAGGAACGCGAGAAGTCGGCCAGCGGCATCGCGACTCTGAAGGTCGGGTACAACCGCGTCCATGGCTATTACATCGAGATCAGCAAGGGCCAGTCGGACAAGGCGCCGCTGCATTACACGCGACGTCAGACGATCAAGGGCGCGGAGCGCTACGTCACCGAGGAACTGAAACAGTTCGAAGACAAGGTGCTGTCGGCACGGGAGCGATCGTTGATGCGCGAACGCGCGTTGTACGAGAGCGTGCTCGAAGCGCTGCTCGAACAACTCGCGCCGCTGCAGCTGGCTGCCGCAGCGGTCGCCGAACTCGACGTGCTTGCGAATCTCGCCGAGCGCGCGGATGCGCTCGACTGGAACCGCCCTACCCTCGCCGACACCGGCGGCATCCACATCGTGCGCGGACGTCATCCGGTGGTCGAGCAGGTGCGCCAAGAACCGTTCGAGCCGAACGATCTCGTCTTGAACGATGCACGGCGAATGCTCGTCGTCACCGGACCGAACATGGGCGGCAAATCGACCTACATGCGACAGGCGGCACTCATCGTGCTGCTCGCCCACGTCGGCAGCTTCGTACCGGCCGACGCCGCGACGATCGGGCCGATCGACCGCATTTTCACGCGCATCGGTTCCGGCGACGACCTCGCGCGTGGCCAGTCGACCTTCATGGTCGAAATGAGCGAGACGGCGAATATCCTGCACAACGCGACCGCATCGAGCCTCGTGCTGATGGACGAAGTGGGTCGCGGCACCTCGACCTACGACGGTCTCGCGTTGGCGCGCGCCAGCGCGATCGCGTTGGCGAAGATCAACCGTGCGTACTCCTTGTTCGCCACGCACTATTTCGAGTTGACAGCGCTCGCCGGCGAGTTCGACGGCATCGCGAACGTGCATCTCGATGCGGTCGAATACGGCGAGCAACTGGTTTTCATGCACGCGGTAAAGGAAGGCCCGGCGAACCGCAGTTTCGGGCTGCAGGTCGCGGCGCTCGCCGGACTGCCGAAAGCGGTGATTGCCGATGCGCGCCGCACGCTCGAGTTGCTCGAACGCGGGGATGCAGCGATAACTGCGCGCGGGGGCATTCACTCGAAAAACGAATCCCCTCAGCTGGCGCTGTTCGCTGCCAGCACGCCATCGCCCCTCGACGAAGCAATGCGCGCAATCGATCCGGATGCGCTGACACCGCGCGAAGCGCTGGATGTGGTGTATCGCCTGAAAAAACTGGTGCCGTGATTCGGAGTCGCAGCATCCATACCTTCCCGACGTCCTTCCCGCGAACGCGGGAATCGCGCTGCAACACCATGACAGATCGCCCGCGGTTTTGAGCCTGACTCACGCCGTCATTCCCGCTTTCACGGCAATGACGGCGTGGGGTGGTTGCCTCGTGATGCGTTGCTTCACTGACGCAGAGCGATTCCCGCGTTCTCGGGAATGACGGAGTGAGGGGTTGCAGCGTCGTGCTGTGACTCGCTGACGCAGAGCCATTCCCGCTTTCCCGGGAATGGCGTCATCCTTTGTCGAAAGCACATCGCACCAATGTCAGCGACTCGCAGGCCGCCAGCTTGCCGTCAGCATGAAATTGCGCCCAGGCTGGTTGTACCACTGCGCAGTTTCGTAGCTGCGATCGAAAACGTTGTTGGCGTTGAGCTGGAGCTTCCATGCCTCGCTGAAACGGTAGGCGATGCGCAGGTCCGTCAGCGCGTAGCCCCCGAGCTTGTTCGTGTTACCGGCATCGTCGTAGCGCTGGTCGGCGGCATACAGGCTGGCGCCGACACTGAACGCGCCGAAGCGTCGATCGGCATCCAGCCGCACGCTTTCACGCGCACGACGTGGCAACACATTGCCGTGGTTGTCATCGTTGCTGTCGTTGCGCGGATCGAGCCACGTCGCGGTGCCGGCGAACGCCCACTCGGCCCACGTGAAGCCGAGCACGCCTTCGACGCCGCGGATGCGCGCGCGCGCGACGTTGTTCGGCGCGAAGAGCGCCGCGTCGTAGGCGATCAGGTCGTCGACATGGTTCTCGAATGCGTTGACCGACCAGTGCCCCCAACCCGGAGTGCCCCGCAGGCCGAGTTCGAAATTGCGCGAGTTTTCGGGGCGCAGATCCGGGTTGCCGAAGAACGGGTAGTAGAGGTCATTGAAGTTGGGTGCCTTGTACGCGGTACCCGCACTCGCGGTCAGGCGAATCGCGGGGTCGAACTGCCAGCCCCACAACACGCTTCCGGTGGTCTTTCCGCCGAACTGGCTGTTGTCGTCGTGACGCGCGCCGATCTGCACGGATTGCGATCCGAACGTCTGCAACCACTGGCCGAACACTGCATCGTCGATGCGTCGGTTGACGTCATAGTCGGTATCGCTGTCGATCCTGTCGCGCTGCCAGTCGTAGCCGAGCGTCAGCGTGCCTCCACCAACGCGCCAATCACCCTGCAACGATCCGAGATCACGATGCGTATCAAATGTGCCGGCATCGGCGCCGCTCTCGAAGTTGTCGCTGAGATCCGCGCTTTGCCCGATGTTGAGCGACAGCGTCAACGCGTCGATGGGGCGGTAACGCACGCGCGCACCGGCAACGTGTTGCTCGGTCGAGGTCTGGTTGGTGAACGTGCCGTCGAACTCGCTGTAACCGTCTGTGCGAAGAACGTGCGCATCGACGTCCCACGCCGGATTGAAGCGATAGCCACCCGCCAGGCTGATCGAGTTGTTGCGGTACCCGTCGCGATCGGGTTCATCGGTAAAGCAGCCAGCGCCCGGGTCGGCCTGGCCACGGCACGAATTGATGCCGTCGGTGTTGGCATGCGCGACCTGCGCCGAGTACCAGCCCTGATCGCCGCGTCCGGCGATTCCCGCATCCGCGCGTCGCTCGCCGTAGCTGCCGGCGCCGATGCTGAAGTTCGGCTCAAACGGGCCTTCCGCTCGCCGCGTGAAGATCTGGATGACGCCACCGATCGCTTCCGAACCGTACAGGCTCGAGAACGGACCGCGCACGATCTCGATGCGTTCGATCTGGTCGACCGGAATGTCCTGGATCGCCGGCAAACCGACCGTTGCCGAACCGATCTTCACGCCGTCGATCAGGATCAGCACGTGGCCCGCTTCGGTGCCGCGCAGGAAGAACGACGTGTTCTTTCCGGGACCACCGTTGTTCGTGATCGAAAGGCCGGGCGTTCCGCGCAGGAGATCCTGCAGCGACAGTGGTTGCAGCCGATCGATGTCGGCGCGATCGATCACCGTCAGCGCAGACAGGGTGTCCGCTTCGGTCTGTTCGGTGCGGGTCGGGGTGACGACGACAACGTCGAGGTCGGCGGGCGCCTCGTCGGCGAATGCCGGTGAAAACGCAGACAGCGACGCCAGCGCCAATGCGAATAGGCGACGTGAAGGGATGGGGAATTGCATTGCGTGCTCCTTGGCCGCGCCTGCCCGCGCGGTGTCGATGACATCGGAACAAGCGGCAGGAAGCGAGGTGCATGCATGCGTGCGCAGCAAGCCCTGGACACAAGCCCACCGCGTGTCGGGTTATGCCAAAGGCCGGTCTCCGGGCTCGCGAGTGAAGGGTTGACCCTTCGCGATCCGCGCCTTCCCGTGTGTGACCACAGTGGCTTCGTGCGGACCGACAACTCGCCTACCGTTGCGGGGGCAGCTCCGGAATGGGCGGATCTCGAACGCAGATCGCGCGGCACCGGATTCCCGTTTCAACCGCCGGCTCAACGCCGGCAGTCACCTCAGGCGGGGCGGAGTCTAACCCGTTCGCACCGCGTGATGCGCGATCGGATGCGGATGGCTAAAACGCGTCGATGTCGCCGAGCGCATGAATCAGGCGGCGTGCGCGCTTGTCCGGTTTCGTCGTCGGCCTCGCGTAGCCGGCGTTGTGCAGGCGACGCTCTTCCGCCGCCTTCGCGCGCGCCAGCGCGCTCGCTTCAGTCTCCGCATACAACGCCTGCGCGACGCTCGCGGGACCGCGACGCTCGCTGACGTCGCGCACGTCGACTTCAAACCGCTCCTCGCCCCGCGAAATCCGCAGACGGCTTCCCGCGTGAACCGCAGTTGCGGGCTTGGTGCCTGC
>NZ_JBDSWZ010000134.1:0-23321 GCF_039926425.1 Dokdonella sp.
AATCGCTTCCAGAGCGCGTAGCGCGAGTGCGCGCTCGGCCTCGCTCGCGATCCGCGGTGTGATGTCTTCTGCAGCGAACAGTGCGTCGGTCGGGCTGTCGCCCGGACGCAGCAGCGGACCCTTGCGGATCGCATGACTGAACACACCATCGAAATGAATCAATGCGGTTTCGCCGTGCTGGTCGACACGGTCGAGGTACGGCTGCAGCAGCACGCTCCGCCCGGCGTCGAGCAGACGTGCGACATGCGCTTGCGCGCCATCGAGTTTTGAGCGGCTGTGCCGTTGCGCATCGCGCGAGCCGGCGCCGACGCCCGGTTTGACCACGAACTCGCCGGCGTCGGTGCCGGCGACGAATGCGTCGAGCGAAACGCGTGCATCCGCGCCCGGCTCGACGAACGTGCTCGCCACGATCGCAATACCTGCGCGTGCGAGATCGGCGAGGTAGTGCTTGTCGGTATTCCAGCGCAGCACTTCCTGCGGATTGAGCAGGCGTGTGTGTTGCGACACCCGCGCGGCCCAGCCGAGGAATTCCGGTAGGCGCTCGACGTAGTCCCACGTCGAGCGCAGCAAGGCGACGTCGAAGCGCGACCAATCGATGTTCGCATCGTCCCAATCGACGATCGTGACGTCGGCGCCGGCATCGTGAAACGCGGCGCGCAACGGTGCCAGATCGTCGTCGAGATCGCGCGCCGCGGCGACGGAAACGAGGGCGATCATCGGTGCGATCATGCGCTTTGTGTCGATTGAAAGGTCGAGCGTAGCCGATCCGGACGACGCTGCGCAGCGTGCCGGCCGCGTTGCGGCATGCGACCATGGCAGTGCGCCGGGGGGGCGCTCAACGGAGGGCGCCGCGACGCGGCGTCATGTTCAATGCAGCTTCGGCTCCTGTTCAATCTCGTCCTGATCGTCGTGTTCGTCGTCGGCATCCTCGGTGCCGGCTGGCACTACCACGCGCAACTGCAAGGCGACGCGATGGACGAAGTGCGGCACAACTCCGAAGTGCTGATGGAGACCGCACTCGCGATCCGCAGTTACACGACCGACCAGATCAAGCCGCACCTCGATCCGCTCAACGCCGAGCGTTTCCTGCCGCAGACGGTGCCGGCATTCGCAGCGACCGAGACCCTGCATCGTCTCGGTGATCGCTACCCCGGATACGACTACAAGGAGTCGGTACTCAATCCGACCAATCCGCGCGACCGCGCGAGCGGGTGGGAGCGCGTGTTGATCGAGCAGTTTCGCGCGGACGGCGGATTGAAGGAGTTGACCGGCGTGCACGGCGACGGCATTGAGCAATCGATGTACGTCGCGAGGCCGATCACGATCCACCAGGTGCAATGCCTGGTGTGTCACAGCACGCCAGACGCCGCGCCGACGACGATGCGCGCGGTGTACGGCGACGACAACGGCTTCGGATGGAAGGAAGGCGAGACGATCGGCATGCAGCTCGTGCGCGTGCCGATGCTCTATCCACTGGAAAAGGCCAAGCGTGCGTTCACCACATTCATGTGGTCGCTTGCAGCGGTCTTCGGCCTCATGTTCATCGGCCTCAATGTCGCGCTGACCCGGCTGGTGATTGCGCCGATGGCCCGGATCAACGTGCGTCTCGAAGAGCTGGCGACCAAGGATTTCCTCACCGATCTTGTCAATCGTCGACGCTTCTTCGAGCGACTGGAGACGGAGATGGCCGAGGCGCGCACGCGCCAGCTGGGATTGTCGGTGGTGATCTTCGACCTCGACTTCTTCAAGCGCATCAACGATACGTTTGGCCACGACAGCGGCGACATTGTTTTGCGCCATACCGCGCTTCGCGTTCGCGAGGTGCTGCGCAGTTCGGACTGCGCAGCGCGCTTCGGTGGCGAAGAATTCATCCTGCTCCTGCGCGAGACCCGCATCGACGCCGCGATGGCGATCGCCGAGGCGGTGCGCGCGAAGATCGCCGGCGATCCGTTCGAGACGGTGGGCGCGGTCAGCGCCAGTTTCGGCGTCGCCGAGTGGAATCATGCGGAAGATCCGCGCGGCCTCATCAATCGCGCGGACAAGGCGCTCTACCAGGCAAAGCACGACGGTCGCAACCGGGTTGTTCGCGCGACGGCGTGACGTTCGGGCGAATGCAACAGACCAGGAGACTGAAATACGAAGACCATGAAGAACCCGAAAGGATGAAGTGGACGAAGGTGCAGGGAAGCCGGATCGATTGCGGTAGACCCATCCGCTGTTGCTTTTTCTTCGTGTCCTTCCCCTCCCATCCATGGCGCGCTGCTGTTGGCATTGCGACGGGGCAGCGGGTATTCTCGCGCCGCGGATGTTGCCCGTTGATCGTTGGCGACCGCCGCTCTTGATCCAGGGGAAAACCATGCATTCACACCCAGTTGCGTTGCGGCGGCGTGTTGCCGCGTGCTTCGCTGTCGCCGCGCTTGGCGCCGGTTTCGCGTCGACGGTGCCCGCTGGCGATGTCTTCGTCATGCGCCAGAGCGTCGTCTCGAACGGCGGCGGTTTCATTTTCGACAACTGCTACAGGTTGTTCGCCGTGGTCGGGCAGCCAGTGCTCGGGGTCGTGGGCAACAGCGAGTTCATTCTGGAGTCGGGCTTCCTGACTTCAGTGCCGTCGACCGACGACAAATTGTTCCGATCCGGATTCGAAACCAGTACGGGGGCCTGCAAACCATGAAATTCCAGTTTTGTGTCATACACATGCTTGCATTGGCGCTCGGTGCGTCCATCTCGCAGGCCGCCTTCGCTGTTCCGCAACTGCCCGAGTTCAACTACCAGGGCAAGCTTGAGCAGAACGGCTACCCCGCAAACGGCCCATATGCGATGACGTTTTCGCTGTGGGACGCCGCGACCGGTGGAACCCAGATCGGTTCGACCATTTCCGAGCCCGCGTGGCCGGTGACCAACGGACTCTTCAGCATCAATCTTGCGTTCGTCGATGCGTTCGACGATCAGCAAAGCTGGCTCGAAGTCAGCATCAACGGCGCTGTTCTCGCGCGCCAGCCGATCGCAACCGCACCCATCGCCCAGTTCGCGCTGCACGGCAATGTGGGTCCCGCAGGCCCACAGGGTGCAGCTGGCCCAGCAGGTCCCGCTGGCGCTCCGGGACCGGCGGGTCCGGCGGGTGATGCAGGACCGGCCGGTCCAGCCGGCCCAGCCGGCCCCCAAGGCGGAGCGGGTGACGTTGGTCCGGCAGGTCCGATTGGCGCCACGGGACCCATCGGGGCGACCGGACCGATTGGTGCGACGGGACCCATCGGAACAACAGGGCCCATTGGCGCCGCGGGGCCGATCGGTGCGACGGGAGCCATCGGTGCGACTGGACCCGAAGGCGCCCAGGGCGCCGCGGGTGCGACGGGTCCGCAAGGTGCTCCGGGTGCGCCGGGCCCGCAGGGCACTCCGGGGTTGGTGGGTCCGACCGGTCCTCAGGGAACGCCCGGTGCAACCGGAGCGACGGGTTCGCAGGGTCCTTCCGGAGCGATCGGCCCAGCAGGGCCGGCGGGCGCTCAGGGTTTGCAGGGTGCGACTGGCGCGCAGGGTCCTGCCGGCCCGGCCGGCAGCGGCAAGTACAGCGTGAAGATCAACGGCACGTTGAGTACCGCGCTGACAAGGCCTCTCTATCCGCTCAATGTGCTGGGTTACAGCGGCAGCGTGGCGTTGATTTCGCCGCAGTCGTACATCATGACGATCGATGCAGGCGGTACGGTCGGAGGATCGGGCACGGCGACCTATATCAGTGCCGACTGCAGTGGCCCGGCCCTCGTCGCCACCACCACTGTCAATCCAGGCGGTGTGCTCGCGCTCGGTGTGCAGAACACGCTTTACTATATTCCCCGCTCAGGGGCGACGATCGTGAACAATCCGACGCCGGCAAGTCGCTCGAACACTGCGTTGGGCAACTGTGGTGCATACACGACCCCACTCGCGGGGACTGTCTATTCCGCGCCGCTCAATGTACCGGCCACGACAGGCGTCGATCCGATCGCCGAGCCGATCACCGTCACGATCGACTACGTTCCCTGAGTGCAGCGTTCCGCGGCGTCGATGCGCGCCGCGGAACGGTGGGATTCAATCGTCGCTTGACGACGGCGGTCGACCGCTTGCGATGAAGCGCCCGTTGATGCGCGGGCTCACCGTGACTCAGAGGTTCCGGTAGTTCGGTCCGCTGCCGCCTTCCGGCGTCACCCACGTGATGATCTGGTACGGATCCTTGATGTCGCAGGTCTTGCAATGCACGCAGTTCGCGGCGTTGATCTGCAGGCGTTTTCCGGCGCCGTCGTCGACGATTTCGTAGACGCCGGCGGGGCAGAAGCGCTGGCACGGATTGCCGTATTCCTCGGCGCAGCGGCTGACGCAGATGCTGGTGTCGGCAACGTGCAAATGCACGGGCTGGTCTTCATCGTGTTCGGTCGCGGCGAAATAGACGCCGGCGAGGCGGTCGCGCGGAGCGAGCGTGCGATCGACGTAGGAAGGTTGCTCGGGCGATACCGCATTCGCATCGCTGCGTGTCGCGGCTTCGGTCGCATCGATCTTGTGCAGCGAAGACCAGTCCGCGTGATTGCGCAGCGTCCACGGCGACAGACCTGCCGTCGCAGTTTCCCATCCTGCGTTTGCGAGGCCCGCCCAAAGGCCCTTGTTGAAACCGGGGCGAATGTTGCGCACCTTTTTCAGTTCCGTCATCACCGGTGACGCGCGCAGTTTCGCGTCGTAGCCTTGCGACGTTTCTGTCGCGGCGATATGTTCGGCCGCGAGCATTCCCGAACGCATCGCCTGGTGCGTGCCCTTGATCTTCGGCACGTTGAGCAGTCCTGCGCCATCGCCAATCAGCAATGCGCCCGGCATCTCCATCTTCGGCAACGACTGCCAGCCACCTTCGACCAGCGCGCGCGCGCCTGCGGACACGATGCTTCCGCCATCGAGCAGCGCTTTGATCATCGTGTGATTCTTGAACTGCTGGAACGCTTCCCATGGACGGAACAGCGGATCGGCGTAGTCGAGGCCGACCACGAAGCCGATCGCCACGCGATCCTGGTCGAGCTGATAGATGAAGCTGCCGCCGTAGGTCGATGTGTTGAGCGGCCAGCCGAGCGTGTGCATCACCTTGCCCGCTTCGACGCGTCCGGCTGGCAACTGCCACAGTTCCTTGATGCCGATGCCGTAGGTCTGCGGATCGGCATTCTTGTCGAGTGCGAATCTTGCGATCAGCTGTTTGCTCACGCTGCCGCGACAGCCCTCCGCGAACACGGTGATCGGTGCCTTGATGTCGATGCCTTGCGTGTAGCCGGCTTTGTGGCTGCCGTCCTTCGCCACGCCCATGTCGCCGACACGCACACCGCACACGGCGCCGGCATCGTCGAACAGCGCTTCCGCTGCGGCAAAGCCTGGATAAATTTCGACGCCAAGCGCTTCTGCTTGGGGCGCCAGCCACGCGCACAGCGCACCGAGCGACACGATGAAGTTGCCGTGGTTGTGCATCTGCGGCGGCGTCACCGGCGACTTGAACGCACGCGTCGAATCGCGCATGAACCAGAACTCGTCCTTCGTGACCGGCACGCACACCGGCGGTGGGTTTCGACCCCATTCCGGCAGGAGTTCATTCAGCGGCTCGGGCTCGATCACCGCGCCGGAGAGAATCTGCGCGCCAACTGTCGACGCTTTTTCGAGCACGCACACGCGAATGTCAGGCTTCAGTTGCTTGAGGCGAATCGCGAACGCAAGTCCGGCCGGCCCGGCGCCAACGGTGACGACGTCGTATTCCATGATGTCGCGTTCGCTCATGGCGGGCTCCGGCTGGATGCAATGGGAATCGCCGATTGTCCGGCTTCGGAGCCGTAGCGGCAAACGGCGCGCACCTGTGTGCGCACCGCTGGCATACTTGAGGGTCCCACCCTTCATCCGTGTTCCTCATGACCGACTCTTCCAACGACGACGAACTGCGCGGCGCGACGGCATTCCAGCAACTGCACTGGCTGGCCAGCGGGCGCATCGACAGCGTTGGCCTGACCGCTGCGTGCTCTGCGGCCGTGGCGCGCCGGAACGGGGAGATCAACGCATTTCTCGCGCTCGACGACAGCGCGGCCGAGCAGGCGCAGGCGAGCGACGCCCGCCGCCGCGAGGGCCGCACCATCGGCCGACTTGACGGGCTGGTCGTCGCAATCAAGGACAATCTCGATGTCGTCGGGCTGCCGACAACGGTCGGGCTCCCGGGTCGTCGACATCGTGTTGCAAGCGCGGATGCGAGCGCGGTCGCACGCTTGCGGGCGGCTGGTGCGGTCATTCTCGGAAAGACCAATCTCGACGAAGGCGCGCTCGGCACGTTCAGCGCGAACCCGCATTACGGCGCCGTGAACAATCCGCTGCGCATCGGTTACACCGCGGGCGGGTCATCGGGAGGATCGGCCGCCGCGGTGGCTGCAGGTCTTGCGAGTTTCGCGCTCGGCAGCGACACGCTCGGATCTGCGCGCATTCCCGCCAGTCACTGCGGCATCTACGCGCTCAAGCCGACGCACGGCGGGATCTCGACGCGCGGCATGGTGCGTGCGGCGCGGCGCCTCGATTCGATCGGAATCCTCGCCCGCTCGGTCGAGGACCTGTCGATCGTGTTGCAGGTGCTCGACGCGCACGATCCTGCCGATCCGCGTTCGCGCAAGCGCCGCGTCGCGCTCGCGCCGCCGGACTGGGAGCCGGGTCGCCTGCGCTCCGGGTTCGTGCGTGACCTTGCGTCGATCGGCGTTTCGCCGCAGGTCCGCGCGCTGTTCGACAGCGCAATCGAGCGGGTCGGTGGCGCATTCGGCCATCGCGTCGAGGTGGATTTCAGCGACTACGATTTTGCGCGTACCCGCCGCGCTGCCTTGCTGGTGATGGAGGCGGAACTGGGCGCGGAGCTGCATGCCGACCTCGCGGATACGCAACACCCTGTATCTCCGCGCCTCCGCGCGATGCTTGATTTTGCGCGCAGCAAATCGGCGGTCGACTACGCGGTCGCCGACCGCGTGCTCGATGCGGCGGTGCTGAAGGCGCGCCGCTTGGCATCCGAGATCGACGTGCTGATTCTCCCGACGGTGTCACATGGTTCCTATCCACTGGCCGACGGCGAGCGGGCGAGCGATGCCGACCTCACCAGTTTTGCAAGCCTCGCCGGTTGCCCTGCGGTGAGCGTGCCGATGGGAATCCTTCCTGACGGCATGCCTGCAGGCCTTCAACTTGTTGGCGCTCCCGGTTCCGACCTTCGCCTGCTCGAGCTCGCCGGCATCTGTGCCGCGACACTCGACGCCACGCCGTGCTACCCCGCCGGCGGGTGATCTCGTCTGCTGTTGGGGGATCGTGTCCCCTCGGCGGTCGTAAGTAATAAATCCTCGATACGAGTCAATCTGTAAGATCTTGCAGTTGTTGGAGGATTAACTTCGTGCTTGTGCTTTTCGGCATGTCAAGTGCATAGTTCTCAATAGCGCGCATCCATCGCGGCCATCAGGGGCCCGCGGCGGCATTCCAGGACGGATATCAGAGGGTCTCCAAGGACCTCCGATGTTTTGTCGTGCGCGTTCGTTTTGACAACGATGTCCATCAGGGGAATTCGCATGCGTTCGTGGTACTGCAGCCGGAATGGCGACTTGTCGCGACGCGGAGGCCGAGCGGCCTCCCATCTATTGAGCTTGTTGATCGCATTTCCTGCGCTGCTGGCTGCGTTTGCCGCGCACGCCGATGTTGGGGTCAACAAGAGCTTCAATCCGATTGCGGTGTCAACTGGCCAGGTGTCGTCGCTGACGATCTCGCTGCTGAATTCGAACTCCACGGCGGCGACCGGAACGACGCTGACGGATACCTTGCCGCCCGGTGTGATCATCGCCACTCCACCCAATGCAAGCACCACCTGCGCTCCGGGGACAGTCGGCGCCGTTGCTGGAGGCGCTTCCGTCACTCTCACCAACGGAACCGTTCCCGCTTCGGCAGGCGGACCAGGCCAGTGCGTGATCGTTGTGGATGTTGTGTCGTCGACGTCCGGTTCGTACATCAACACCGTCCCCGTCGGCGCAGTGACGTCATCCCAGGGCAGCAATGCACAAAATGCGCAAGCGACCCTGACCGTCGTGGCGTTGGCCCCGGTCGCGGGCAGCAAGGCGTTCAACCCCGGAAACGTGCATGGCAATGGCGCCGTCAGCACGCTCACAATCACGCTTCCCAACAGCAACGGGGTGCCGCTGACCGGTGTGTCGATCACCGACACTCTCCCTTCGCAGCTGGCCGTGGCATCGATCCCCAACCTCAGCACGACGTGCGTGCCTGGCACGCCTGCAAGCACAGCGACATCCGTCAGCCTCAGCGGCGCCACCATCCCCGCCAGCGGCTCGTGCACGCTGTCGGTCGACGTCGTTGCAAAAGATCCAACGTCGTTTTTCGATGCCAATGCGACCAACACGGTCCCTGCTGGAGCATTGACCTCCGACCAGGGCGTGACGAACGCGCTATTTTCCAACACCGTGCGCGTGCAGACCGGCGCGCAAGTGTCCAAGGGATTCGCGCCCAGTCCGATCACCTCCGGCGGGACAACCACGCTGTCGATCTTCTTCCGCAATTTCAATGCGACGGCGCTTGCCCCGATTACATTGACCGACACGTTGCCGGCCGGCATGACTGCGGTCGGACCGGCTGCCACCACCTGCGTCGGAGGAACGGCAAGTTTCACCGCCGGAAGCGTCAGTATCACGGGCGGCAGCCTGGCGGCCGCGGCAGCCGGTATCGGGTCGACCACCTGTACGCTGACCGTCATCGTCACCGCCACCAACGCGACGCTCAATCCGATCGGGCTGATCAACACCATTCCGGCCGGCAATTTTTCGGGCATCCAATACCCGTCGTCCACGGCAACGCTCACGGTCAACCCGCCGAGCAATATTGTCGGCAGCAAGTCGTTTGCGGGTGCGCTCCTGCAGACCGGCGTGATGACCATGACGGTGACGTTGACCAACGTCACGGCAACTCCCGCGTCGATCACCGCGTTCACCGATGACCTCGCCACGATGGGTGCAGGCTTCACGGTTGCCGCTGCACCACCGGCGTCGACCACGTGCGTCGGCGGCATCGTCAACGCACCTGCCGGCGGCACTCTGATCACAATGTCCTCGGGAGTGATTCCTGCCAACGGAAGCTGCACCATCGTCGTGCCGGTCCAGGTCGGACCGAATGCGCCGACCGGAGTGCGCACCAATACGATTGCTGCCAATGCGGTGGTCACCAGTCAAGGCAACAATGTGCTTCCCATCACCGGCACAGCCAACATCGCGCGCGCGCTGGATCTCGCCAAAAGCTTTGCACCGGGCACCGTTTTTGCTGGCGGGAACAGTCGCCTGACGATCACGTTCACACGCCGCGCAGGTGCGTCCGCGCTGACAGGATTGAGCGTCACCGACACACTTCCGGCCGGTCACGTCATCGCGACGCCGCCGACGGCGAGCACCACGTGCGGCGGTACCGTCACCGCAACTGCTGGGTCGAACAGCGTTGCGCTGAGCGGCGGCGCATTGGGCGGTGGAGCCAGCAGCACGTCATGCGTCGTTCAAGTCGATGTCAAAACGCCTAGCGGGAGCGCGGGGACCGCGACGAACACGATTCCAGCGAATGCCGTCACGACGACGGAAGGCGTCACGACGACTGCGGCGACCGCAACTATCGCGCGAGTGACAAGTTCGGTGAGCCTGAGCAAGGGGTTCAGTCCGGATACGGTTGTCATCGGAGGGACCTCGACCCTGTCGGTGGGAATCCTCAACACGAATCCGGGTGCTGTGAGCCTGACAGGCGTCGGCATCACCGACAGTCTTCCGTTGGGAATGCTCGTCGCCACGCCGCCCGTTGCGACCTTTAGTGGTCCGGGTTGCAGCGGTGGCACCTTGACCGCTGTGGCGGGTTCGACATCGGTGCAACTCACCGGCGCGACGGTCAGCGCCAATGCGGCGTGCCTGATCAAGCTGAACGTCGTCGCGATGGCTGCCGGCAATCTGATCAACACCCTTCCCGCGGGCGCGGTGACCAACACTCAAGGAGTCAGCAATCTCTCCCCCGTGTCGGCGACGCTCGCGTCCACCGGCACAGCGAACCTTGCGATCACGAAAACCGATGGCCGGGTTCAGGCGATTGCAGGAAGCAGCGTGACCTACACGATCGTTGCGAGCAACGCGGGTCCCAATAGTGTGGCTGGCGCAAACGTTGTCGACAATCCACCGGCCGGCGTCACTTTCACGTCATGGACATGCACCGCAAGTGCGGGATCAGGCTGCCCCGCGAGCGGGAGCGGGCCGATCTCCGCGCTGGTGTCGCTGTTGAATGGCGGTACCGCCACGTTTTTGGTCGACGCTCTCATCTCGCCCGCAGCCACAGGCACGATTTCCAATACCGCCACGCTGGTGACGCCAGGTTCCGTTGTGGATCCGGACACGAGCAACAACACCGCAACCGACATCGATACGCTGGTGCGTGAGGCGGACCTCACGATCAGCAAGACCGATGGCAGCACGACAGCGCTTCCCGGAGGCGCGATCGTCTACACGATCGTCGCAACCAATGCCGGCCCGAGCGTCGCGACCGGCGCGGTCATCACCGACACGCTCCCCGCGACGATCACCGGCGCGACGTGGACTGCGGCATACGCGGGCGGTGCAACCGGTCCTGCGACCGGCACAGGCAACATCAGTGCGACGGTGACCATTCCGGTCGGCGCAACAGCGACATTCACACTCAGTGGCACGGTGAGTTCGACCGCCACAGGTAGCCTCTCGAACACGGCGACTATCGCACCGCCGGCGGGCACCACCGATCCCACCCCAGCCGACAACAGCGCAACCGACACCGACACGCTCGATCCGTCCGCAAACCTCGGCATCACCAAGACCGACGGCAGCGCAACCTACACGCCCGGTTCGGCGATCAGTTACACGCTTGTCGCCAGCAATGCAGGGCCGAGCGCCGTCACCGGCGCCACAGTGACCGACACGATTCCGGCGGCAATCACCGGCGCGACGTGGACGGCGACGTACGCGGGCGGCGCGACAGGTCCGGCCAATGGCAGCGGCAACATCGCGGCCACGGTCAACGTGCCGGTTGGCGCCACAGTGACCTTCACGGTCGGCGGCACCGTCAGTGCCGCGGCAACCGGTAACCTGGTCAACACCGCAACCATCGCGCCGCCCGCCGGCACGATCGATCCGGTCACCACCGACAACAGCGCAACCGACACGGACACGGCGTCGTCCAGTGCCGACGTGGTCGCGTTGAAGACCGGACCCGCATCGGTCGGTCTGGGTGGTGCGCTCAGCTACACCGTGGTCGTGTCGAACAGTGGCCCGAGCAATGCGAATGGCGCCACGTTCTCCGATCCACTGCCGGCCGGCATCACTGCGGTGACGGCAACCTGCGGCACGCCGACGGGAGGTGCCGCATGCGGCGCCGTCAACGTCGCCGGCAGCACCGTGACGAGCACGATCACCACGTTGCCCAATGGCGGCAGCGTCACGTTCACCATCAATGGCACTGCGCCGCTGACTGGAGCGTCGATCTCCAACACGGCGACTGCCAATCCGCCCGCGGGCACCACCGACCCCACCCCGGCGAACAACACAAGTACCGTCGCGACCACGTTGCTGCCGGCACAGTTGACGGTGACGAAGACGGCGACGCCGAACCCGTTCGTGGTTGGCCAGCCGGCCGAGTACACGATCACCGTGAAGAACACGGGCACAGGCACCAGCAATGACCCCATCACCGTCGCCGACACGTTGCCGACCGGTATCACGCTGGCGGGTTTCGCGGGGAGCAACTGGACCTGCACGGGTACGACAACACTCAGCTGCACGTTCAGCGGCACGCTCGCTCCAAACGCGATAGCGACGCTGACGCTCACAGTCGACGTTGCCGCGTCCGCGACGAACGCGAGCAACGCAGCGACCGCGACCGGCGGGGGCGATCCAACGTGCTCCCTCGCAACACCACCCGCGCGATGCACTGGCACGGTGACCGTTCCGGTCGCGGCCTCGGCGGATATCGCGGTGACCAAGACCGTCGACAACGCGACGCCGAACGTCGGACAGAACGTGATCTTCACGATCACCGCGACCAACAATGGTCCGAACAACGCCACCGGCGTCGCGATCACCGACGCCTTGCCGTCGGGTCTCGCGTTCGTCTCGGCGACGCCGTCGCAAGGCACGTTCACGTCCTCCACCGGTTTGTGGACCGTGGGTGCACTCATCAACGGCAGCAGCGCAACGTTGCAGGTCACCGCGAAGGTTCTCGTCACCGGCGCCCTCACCAACACCGCGATCAAAACCGCGGGTGACCAGTTCGATCCCGATACCAGCAACAATTCGGCATCGGCGATCATCAACGGCCAGCCGTCAGCCGACCTGCAGGTGCAGAAGACCGTCGACAACGCAGTGCCGAATCTCGGCACCAATGTCACTTTCACGATCACCCTGACCAATGCAGGACCGAACGATGCGACCGGCGTTGTCATCAGCGACCCGTTGCCGCTGGGCCTCAACTTCGTCTCGGCAACTCCCTCGCAGGGCACATATGACGACGTCACGGGACTGTGGGCAGTCGGCGCGGTTGGGCAGGGCACCTCGCAGACATTGACGCTGGTCGCCACGACCACACTGCCGGGTGACATCACCAACACGGCATCGGTGAGCGCATCGAACCAGTTCGACCCGAACACCGCGAACAACAGTGGTGGCGCGACGATCAACGGCCAGTCGGCCGACCTGCAGGTCGTCAAAACCGTGAACGATGCGAATCCGATACGCGGCGACACGGTGACCTTCACAATCACCGCGACGAACAACGGTCCGAGCAACGCGACCGGTGTCGCGATCACCGACGTGCTTCCGGCAGGCCTGGCGTACGTCTCCTCGACGACGTCGCAGGGTACGTATGCGAACGGCACCGGCATCTGGACCGTTGGCAACCTCGCGGCAACCGGAGCGGGAGCGACGGCCACGTTGACCATCGTCGCGACGGTCAATACCGACAGCGGATTCACCAACACGGCGGCAGTCAGCGCGGCGGGTCAGCCCGATCCGAATCCGGCCAACAACAGCTCGAGCGTGGTCATCACGCCGGTCGCGAGTTCCGATCTGTCAATCACCAAGACCGACAATGCGACGACCGCGATTCCCGGGACGGCGATCACGTACACGATCGTTGCGACGAACGCCGGTCCAAGCACCGCGACAGGCGCCACGGTGGCGGATACGTTGCCGGCGTCGATCACCGGTGCGACGTGGACGGCGGTGTACAGCGCCGGCGCGTCCGGGCCTGCAAGCGGTACGGGCAGCATCAACGCCACCGTGACGATTCCGGCGAATGGCACGGCGACCTTTACGCTGACCGGCACGATCAGCGCGACCGCAACCGGCACGCTGACCAACACAGCGACGGTGGCGGCTCCGGCTGGTACGACGGATCCCACTCCCGGCAACAACAGTGCGACCGACATTGATACGCTGGTGCCGACGGCCAACATCGGCGTCGTCAAGAACGGTCCGGCCAGCGTGGTCGCAGGCAGTGCGATCAGCTACAGCGTCGTGGTGACGAATGCAGGCCAGAGTGCGGCGAACGGGACGACGTTCACCGACGTGGTGCCAACGTCGATCACCGGCGTGAGTGCGACCTGCGGCTCGCCGACGACAGGTGCTGCGTGCGGCGCAGTCAACGTCGCCGGCAACACCGTGACGAGCACGATCACCACCTTGCCGAGTGCCGGCAGCGTGACCTTCACGATCAGCGGCATCGCGCCGCCGAACGGAACCAGTCTGTCCAATACAGCCAGCGCGGTTCCGCCGACCGGTGTCACCGATCCCGACCCGACCGACAACAGCTCGACCGTCAGCACGACCGTTGCGGCGTCGGCGGATCTGTCGATCGTCAAGACCGGCCCGGCCACCGTGGAGTCGGGAGCGCCGATCAGCTACACCTTGCTGATCGCCAACGCCGGCCCGAGTGCGGCCGATGGCGCGACCTACAGCGACACCGTGCCAGCCGGCATCACCGGCGTGATCGCGACGTGCGGTTCACCTCTCGGTGGTGCGGCGTGCGCGAACCCCGGCGTTACCGGCAACACGGTGTCGGGCAGCGTGCCGGCTCTGCCATCCGGCGGCTCTGTGACGATCACGATCAGCGGCAACGCGCCGTTTGGCACGCAGACGGTCAACAACACCGCGACAGTCACTGCGCCGACTGGCGTTGCCGATCCGAACGTTGCCAACAACACGTCGAGCGCGAGCACGACGATTGGTGGTGCGGCGGATATTGCTCTGATCAAGACGGTGAACAACGCGGCGCCGAATGTCGGTGACACGGTGGTGTTCACGATCACCGCGACCAACAACGGTCCGAACGATGCCAGTGGCGTCGCGGTCACCGACAGCCTGCCGGTCGGTCTCGGCTTTGTCTCGGCAACACCGTCCCAGGGCACGTACACCAGCGCCTCGGGTCTGTGGACGATCGGTGCCATCGCCAATGGCGACAGCGTGACGTTGACGATCACCGCATCGGTTGATCTGCCAGGCAGCCGGACCAACACAGTCGCGGTGAGTGCGGCCGACCAGCCCGATCCGGACACCAGCAACAACAACGCCGGTGCGTCGGTCGGTGCGGGTGCGACGGCGGACATCGGCATCGCCAAGAGCGTGGACAACTCCGGGCCCAACGTCGGCGACTCGGTGACCTACACGCTGACCGTGACGAACCACGGCCCGAACGATGCAACCGGCATCGAGGCCACAGACCACCTGCCGACCGGCACCACGTTCGTCAATGCGCTGCCATCGCAGGGCGCGTATGACCCGGTCGGTGGCGTGTGGACCATCGGTGCGCTGGCGAACGGCGCCAGTGCCACGCTGACGATCACGGTCGATGTCACGGCCGCCGGTTCAATCACCAACACCGCCACGCTGACGCACGAAGACCAGTTCGATCCGGTCGGTGCGAACAACCAGGCCGGTACGACGCTGAACGGGCAACAGGCGGATCTGGCGGTCACCAAGACGATCGACAACGCGACACCCGACGTCGGCGATACGGTGACCTTCACGGTGACGGTGCACAACAACGGTCCGTCGGCGGCAACCAACGTCGCGCTGACAGATCAGCTGCCCGCTGGTCTCGCATACGTCTCGTCGGTCGCTTCGCAAGGCACCTATGTCGCCGCGAACGGGATCTGGACGGTGGGCTCGCTGAGCGCAGCCGGCCCGACCTCGAGCGCAACGCTGACGGTGGTCGCCACGGTCACCGAGGCCGGAGCGATGGTGAACACGGCAAGCGTGAGCGCGTCCGATCAACCGGATCCGAACACCACCAACAACAGCGGGAGTGCGCCACTCAATGGCAGCCCGCTGGCGAATCTGGCGGTCGACAAAAGCGGACCTGCGAGCGTCACGCCGGGCAATAACGTGGTGTACGCGGTGGTCATCACCAACAACGGTCCGAGTGATGCGACCAACGTGATCGTCTCGGATCCGACCCCGGCGGGGCTGACGTTCGTCGGCAACTCCGGTGCCTGCGTGACGGCGTACCCGTGTTCGATCGCCGCACTCGCAAACGGCGCGAGCGCGACCATCACCACGACCTACGCGGTGCCAGCAAATTACACCGGCGCGAATCCGATCACCAACACCGCCAGCGTGACCAGCGACACGCCCGATCCGGACACCACCGACAACCAGTCGTCGGCGCAGACCGGCGTGGGTGCAGGCAGCGCGGATGTGTCGATCGTGAAATCGGGCCCTGCAACGGTGGCAGCGGGCGCGTCGATCAGCTACCAGCTTGCGATCGTCAACAACGGTCCGAGTCCGGCCAACGGCGCCACCTACACCGACAACGTGCCGAGCGGCATCACCGCGATCAGCGCCAGCTGCGGCGGCGCGTCCGGTGGCGCGTCGTGCAGCACGCAACCAGTGGTGACGGGCAACACAGTCAGCGGTACGGTCGGATCGCTGCCCAGTGGCGGCGGCGTGGTGATCACGATCACCGGCACTGCAGGCACGGGCCCGCTGACGCTCACCAACACCGCGTCGATCGATCCGCCGGCCGGCGTCAACGATCCGGACACCGACAACAACAGCTCCACGGTGACCACCGCGATCGGTGCGAGCAGTGCCAATCTTTCGGTGCAGAAACTGGGTCCGGCCAGCGTATCCCCCGGTGCCAATGTCACCTACACGCTGACCGTCACCAACGCGGGACCCGACACTGCGATCAACGCGGTCCTCAACGATCCGACGCCAGCGGGCCTGACGTTTGTGTCGGCGTCCACACCCTGCGCGGCCGGATTCCCGTGTGTTCTCGGCGACATCGTGTCGGGCGGAAGCACCATTGTGATGATCACGTTCTCAGTTTCGCTTGACGCCATGGGTACGATCGCCAATACCGCGACAATCGGCAGCGACACCCCCGACCCGGTCGACATCAACAATGTCAGTACGGTGACATCGACGGTCATTCCGGTCGCCGGCATCTCCGCCGACCTGCGCGTGACGAAGAGCGGACCGGCGAACGCCACCGCAGGCTCGACGATCGGCTACAGCATCACGATCGCGAATCAGGGGCCGGATGCAGTTCCCGATGCGGTGCTCACCGATCCGACACCCGCAGGCCTCACGTATGTGTCGGCAAGTGCTCCGTGCGCCGGCGGCTTCCCGTGTGCGTTGGGAGCGTTGGCGAGCGGTGCAAGCACCGTCGTGACCGTCCGGTACACGATCGACGCCGGCTTCACCGGCACAGTGACCAACATTGCGAGCGTGAATTCCGCAACCATCCCGGATCCGACGCCCGACAACAACGCGAGCGTCGCGACCACTGCCGTCATCGGCGGTCCCCCGGCCATCACGCAAACGCCAGTGCCCGTCGACGCACGCTGGATGCTGATGCTGCTGGCCGCGTTGCTGGTGCTGGTTGCCGCTCCGCGCGCAATGCGCAGTCGTTGAAAGCACCCCAAGCGCGATCGGAAACGGATCGCGCTTGGGGGCTCCATGCACGCCGTCGCAGGCATGGATGACAATCGTTGCCGATGATCGTCGCAAGCCGGTAGGCTGCGGCGACCTCTTCGAACGGGCCAGTATCGAGTTGCCTTCCGTCGCGAACAAACAGTCGCTCCATTTCCGGCTACCGTCTCTTACGATCGCCGGCGCGGATGTGCGTTATTCGCCCGCGTTTCATCCGCGCGTTGCTGCGACGCGATCGATGCACGTGTTGATGCACGAGATCGACTGGGAGCAACACCATCTCTCGTTGTTCGGTCGTGACGTGGCGGCGCCACGCCTGTCATGCTGGATGGGCGATGCCGACGCGGTGTACACCTATTCCCGCACGCGATTCGTTCCACGTCCTTGGACACCGCACGTTGCGACCTTGCGTGACGATCTTTGCGAACGACTTGGCTTCCACTTCAACAGTGTCCTCGCCAATCTGTATCGCGACGGGCGCGATTCAATGGGCTGGCACAGCGACGACGAACCGGAGCTTGGATCACAACCGCTGATTGCGTCGCTCAGCTTCGGTGCGCAGCGGACATTTCGGATGCGCGCGTGCGCGACACGCGAACCCGCACTGTCGATCGAGCTCGCCCACGGCAGTGTGTTGCTGATGGGAGGCGACACCCAAACCCTCTATCAGCACGCACTGCCGAAGCGTTTGCGCGTCACGGACGCGCGCATCAACCTGACGTTTCGGATGATCGGTAAGGGCGCGACGCCTCGGTGATTGGCAGCGCCGCGACGCCCCAAGCGCCGCGTCCACAACGGTCGGGCGACAATGGGAAACCGCAAGCGCTTTGACAACGAACGACACGGGAACATGATGGCGAAGGACGTTCAGCGTCCGCCTCCGAGTCGTTTGAAATTGACGCTCTTCCTTTGTCGGATACGCACGCGAAGAAACAGCGACGCGAGGAACGATCACACCAGGAAGATCGTCGCCAGCCCGAGGAAGATGAAGAACCCGCCGCTGTCGGTGAGCGCAGTGATCATCACGCTCGCGCCCATCGCGGGATCGCGACCGAGCTTGATCAGCGACATTGGAATCAGTACGCCCATCAGCGCGGCAAGCAACAGGTTCAGCGTCATCGCCGCAGTCATCACGAGGCCGAGCGCGAGGTTGCGATAGAGCAGCCATGCAACCAGGCCGATCACGCCGCCCCAGATCACGCCGTTGACCAGTGCGACCCCGAGTTCCTTGCGCAGCAGCCTCTTGCCGCTGGTCGGGCTGATCTGATCGAGCGCGAGTGCGCGCACGATCATCGTGATGGTCTGGTTGCCCGAGTTGCCGCCGATGCCGGCGACGATCGGCATCAGCGCGGCGAGCGCGACGAGTTTCTGGATCGACCCCTCGAACAGGCCGATCACGCGCGATGCAATGAATGCGGTGACGAGGTTGATTGCCAGCCACGCCCAGCGGTTGCGCAGTGACTTCCACACCGAGGCAAAGATGTCTTCGTCTTCGCGCAGACCGAAGCGTTCGCGCACTTCCGCATCGCTCTCTTCGCGGATCACGTCGACCATCGCGTCGATCGTCAGGCGTCCGATCAGTCGGCCGCTGGAGTCGACTACTGGCGCGGTGACCAGGTCATAGCGTTCGAATGCCTGCGCGGTTTCGGCAACATCGTCGTCCGGATGAAACGTGTTCGCGTCCGCAGCCATCACTTCGCTGACGTCCTTGGCCGGATCGTTCACCAGCAGCAAGCGGATCGGCAACACGCCGGTCAGCAGCGTGTCGTGATTGACCACAAACAGTTTGTCGGTGTGCTCGGGCAGTTCCTTCAACCGGCGCAGGTATCGCAGCACCGTTTCCAGCGTGACGTCCTCGCGGATCGTCACCATGTCGAAATCCATCAGCGCGCCGACCTGATCCTCGTCCCATGACATCGCGGACTGCACGCGCTCGCGCTGGTCGGCGTCGAGCCGATGCATCAGTTCCTGCAGCACATCGTCTGGAAGATCCTCGGCGAGATCCGCAAGTTCTTCCGCGTCGAGCTGCTCGGCCGCCGCGAGCATTTCCGGGCGATCCATGTCGGCGAGCAGCGATTCGCGCACCGAGTCGGACACTTCGAGCAGGATCTCGCCGTCGCGATCGGCCTTGACAAGGGTCCAGATCTCCAGTCGTTCGTCGGTCGGCAGCGCTTCGAGGATGTAGGCGATGTCGGCCGGATGCAGTCCGTCGACCTCGCGCTGCAGTTCCGCCACGTGCTGCCGATGCACCAGGCTGTCGACCAGGTCGTGATGGTCGCCGTGCTGGCGGTGGGCGAGATCCTCGACCAGGTGCTGGCGACGCAGCAGTTCCGTCACCCGCGCGAGCTGGCTCTGCAAGTGGCTATGCGGCTTGCGGGTGTCGACTTCGCTCATGGATCCGGCCGGCTGGCGACGCTGGAATACCCGCCGGCAATCGGCCGGGGCGGGAGGAAGACGGACGACGCTGCGACGCCCGCGGCCGTCATTGTCGCCGCTTCGCGCGTCCGCGGGAACTCAGGTGCGCGGTGCGGATCGCGACCGCGCCATCGACCCCTCGTGCAGGGTCCAGTCAACCAGTTCTGGAATGAGCGCATTGAGCGACGCCTGGAAGGCGACGAATGCGCTGGCGGCATCGGTTCCCGCCGCGGGCGCTTCCTGCGCGAACGCCCTGGTCGCGAGGACACGGTTGGTGGTGTAGTCGAGCAAACGCGCCTGCAGCCGCACGGCCGCGTGCGCGCTGCCGTCGCGGATCTCCAGTTGGAAATCGTGCAGCTCGATGGCCAATGAGTAATCCCCGCGCAGTCCCGACGCCGAACTTCCGACGCCGACAATGCGGTGCGACGTTTCGAAACCCAGCACGATCAACCCGCGCAGCATTGCCGGTGCCGAGTCGCGCCAGCGCGCGGCGGGGAACACCTCGAGCACGCCGGGCGTCGGCATCACCGCGATGCGTGCGCTGTCGAGCGTGTCGCTGGCGAGCGGCGTTTCGATCACCAGTTGCCAGTCCACGGGTGGTTCGGTGGACGCAGTGAGCGGTGCGACCTGCGGCGCATACACCGTGAACGGCGTGCGCTGCACGTTGAGCAGCGAGGAGCACGCAGTGGTCAGCAGCGTGACGAGCACGGGCACAAGGAAACGGGTGCGCTTCATTTCGACTGGAACTCCTTGGGCTGGTCGCGGCCTAGCAGCAGGCTGTCGGATGCACCGAGCTTGTCGCTCAGCTGTTTGAGCGAGCGCAACGTCTCTCGCAGGTCGAGCACGGTCGGGCCGATCTGGCGCAGGCCCTGGTTGCTGAAGCTGTTGATCGCTGCGCGATTGTCCTCGACCAGCGCGCCGGTGGATCCGGCGACCTTGTCGACCGCATCGAGGGCGTTGCGCACCGACGCCAGGGTGGCGCGCGCATCGTCGCGGATCAGCGTGTTGGTGTTGGTGGCCATCGAGTCGAGCGTGGACAGCGTCTTCTTCAACTGGCCGGTGGCTTCCGACAGTTGGCGCAGCGCGGTGGAGATGTCGCCACGTTCCTCGGCGAGCGTTCCGCTCAGCTGGTCGGCATGTTCGAGCATGTCGGAAATATGCCGGACGTTCTCGTCGGAAAGGATCTTGTTCATGCGGATCAGGACATCGTTGGCGCTCAGCATGATGTCCGATCCGGACGCCATCAGTTTCGACAATGCGGACACTTCCGACGGAATCTGCGGCACCGGAAATTCGCGCGTCGGCAACAGCGGCGGACTGGTCGGCGCACCGCCGGAAAGCTGGATGTAGGCAAGGCCGGTCACCCCTTGTAGGCCGAGCTTCGCGCGCGTGTCCTGCTTGACCGGCGCCGCCGCATCGATGCGCACGCGTGCGATCACCTTGCGTGGATCGTCCGGCGCGAGCGACAGCTGGCGCACTTCGCCGACCTTGATGCCGTTGTATTGCACGAGACCCCCGGTCGTCAGTCCGGAGACCGCTTCGGTGAACACGATGTCGTAGTCGTTGAAGCGATGGTCGACGCTCGACTTCGACATCCACAGCACGAAGGCGAGTGCAAGCAGGAACACGCCGATCGTGAACGCGCCGATGAGGACGTGGTGTGCGCGGGTTTCCATCGGTCAGATCCTGTTGGCAGCGGCCGCAGCCGCAGAAGTTCGGGCGGAGGACACGGCACGTTCGGCGGAACGCCCGCGCGGGCCCTGGAAATAGTCGTGCACCCACGGATCGTCGAACCGTTCGACCTTGTCGAGGGTATCGACGACGAGGATGCGTTTCTGCGAGACCACGGCCACGCGATCGCAGATGGTGTAGAGCGTATCGAGATCGTGGGTGATCAGGAACACGGTCAGTCCGAGGCTTTCGCGCAGGGTCAGGATCAACTGGTCGAACGCAGCGGCGCCGATCGGATCGAGACCTGCAGTCGGCTCGTCGAGAAAGAGAATGTCCGGGTCGAGTGCGATCGCACGCGACAACGCGGCGCGTTTCACCATGCCGCCCGAAAGTTCCGCTGGAAACTTGGCGCCGGCATCGGCGGGCAGGCCGGCGAGGGCGATCTTCAATGCAGCGAGTCGTGCCATCAACGGCAACGGCAAGTCGAAGTGCTCACGCATCGGCACCATGACGTTGTCTGCGACGGTCAGCGACGAAAACAGTGCGCCATTCTGGAACAGCACGCCGCAGCGTCTCTCCACTGCGGCGCGGCGCACATCCGACACGGTGGTCATTTCCTCGCCGAGCAGTTTCACGCTGCCGGCGGTCGGTCGATTCAATCCGATGATCGAGCGCAGCAGCACCGACTTGCCGCTGCCCGATCCACCGACCACGCCGACGATCTCGCCGCGATGGACGGTGAGATCGAGGCCGTCGTGGACGACCTGCTCGCCAAACTGGTTGCGCAGGCCGTCGACCTCGATCACCACTTCGCGCGGCTCGCCGGAATTCGCGCCAGTCGCACCCTGCGTCATACGTTGATCTCCATGTAGAAGATCGCGGCGAGCGCATCGACGAGGATCGCGACAAAGATCGATTGCACCACGCTCGATGTCGTGTGCGTTCCGACCGATTCGGCGCTGCCCGAGACCTTGAAGCCTTCGAGGCATCCGATTGCGGCGATCAGGAACGCGAAGATCGGTGCCTTGCTCATGCCGACCCAGAAATGCCGGGTTGCGGCGAGATCGTGGAAGCGGGCGACGAACATGTTTGGAGAGATGTCGAGCGCGAAGGCGCACACCGCCGCCCCGCCGAGGATTCCGGACAGCATCGCAAGGAACGTCAGCGCCGGCATCGCGATCAGCAGCGCGAGCAGGCGCGGCATCACCAGCACTTCGACCGGATCCAGGCCCAGCGTGCGGATCGCGTCGACTTCCTCGCGCGATTTCATCGAGCCGATCTGCGCGGTGAACGCGCTGCCGGAGCGGCCCGCGATCAGGATCGCTGTGAGCAGCACGCCGAACTCGCGCAGGAACGAGTAGCCGATCAGCTCGACGGTGAAGATGCTAGCACCGAAGTCGCGCAGCACGGTTGCGCCGAGGAACGCGACCACGGCGCCGACCAGAAAATTCAGCAGCACGACGATTGGTACCGCATCGAGGCCGGTTTGCTCGAGGTGAAATGCGAGCGAGGTGATGCGCCAGCGTCGCGGGTCGACCACGCAGCGTGCAAGCGTGGCAAGCAGAAGTCCGATAAAGCCGAGCAGCTGGTACGCGTCGTCGGCGATTTTCTCGACCGCAGCGCCGGTTCGGGCGAGCAGCTCGACGATTCCGGTGTCCGTTCGTGCGGTCGCAGCCGGCTGCTGCTGCGCCTTCGCGACGGCATCGAACAGCGCACGACGATGGCCGTCGAGTCCGTCGATCGGATGGGATCCGGCAAGATCGAGCAGCAATTCGGCACCGGCCGTATCCACCCGGCCAAGGCCGCTCACGTCGATCGCAGCGCCGTCTGGCGCCTGGCGCTTCAGCGTGGCGACCTGGTCCGACAGCGCCGCGGCACCGGCCAGCGTCCAGTCGCCGCTCGCCACGATGCGGTCGTTCTGCAGCGAGGCGCTGCCGGCCGATTGATTTTGCGCAGACGTCATCGGGCAAGGCTAACAGGCGCCTCCGCCGTGCGGATAGCGCGACCCCGCACGCAGCTGAAGTGGCGTTCACTTCCGAGGGGCAAACCACGGCATCATTGCGGCCATGAGCATCGCTGCAGCAGAAAACCGGATCGGCGCGGATGCGTCCCTGAAAACGCGGATCGGCTTCGTGGTCGAGCTGTCGCGCAGATTGCACGAATACGGCACGACCGCGCCGCGCCTCGAGGATGTGATCAACCTGGTGAGCCTGCGGCTCGGGCTGGTGTGCAACGTCCTGTCGACCCCGA
>NZ_JBDSWZ010000135.1:0-23779 GCF_039926425.1 Dokdonella sp.
TTTTCCTTGTAGCCGAACATCTTCGCCGTGATGTTCTGCGGGAAGCTGCGCACGAACGTGTTGTAGTCCTGAATCGTGGTGATGTAGCGGTTTCTCGCAACCGTCACCCGGTTTTCGGTTCCTTCCAGCTGGGCCTGGAGGTTCTGGAACAGACCATCTGCCTTGAGCTGCGGATAATTTTCGGAGATCGCCATCAGGCGCGACAATGCACTCGACAATTCGCCTTGCGCTGCTTGGAACTGCTTGATCTTGGCCTCGTCGGCGAGGTCGTCGGCCGACAACACGATCTTGCCGACCTGCGCGCGTGCTTCGGTCACCTTCACGAAGACTTCCTCTTCGTGGGTCGCGTAGCCCTTCACCGTATTGACCAGGTTCGGCACGAGGTCGGCTCGACGCTGGTACTGGTTGACGACTTCGGACCACGCCGCCTTGACGCCTTCGTCCTTGGACTGGATCGAGTTGTAGCCACATCCGCTGAGCACAGTGACCAGCATCAGCATGGACAGCCATCGGATCGCGCGCATCTTCCCCTCCGTTGTACATGTGGCCCGGACGCTGCCGGGAACGTTCGCTACTGTGGCGTGGACGGATGCAGCGCGCAAGCGCCAGCGGCTGTCACGGTGGGGGTGAGCCGGCTTGCTCGTGGCGCCGGCGCCGATTGCGCTTTTCCAGAAGGTTGAGCGACTCCACCGCGGCGGAAAACGCCATCGCAAAATACAGATAACCGCGGGAAACGTGGACGCCGAGGCCGTCGGATAGCAGCGCCGCGCCGACCAGGATGATGAACGCAAGCGCCAGCATCTTGATGGTCGGATGGCGTTCGATGAAATCGCCGATCGGATCGGCGATGAAGATCATCACCAGCACCGAAATGATGATGGCTGTGACCATCACCGGAAGGATGTTGACCATGCCCACCGCGGTGATGACCGAATCGAGCGAGAACACGATGTCGATCAGCGCGATCTGTCCAATGACGAACGCAAAGGACTTCGAGGCGCGGCCTCCTTCCTTTGCATGCGGATCGTGGGTGACGGCCTCGTAGATCTCCATCAGGCCCTTGACGACAAGAAAGATGCCGCCGCCGATCAGCACCAGATCGCGGATGGAGATGACCTGGCCGAACAAATGGAACAATCCCGCTGTGCGGTCGTCCATGCGCGCCAGGTGCGCCAGCGAGAACAGCAGCAGAAGCCGCGTGATGCACGCGAATGCCAGGCCGATCTTGCGCGCGCTCGAACGCCGGTCGGGTGGCAGTTCGCTGACCGCGATCGAAATGAAAACGAGGTTGTCGACGCCGAGCACGATCTCCAGCGTGGACAACGTGAGCAGCGCAATCCATGTCTGCGGGTCGGAGATCAGTTCCAAGCGCAGGGCACTCCCGTCGACGTTGCGCAGGCGCAGGCGACGGCGGCCGCGCGCGATTTCGAGCCATCCGCGTCGTTGTGCGCGGCACGCATCCGGCTGCGAAACACCGGCGTCATTGCCAGCGCGAGCACAGGACGAGCCCCCAGCACAACGCCACATTGGCCATGAGAAGCAGCACCGCGGCGGAACCCATGTCCTTGGCACGCCCAGCGAGCTCGTGGAATTCCGGACTGACCTTGTCGACGATCGCTTCGACGGCGGAATTCGCCAGCTCCATCGAAAGCACCAGAATCAGGCTGCCGCAGAGCAACGCCTTTTCGACCGGTCCGCGACCGGTCCACAGCCCCAGAGGAAACAAAACCAGCACCAGATACGCTTCAAGGCGAAACGACGCCTCGTGCCGCCAGGCCGCGCGGAGGCCCATCATCGACCAGTTGAAGGCGCGCCATATCTGGCGCGGACCACGCGCTTCGGTGCTGGGCATCGGGGCGGCTCGCCTCGCTCTCGGTTGGGGTCAGGAGCGCGCCGAGGAATCGCGCACGTCGGAACAATGGAAGCGGATTTGCTGCAACAGCACGAGAATGGGCATGAACATGCAGGACGAAAATGGACGCAGCTATGATGCCACAAAGCCGGTCGGCGTCTGCCACGGCGCCGCCGAAGGACCTTCCATGAATCGACGCGTGCTGCTGTGGGTTGCTGCGGTCAGTGCGACGCTGATGCTTGTTGGCCTGGGCGGCGTTGATCGATGGCTTGCCGGGTGGATTCGCTCCAGCGGCATCGAACAGTCGCGTGTGTTTGTGCACGGACTTGTCGCGTTCGACACGGTTTTCGGCATCGGCCTGTGGATCTGGCTTGCAGGCTCGCTCGCGCTCGCCATCGGCTGCATCGGTTTCGTATGGCGGCGCGAATCGCGCTGGCCACGCGCGCTGATCACCGCGTCGCTCGTCCAGTTTGCGTCGCTCTGCACGATGATCGTCGGCAAGAATCATTTCGGACGTCTGCGTCCGCACGAAGTGCTGGCCAGCGGGGACTGGTCGCACGTGTGGTACGCCGGCGGCAGTTCATTCCCTTCGGGTCACGCGGCGTTCTATTGCGGCTTGCTGGTGCCTCTTGCCGCGGCGTGCCCGATCCGCTGGTTACGCGCGCTGCTGCTCGCCATCCCGCTGTTCGTGGTCATCGCGCGCATGGATCTCGCCAAGCACTTTCTTTCCGACGTGTCGTCGTCGGCGCTGTTCGTCGCGCTGTACGCACTGCTCGCCGCGTCGCTGATGCGACACTGGTTGCCATCGCCCGAGCCGGTTCGGCGCTGAGTTTCAAACGGAATCGATGCACGGACCCAAGGTCTTCGCGAACGCAGCAGCCCTCCCGCTGCCCGATGGCTTGCGCTACGCTCGACCCGCTCGGCTTCCCACTTTCCACCGGAAACGCCCATGAATGCACTGCCCGCGCGATCCAGCCAGACCCGTTCGTTCTCGACGATCTTCCTGATCGAATTGTGGGAACGCTTTGGCTACTACGGCATGGCCGCGCTGCTGGTGCTGTTCATGGTCGAAAAGGTGGGCTTCGGCGACAGCGAGGCAAATCTGGTCTGGGGGGCATTCACCGCGCTGGTGTATGCCGCACCCGCAATCGGCGGCTGGATCGGTGACAACATCCTCGGCACGCGACGCACGATTCCGATCGGTGCGGCGATCCTCGCGATTGGCTACCTGATGCTGGCGATTCCCGGCGACAGCCTTTACCTGGTGTACTGCTCGATGGGCGTGATCGTGGTCGGCAACGGCCTGTTCAAGGCCAACGCCGCGAACATGGTCCGGCGCATCTACGAAGGCGACGACGCGAAGATCGACAGCGCCTTCACGCTGTACTACATGGCCGTCAACGTCGGATCCACCGTGTCCATTCTCGCCACACCGGTCATCAAGGAACACTACGGCTGGCACGCAGCATTCGGCGTATGCGGTGCGGGTCTCGTGCTCGGACTGGTCAACTACTTCCTGATGCTGCGCACGCTGGACGGCATCGGCTCGGCACCGGACGAGAAGCCGGTGCGCTGGGGTGCACTCGGCGCGATCCTCGGGGCCGGCGTCGCTTCCCTGTTCCTGGTCGCCTTCATCCTGCAGCACAACGAGATCGCCCGACTGTGCGTGTGGATCGCCGGGCTGGTGATTCTTGCGATCTTCGCGTGGCTGATCGTCAAGAGTGCGGCAGGCGAACGCTCGGGACTCATCGCGGCGTTGATCCTCATCGCCCAGATCATGCTGTTCTTCATTTTCTACAACCAGATGCAGACCTCGCTGACCCTGTTCGCACTGCGCAACGTCGACTGGAACCAGACCCTGTTCGGCGTGCATCTCTTTTCGTGGCAGCCTGGCCAGTACCAGGCCCTCAACGCGATCTGGATCATGCTGCTGAGTGCGCCGCTGGCGTGGACCTACACGCACCTTGGAAAGACCAACCGCGACCTGCCCATTGCGGCCAAGTACGCCATCGGGTTCGCGGTGGTCGCGATCGGCTTCTTCATCTTCGGGCTCAGCGGTGGCACGGCCGTCGACGGCAAGGTGTCGTCATGGTTCATGGTCTGGGGCTACGGCTTTTATTCCCTTGGCGAACTGCTGGTGAGCGGTCTCGGCCTCGCGATGATGGCCCGCTACGTCCCCGCTCGCATGGGCGGCTTCATGATGGGCGCGTTTTTCGTCGCGACCGGCATTTCGCAGTATCTCGGCAGCGTGGTGGCGAACTACGCCAGCATTCCGAAGGATCTGACCGACCCGCTGCTGAGTCTGTCGATCTACACCAGCCTGTTCAACAAACTCGGCTTCCTGGCGATTGGCGGCACCCTGCTCGCGATCGCGTTGCTGCCGTTGATGAAGAAACTGTCGACCGCGCACAGCGCGAAGGATGCCGTCGAGTCATCCGGCGCCGTCGGCGGCCTGCGCACGGTCGCGTCCGAAGAATAGATCCGGCCAATCATCGGACGCGGTTTTGCCGGCCGGTCGCGCACGCAACCGCTGCATCCGCGAACGCGTCGCCGAGCCTTCGACGCGCCGGTGGCCAGTGGGCCGCCTGCGTAAAACCGTGCAAAGGCGGCTGCGCGGACGCCTGGCGACGGGATGCGCGTCAGTCGCCGGCGTTATGCTTGCCTCATGAGCCACAATCGCATTCTGCTTGCCGACGACGATGAAGAGCTGGCGCAGCTGCTGCGCGATTTTCTGTCGCGCGAAGGCTTCGACGTCGTTCTCGCCCATACCGCGGACACCGCACTGGCGGCGATACGCTCGGAAATGTTCGATGCGCTCGTTCTCGACGTGATGATGCCGGGCCGCTCCGGCCTCGACGCGTTGCGTGAACTGCGGCGCGAATCCGCGATTCCGGTGTTGATGCTGACCGCGCTTGGCGAGGACATCGATCGCATCCTCGGGCTTGAACTCGGTGCCGACGACTACATTCCCAAACCCTGCAATCCGCGCGAACTGGCCGCGCGATTGCGCGCAGTGCTGCGTCGCGCCCATGGCGAAGGCGCCGAAACCCTCACCGACTTGCGCAACGGACCCATCTGGCTGCGCGCAGCATCACGCAGCGTCAGCGTCGACAACCGCCCGATCACCCTGACCGCAACGGAGTTCGACCTGCTCGTGCTGCTCCTGCGCGAGGCCGGTCGCGTGGTGAGCAAGGAACGCATTTCGCAAACCGTGCTCGGCCGCGCACTGGGTCCGTTCGACCGGTCGATCGACGTGCACGTGTCGAATCTGCGTCGAAAGATCGGCGATGCCGCCGACGGCAGTTCGCCGATCACTACGATCCATCGGAGCGGTTACCTGCTGCGCCAGCTCGCGGAGGCGGAGTCGTGATTCCGCGCGCCGCATGCGCGTGATGCGGCGACTGTTCTGGAGACTCTTCGCGGCTTTCTGGATCGCCACGGTGTTCGTGCTCTTCGCGTTCGCGTGGATTGCCACCAGCAACTTCGAAACGGAAAAAATTCCCGGCCTCGACGTCACGCGCCTGCAGGCTGCAATGGACGATCTCCTGGCGCGTACCGCACGCGGCTTGCGCCACGATGGCGAAGAGGCGGCGCGACAATGGCTGCGTACCGCGGCGGACTTCGGGCCGATCACCGTGTACGTGTTCTCGGACGATGGCACCGAAATGCTCCGCCGGACACCGCCCGATTCGGTGCGCTCCGCCATGGCGTCGGTGTTCGCCTCGCAGTTGCCGCAGTACGACTCGGTGCCGACGACGCTCGGAAGCGAGCGCCTTCGCGCTCGTCCGGTGATCACCCGCGACGGCCACCGATACGCGGAAGTCGCCGTACTCGAAGGCAATTTCGCATCGCGGTTGCTGTCGCGGCGGCCCGGCTGGTTCTGGTCGAACATCGGCATCGCGATGATGGTGAGCGCTTTGTTCGCGTTGCTGCTCGCGTGGTATGTCACCGCGCCGCTGCAGCGCATCCGTGCGAGCACGCGCAGGTTTGCAGAAGGCGACCTCGACGCGCGCGTCGGCGCGCTGCGCTTCGGTCGCAGCGCGGAGATCGTCGCGCTTGCCGCCGAATTCGATTCGATGGCCGAACGGATCAAGGCGCTGGTCGACAGCCATCGAAGGCTGGTGCGTGACGTGTCCCACGAACTGCGTTCGCCGCTCGCCCGCCAGCGTGTCGCGCTTGAACTTGCGCGCGGCGGTGACACGCGACAGATCAATGCGTCTCTCGACCGGATCGAATGCGAATCGGACCGGCTGGAAGCGATGCTGTCGCAGACGCTGCAGCTGTCGCGGCTCGAAACCGCAACCGGTGCGGCAAACGATCACATTGCACTGGACTCGCTGCTCGAGGATGTAATCACCAACGCCGACTACGAGGGCGCGCTGCGCGGCCGCAAGGTGATGCTGGCCGAATGCGAGCGTGTCGCCCTGACCGGCTCGCAGGAGGACCTGCACAGCGCATTCGAAAATGTGGTTCGCAATGCGCTGGCGTATACCAGCGATGGCAGCACCGTCGGCGTGCGCCTGACCCGCGACGGCGACGAAGCACGCATCGCGGTGCGCGATCACGGCCCTGGCGTTCCGGATGCCGAACTTGCGCACATCTTCGAACCGTTCTACCGCACCGACAATGCGCGCACGCGCACCAGCGGTGGCACCGGTCTCGGTCTGGCGATCGCGCGCCGCGCGATCGAGCGTCATGGCGGCAGCATCGTCGCGAGCAATCATGCAGCGGGAGGCCTCGACGTCACGATCCGCCTGCCGCTCGATCGCGCGATGCGAACCGAGACGGTCAGCCGCAGCTGAGGCGCATCGTCACCCGGACCCATTCCGGGAAACGGCCGCGTGTCGTGCAACGTTTCATGCGGGAGCTCACGCGCATTCGATCGGACCGACCGTCGACGGTGTCACAATCGGCACGATGAACCCGAGCAATGCCCTTCGCCATGGATTTTTCGCGCGCGCGCGCGAACTTGCCGAGACCTTGGCCTGGCTCCGCCTGTGCGCGGTGTCCGGACAAGCGCTCACCGTCGTCTTTGTCGTGCTCGTGTTGCAGATCCCGATCCCGGTGGTGCCGCTTGCATTCGGGATCGGCGTGCTCGCGCTGTTCGCCGCATTCGCGTTCTGGCGCCTGCGCCAGCCGTGGCCGGTCGGACTCACCGAGGCGTTTGGACACGTCGCGGTCGACATCGCCGTGCTGAGCTGGCTGCTTTACTGGACCGGGGGCGCGACCAATCCGTTCGTTTCGCTGCTGGTGATGCCGATCGCCCTCGCCGCCGCTGCGTTGCCACCGCGCTATGTCATCGGCGTTGCGATCCTCGCGGCCGACGGCTATCTGCTGCTGGTGCCGTGGAATGTTCCGCTGCCGCCGATGGGGCCTGACGGCAGCCGCGATTTCAACCTCCACGTGGTCGGCATGGCGATCAACTTCGTGGTCACCGCAGTCTTCCTCGCCTTCTTCATCGCGCGTCTGGCGCGGGCGCTGCGCCAACGCGAAGCGCAGGTGCAGCGCGAACGCGAGCGCGCGCTGCGCGACGAGGGTATTCTCGCGATTGCGACACAGGCTGCCGGTACGGCGCACGAACTCAACACTCCACTGTCGACGATCCGGACGCTGCTTGGCGAATTGCAGCGCGAACAGAGTGCCAACCCGCTTCTCGCTGCGGATCTTGCGCTTCTCGCAAGCCAGGCTGACCGTTGCCGCGACATCCTGCGCGAGCTGGTCGCCGTTGGCAGCCGCCACCTCGCAGGCGAACCTCAGCGCATCGCACTGGGAAGTTTCGTCGGTGAATGCGAGAACCAGTTTCGACTTCTGCGGCCCGAGATCGAACCGGACATCATCATTGACGCGGATGCGATCGAACGGATGCTCGAAGCGCAACCCGACCTTCGCCACGCACTGATCAACCTGCTCAGCAACGCTGCAGACGCCTCGCTCGCCGCCGGCAGCAGCGCCGTGGGCTTGCGCGTCAGCGTCGATGGCGATGGGGTGGAATTCGGCGTTCGCGACCACGGCGACGGCATCGGACCCGGCACCGGAGTTGCGTTCCAGACCAGCAAGGGTGACGGCCTCGGCCTCGGCCTTGCGCTTGCCCATGCAACGGCTGAACGCCTTGGCGGGGAACTCAATGCACAGCCGATGGCCGGTGGCGGCTGGATGCAGCGATTGCGCGTTCCGCTGCTCGCAGCCCACAATCGGGGCCCATGACCGACCCCATTCCCCATCGTGTCCTCCTGATCGACGACGACGCCGTGTTCAGCGCGGTGCTCGCACGCGCGCTGAGCGCGCGCGGTTTCACCGTCGATGTCGCCAATGACGGCGCACGCGCACTTGCGCTGGTGCGCGAGCATGCGCCGGAATCGGCGGTGCTCGACCTCAAGCTCGGCAGCGAAAGCGGCCTTGCACTGATCCCGCAATTGCTGGCCGTCAGTCCGGACCTGCACATCCTGCTGCTCACCGGCTACGCGTCCATCGCCACGGCGGTCGAGGCGATCAAGCGCGGCGCACACGACTATCTCGCCAAACCGGTCGATGCCGACCAGGTCGCGCAGGCGCTGCTCGGCAGCGACGGCGACAGCGACGATGCCGACTCGTCGCCGACCCTGCACACCCCGGCGCTCAAACGTCTCGAATGGGAACACATCCAGCGTGTCCTCAACGAATGCGACGGCAACATTTCCGAAGCGGCTCGTCGACTCGGCCTGCATCGGCGCACCCTGCAGCGCAAGCTGGCCAAACGCCCCGTGCGTGAGAGCGGCACCTGAGGCCATGGCGGCAAATGGCGCGCCGGAGAACCAGCAGGCCGGGTGCCTACGCGTTTTTCGATGACCCGGCGGGCGTGCGCACCATCGTGTCGAGCAAGCGCTCCAGCATCGCCGGGTGATCCACACAGCGGCCCCCGTGAACCGGCGACGTCTGGATCATCGTGCTGCGCGGGGCGACCAGCCAGTGGAACCGCTCGCGCGCGCTGAGCTTCCCGATCGGTCCCGCGTCCGCCCCACCGGCACAGATCGCCGCGAACGCAGCGAGGTGGACGCGCACCGTGTCGAGGTCGACGCTCGGATCCATGGCCTTGAGCCGCGTCTCGTCGAGCTCGATCCGCGCCTCGAGGAAGCGTCTGCCCTGGCACGACAGCACCACGCCGACGTTGACGAACTCGCCGCGTTCGACCCGCGGCACGACACGAATCAGCGCGTAGTCATACGCGTGCACGGAGCACCTCGGTGACAAATGCACGCGGCGCTTCGAGGCGCCGGCACAGATACTGGGCATACGCGTCACGATGCGCGTCCGGACTCGCAAACGGTGCATCGCCACCGAGCCATACATCCGGAATCAGCGCGACGATTTGCGCAATCATGTCGGCGGGCAGCTTTCCGGACAGACGCTCATCGACCTCCGCGACCGAGTTCGCGAGCGGCAGCAGCACGTGGTCGCGGATGCGCGCGAACGGATCGGTCGCGCGCCCGAGTGCATTGTCCCAGCCGTGATGGAAATACAGCGCAGCGCCATGGTCGATCAGCCATAGTTTCCGGTGCCACATCAGAAGGTTGGTATTGCGCGGTGTACGGTCGACGTTGCTGACGAATGCATCGAACCAGACGATTGCCGAGGCGAGCTCCGACTCCGGTCGTTCGACCACCGGGTCGAACGTGACCGATCCCGGCAGGTAATCGAGGGCGAGGTTGAGTCCCGCACTTGCACGGATCAGGTGCTGGATTTCCGGGTCCGGTTCGGTTCGCGCCAACTCGGGATCGAGTTCGACGAACACGATCTCCGGCACCGGCAGGCCAAGGGCACGCGCGATCTCGCCCGCGACGAGTTCGGCGATCAGCGCCTTCGCGCCCTGCCCCGCCCCGCGGAACTTGAGCACATACAGGCCTTCGTCGTCGGCTTCGACGATCGCGGGCAGCGAGCCGCCTTCGCGCAGCGGCGTGACGTAGCGGGTGGCGGCAATCGTTCGGATGCTTGTCACGTTCGGCTCTCAACCAACCAGTGAACGCGTCGTTGCCGACCGCGATCGTTCATTCGCCAGTCTCCATGCCGATCAACGCCGCCAGTTGACGGCCGGATCAGCGAGGGAGCGCGGACAACGTCAAAATGCCGGCAACGCATCCCCGAGAGGATCGTCATCCCTCGCCGGTCGACTTTCGCGCAACCCGGCGTCGACCGCTTCAATGACCGGCGCTGCGCGCTCGATGTCGCGCTCGGCGACCATCACCGAGACAAGATTCCACACCGGCAACTCACCGACCGCGCCGGTCAGATATTCGCCGCTGACGTAGGCGTCGATGCCCTCGAACGCGAGCGCATTCTTGACCAGGTTGGCATCGATGATGTTTTCCGCCCGATAGACGATACGCACGCGTTCAACCTCTGGAAAAGCGCAGGACGACGAATTGCGGACAATGCAATCAACTGTATCGAGGGCATGCGTTGGCCCGCTGCCCCTTCCCACCCACCGCACCCTGCGACATCATCGGGCCCGGGTGCGGTATCTTCGCACGCTGGCTGGCCCCGGCTGCCGCGGATCGCAGCACCGTATCGCTTTCGGACATCGATGACGACTATTTTTGCCAACGATTCACTGGCCGAGCGCATCCGTGACTGCGCGATAGAACTGCTGGTTCAGCGAGGTCCTGGACGAAGCGTGTGCCCGAGCGAAGTGGCCCGGCTGGTCGGGTTGCGCACCAACTGCCGCTGGCAGGATCTGATGCGCCCCGTACGAACTGTCGCGGCAACGCTCGCGGAGAGCGGCGTGATCGACGTGACCCAGCACGACGCCGTGGTCGACATTCGCGCGGTGCGTGGGCCGATTCGCCTGCGCCTGCGAACGTTGCACGGCGAGCGCAACATTCACGCCGCCTGACCGATCCCCGCGAGAGCGGCGTGCTGTCGAGCTCCACGCGGATGTCCCGCGCGTTCAACCCGGGTGCGCCAGCGTCAAGGCCGGCCGGAGTGCCTGCATTGCCGGACAATCGGACCGGTTCTCCCCGTTTTCAGTTCGCTCGCATGCAGCGCCGCTCGGTACGCTTTGCGCCGACCTGCCGCTACACTCGGGATTCTTTGTGACCGGACGCCGCCAACGCGCGGCGATGATGCATGACCGACGCTGCCCCTTCGACTCCCGCTCCCGCCAACCACTTCATCCGCCAGATCGTCCTTTCCGATATCGCCGCCGGCAAGCACGGCGGGCGTGTGGCGACGCGATTTCCGCCGGAGCCGAACGGCTACCTGCATCTGGGACACGCCAAATCGATCTGCCTCAACTTCGGCCTCGCGGCGGAATTCTCGGGCACCTGCAACCTGCGCTACGACGACACGAACCCGTCGCGGGAAGACGTGGAGTACGTCGACGCGATCCAGGCGGACCTCGTATGGCTCGGCTTCCGCTGGTCGCAGCTGCATCACGCCTCAGACTATTTCCAGATCCTTTATCTGTGCGCCGAGAAGCTCATCGCGCTCGGCTCCGCGTTCGTCTGCGACCTGACCGCGGAGGAAGTGCGCGAATACCGCGGCACGCTGACGCAGGCAGGGCGCAACTCGCCGTACCGCGATCGCACGATCGACGAAAACCTCGACCTGTTCCGGCGCATGCGTGCGGGAGAATTCGCCGACGGCTCGCGCACGTTGCGCGCCAAGATCGACATGAGTTCGGGCAACATCAACCTGCGCGATCCGACGCTCTACCGGGTGCGCAAGGTCACGCACCAGAACACCGGCGATGCGTGGCCGATCTACCCGATGTACGACTTCGCGCACAGCCTGTCGGACGCGGCGGAAGGCATCACGCATTCACTGTGCACACTCGAATTCGAGGACCATCGGCCCCTGTACGACTGGTTCCTGGATCAGCTCGACATGCCGGCCATGGCAGAACTCGTCGAGCCGATGCGTCACGCCGGCCTCGCCGGTCGTCCCGGTCGGCCGCAACAGATCGAGTTCGCGCGCGGCAATCTCGATTTCACCGTGATGAGCAAGCGCAAACTGATGGCTCTCGTGACCGATGGTCTCGTCGAGGGATGGGACGATCCGCGCATGCCCACGCTGGTCGGCGCGCGCCGACGAGGCTATCCCGCGTCGGCCATCCGCGTGTTCTGGGAACGCGCAGGCGTGACCAAGCAGAATTCGGTGATCGAATACGGCGTGCTCGAAGGATGCGTGCGCGAAGAGCTTGATGCGCGTGCGCCGCGCAGAATGGCCGTGCTCGATCCATTGAAGCTGGTGATCACCAATCTCGATGCGACGCACGAGGAAACGATCGACTTTCCAAACCACCCGAAGAATCCGGATCTCGGAACCCGCAGCGTGCCCTTCTCGCGCGAGCTGTGGATCGAGCGCGATGATTTTCTTGAGGTGCCGCCGAAAGGATTCCATCGACTCGTGCCGGGTGGCGAAGTGCGCCTGCGCGGTATCGGCATCGTGCGCTGCACCGATTTCGTCAAGCACATCGACGGCTCGGTCACGCAAGTGCATTGCACGCTCGATCTCGACACGCGCGCTGGTCTTCCCGGCGCGGACCGCAAGATCAAGGGCACGATCCACTGGGTCAGCGCGATGCATGCCATCGCGGCGCAGGTGCGCATCTACGATCGGCTGTTCACCGTTGCCGATCCGGACGACAGCAGCGATGGCAAGACCTACGCCGAACACCTCAACGCGGATTCCAGACGCGTGGTCGATGCGTGGCTCGAACCCTCACTGGCTGACGCGAAACCGGAAGACAACGTGCAGTTCGAGCGACTGGGCTACTTTGTCGCCGACCGCCACGACCATGCGGCGGGCACGCCCGTGTTCAACCGCACGGTGACGTTGCGCGATACCTTCGCCGCGAGTCGCTGAGCGCGCGAACGTGCTTGCGTAGGCCGGACGACGGAAGGTCGGCCGGCAGATATTGTGCAGGCCCGTTGCAGAAGCGCCGGCCGACCTCCGGTCGTCCGGCCTACGCGGTCTCGCGCAGCAGGATGCTGCAACAGGTGACGGCTCCTTCCGCACGCTGGATTTCCGACACGTCGACCGGAACGACACTGACGCCCGCAGCGCGGAGTCGTGCGTGCGTCCGCGGAAAGGACGCCGGCGACATCACGTGGGTTCCAACCCGCAGCACGTTCGCCGCATGCTCTTCCGACGGGTCGGTTTCAACGATGCCGAAGTCTGAAAATGCGCTTGCGTCGACCCATGCCGGCTGCAGTAGCACGCGCGTATCGTCGAGCGCTGTCACCGCGGACTTCAAGTGGAGGCATTCGCGGATCGGGACGCGTTCGACGGTGTAGCCGAACGGAGCAAGAATCGCCGTCAACTGCGCGGTTCCATCGGCATTGGTGCGCGCCGAATCGCCGATGAAAATCCGCCGACCGATGCGCAGCACGTCACCACCGTCGATCGTTCCCGGTGCTTCGATCGTTCGCACCGGGCGATACGCGCGCAATGCGGCAGCCGCACTGGCGCCTTCGCCGCGGCGTGACACCGCACCGGTTCGCGCCATCACGGCGACTTCATCGGTCACGATGGCGACGTCCTCGACGAACACCGCGTCGGGCATCTCCGCCAGCGTCGGCAGCGCAACCAGCGTACAACCCAGTTGTTCGAGCGCCTGCTGGTAGGCGCGATGCTGCGCACGGGCAAGGGTTACATCGATCGGACTGCGCTGAAGGAACGACAACTCGCAATGCGCGAGGCTCGTACTGACTTCGCGGGTGATGGCAATCATCGTCAAGGGATTCGCGGCGTGTGACGCAGGCGGTCACGGACAACGGGATTGTCCCTCAGGTCTCCGCGATGCGATATCCAGCGCCACCAGCCGGTGGGCGTGTCACGTCGACAAAGCACGCCGCAGGCCATGATTGGCTCTACCCGCGTCGCCCTTCGCCGCTCAGAATCGGACACCCGATGACCGAAGGATTCGATCCATGCCGATCCCGCACGCGACTCTCGCCTTTGCGCTGCTGTGCCTCGGCATGGCGATGACGCCGGGTCCGAACATGATCTATCTCGCATCACGATCGATCAGCCAGGGGCCTGTCGCGGGGCTGACATCCCTCGCCGGCACGGCGATCGGCTTCGTGATCTATTCGCTGTGCGCGGCGTTCGGAGTCACCGCGCTTCTCCTCACCGTGCCCGTCGCCTACGACGTGCTACGGTTTTGCGGAGCGCTGTACCTCGCGTATCTCGCATGGCAGGCGCTGAAGCCGGATGGCACTTCACCGTTCGCGGTGCGCACGCTGCCGAACGATTCGCCGCGCAGGCTGATCACGATGGGCCTGATGACCAACCTGCTCAATCCGAAGGCGGCCCTGCTTTACCTGTCTCTGTTGCCACAGTTCATCGATACGGCAGCGGGTCACGTGCTTGCACAGTCACTGCTGCTGTGCGCGATCCAGATCGTCATCAGCATGAGCGTCAACGGAACGATCATCCTGATCGCCGGGTCGATCGCCGGCTTCCTGTCCACGCGACCGACCTGGATCACGCTGCAGCGCTGGCTGATGGGCAGCGTGCTCGCGGGTCTCGCCATCCACATGGCGGCACAGTCGCGCACGCGTTGACGCGTGCGCCGTGAACTGTGATCAACCGGGACCGACACCCGTCGTCGGTGACGCGGCGTTTGCCACGTCGACCTTGCGCGGTACGTGCGCCGGCCACCCGCCGGCCATCGCCTTGTACAGCCCCACAGCACCCGTCACTGCGCGTGTCCGCGCATCTGCGAACGCGTCCTGCGCTTCGAGCTGATTGCGTTCGGCATCGAGCACTTCGAATAGACCCGCGGCACCGGCTTCGTAGCGGACGCGGGCCAGGCGTGCCGCGACCGCGCTGTCGGTCGCGGCGCGCTCGAGATGTTCGTCTTCCGACCGCGCTTTGGAGTAACGCACGAGCGCATTTTCGGTGTCCTCCAGCGCGAGAAGAACGGTCTGCTCGTAACGCGCGAGCTGGGCGCCGGCATCCGCATCGCTGGCAGCAATGCGCGCACGGACGTGACCGATGTCGAGAAACGACCAGTCGACCCCGAGCGCAACCAGGCGCGTCTCGCTGTCGCGTTCGAACAGGTTGCCGGCACTGATCGCCTGTGTTCCGAGCAGACCGCCGAGCGTGAAGCGCGGGAAGAGATCGGCGGTGGCGACGCCGATGCGCGCCGTCGACGCGTGCAGCCGCAGTTCGGCGGCAGCGACGTCGGGACGATTGCGAAGCAACTCGCCCGGCGTGCCGGGATCAAGTCGTGCCGGCAACGCCGGCAGCGATTTCTGCGGAGTCAATTCTGCGATCAGCGCATCGGGCGTTTGTCCGACCAGCACGCCGAGGCGATGCATGGCGAACCCCACCTGCGCCTCGAGCGCCGGAATGCGCGCGAGCGTCGTTTCCAGTTGGGCGCGCGCACGCGACGTATCGAAATCGGTATCGCGTCCCGCGTCGAAGCGCGCGTCGACCAGATTCAGCGTCTCGCGCTGGTTGTCCGCATTGCCCTGCGCGACACGCAGCCGCTCCTGCAATCCGCGCAGTTCGACATACGTGCGCGCGACGTCGCCGACGATTGCAACCTGCGCGGCGGCCAGATCCGCCGCGCTCGCCTGCGTATCCGCGCTTTGCGCTTCGACGCCGCGGCGGATGCGGCCGAAGAAGTCGAGCTCCCACGTCGCGTTGATGCCCGCGCTGTAAGTCTTCGCATCGCGAGCTTCGCGACCCACGCCCGGCAACTGGTCCGCACTCGCTCGCCCGTCGCTGGCGTCGGCGCTCGCGGTGATCACTGGCCACTGGTCGAACTTCGCACCGCGCAGCAGCGCATTCGCCCGATCGTAGGTGGCGAGCGCGATGCGCAGGTCATGATTTGCGCGGAGCGATTCATCCACCAGACGTGTCAGTTGCGGATCGTCGAAGCCACGCCAGAACTCGGCGTCCGATCGGATCGGCAAGGCATCCGCCGCGACGCCATTCACAGATGTTTCCGAGCGCGCGAACTTCGTGGGCGTGGGGCTGACCGGACGAACATAGTCCGGACCGACGGTGCAGGCTGCGATCGCCGCGCTGAGCGCGACGAGGGCCGGAAGTTTGAGCTTATGCATGAACGATCTCCAGATTTCCGCCGCGACCGTTGCCCGGATCGGGCTGGTTGACAGCAGGCACGTCGTTGCGCGCGACCAGCTTGCGCAGCGCGACGTAGAACACGGGGGTGAGGAACAGGCCGAACAGGGTGACGCCGAGCATGCCGGCGAACACCGTGATGCCGGTCGCACCACGCACTTCCGCGCCGGCGCCGTGCGCGAGCACCAGCGGCACGGTGCCGGCGATGAACGCAATCGATGTCATCACGATCGGTCGCAGACGCAGACGACACGATTCGAGTGCGGCCTCGACGATGCCCATGCCCTGCATCTCCAGCTCGCGCGCGAACTCGACGATCAGGATCGCGTTCTTGCACGCAAGACCCATCAGCACGACGAGGCCGACCTGCACGAACACGTTGTTGTCGCCGCCGGTGAGCCACACGCCGAGCAATGCGGACAACAGTGTCATCGGCACGATCAGAATCACCGCGAGCGGCAACGTCCAGCTTTCGTACAGTGCTGCGAGCACGAGGAACGCGAGCATCAGCGACAGCGGGAACACGATCAGCGCAGCGTTGCCCTGGGTCGCCTGCTGGAAGCTCAGATCGGTCCACTCCAGCGTCATGCCGTTTGGCAGGATCTTCGGCGCCATCTGCAGCAGCGTCTGCATCTGCTGCGTCGACGACAGCAGACTCGGGTCCGCGTCGCCGATCAGGTCTGCCGCGGGATACCCGTTGTAGCGCATGACCGGATCGGGGCCGTAGGTCTGGCTGATCTTCACCATGCTGCCGATCGGCACCATGTCACCCTTCGCATTGCGCGTGCGCAGCTTCGCGATGTCCTCGACGCTGTCGCGGAACGGTCCGTCTGCCTGCGCGATCACCTGATACGTGCGACCGAAGCGGTTGAAGTCGTTGACGTACGCGGAACCCAGATACGTCTGCAACGTGTCGAACAGGTCGGTCAGCGGGACACCCTGCGCCTTTGCCTTGACGCGATCGACCTCGGCGTCGAGCTGGGGCACGTTCGCCTGGTAGGTGCTGATCGGAAAATGCATGCCGGGCGTCTGCGCGATCGCGCCCTGCATCGTGCTGATCGCGGTCTGCAGTGCACCGTAACCGAGGCCCGCACGATCCTGCAGGAACAGCGAATAGCCCGAGCCCTGACCGAGGCCGAGAATGGGCGGCGGCATGATCGAGAATGCGAATCCCTCGCTGAGACCGGCGATCTTCTGATTGATCTCGGCGTTGATCTGCTCCGCCGTGTGATGACGCTGGGCAAACGGTTTCAGGCCGAAGAAGACCGTGCCGGTATTGGGCGTGTTGGTGAACTGCAGTGCATTGAGCCCCGGAAATTCCACCGCGTGCTCGACGCCTTCGACGCCGAGCGCGATGTCGCTCATCTTGCGGATCATCGCGTCGGTGCGTTCCAGCGACGCGCCTTCCGGCAGCTTGACGCCGCCGATCAGATACAGCTTGTCCTGCGTCGGAATGAATCCACCCGGCACCGTCCTGAACATCAGGCCGGCACCGACCAGCAACAGCAGATACACGCCAAACACGACGCCGCGACGGCGCAGCGAACGCGACACGCCATGCTGGTAGGAGGTCGACGACTTCGCGAAAAAGCGGTTGAACGGACGGAACACCCAGCCGAACAGCCGGTCGATCGCGCGCGACAGCGCATCCTTGCGGGCACCGTTTTCCTTCAGAAGCAGTGCCGCGAGTGCGGGCGACAGCGTCAGCGAATTGATCGCCGAAATCACCGTCGAGATCGCGATCGTCACCGCAAACTGCTTGTAGAACTGACCGGTCACGCCGGACAGGAACGCCATCGGCACGAACACCGCGCACAGCACGAGCGCAATCGCGATGATCGGACCGGACACTTCGCGCATCGCCTGATGGGCGGCTTCGAGCGGTGTCTTGCCTTCCTCGATGTTGCGCTCGACGTTTTCGACGACGACGATCGCATCGTCGACGACGATGCCGATCGCCAGCACCAACCCGAACAGGGTCAGCGTGTTGATCGAGAATCCGAGCAGGAACAATGCGGCGAACGTGCCGACGATCGATACCGGCACCGCGATCAGTGGAATGATCGACGCGCGCCAGGTCTGCAGGAACAGGATCACCACAAGGACCACCAGCAACACCGCTTCGAGAAGCGTCGTCACGACCGCCTTGATCGAGTCGCGCACGAACACGGTGGGGTCATACACGACCGAATACGTCATGCCCTCGGGAAAGCGGGTCGAAAGCTCGGCCATCTTCGCGCGCACCGCGTCCGACAACGCAATCGCGTTCGCACCGGGCGACTGGAAAATCGGGATCGCGACCGCGGCCTGGTTGTCGAGCAACGCGCGCAAGGTGTAGTCGCTGGCGCCGAGCTCGACACGCGCGACGTCGGAGAGTCGCACCACTTCACCGGACGCTCCGCTCTTGATCACGATGTCGCGGAATTCCTCCTCCGTTTTCAGGCGCCCTTGCGCGTTGATCGAAATCAGGAAGTCGCTCTTGTTCGGCGTCGGCTCCGCGCCCAGCTGGCCGGCGGACACCTGCACGTTCTGCTCGCGCACGGCGGCAACCACATCGCCGGCCGTCATGCCGCGCGCCGCGATCTTGTCCGGGTCCAGCCACAGGCGCATCGCATAGTCGCCCGAACCGAACAGCGCGGCTTGGCCGACACCGGGCAGGCGCGCGAGTTCGTCCTTGATCTTCAGCGTCGCGTAATTGCGCAGGTACAGCGAATCGAATTTGCCGCCGGGCGAGAGCAGGTGGACGACCATCGTCAGGGTTGGCGACTGCTTCTGCGTCGTGACGCCCTGGCGACGCACATCCTCGGGCAGGCGCGCCTGCGCCTGGCTCACGCGGTTCTGCACCTGCACCTGGGCCTGATCGACGTCGGTGCCCGGCCGGAACGTCACCGTCGTGACGACCACGCCGTCGCTGCCAGCGACCGACTTCATGTACATCATGTTTTCGACGCCGTTGATCGCTTCCTCCAGCGGCGTCGCGACGGTTTCCGCGATCACCTTTGGATTCGCGCCCGGGTAGACCGCGCGCACCTGTACGGTTGGCGGCACCACTTCCGGGTATTCGCTGATTGGCAGCAGCGGAATGGCGATCAGGCCGGCGGCGAAGATCACGATGGAAAGGACCGCCGCGAAGATCGGCCGGTCGATGAAGAATCTCGAAATGTTCATTGCAATATCCTTGTGCGGCCCGACAGGCCGCAGCGATGCATTGCCGCCGCGAACGCGGAGGTCATTCAAATCTGGCTTGCGAAGCTCCCCGTGGTCGCGGTTACTTCATCGCCACCGGCGCGGATCCGGCGGGCGACTGCATCGCGACGGTCTTCGGCTGCACCGGCATGCCTGGGAAGAACACCTTCTGCATGCCTTCGACGATCACCGCGTCTTCCGGCGCAAGACCCGACGTGACGATGCGCAGTCCATCGGCAAGACGACCGGTGACGATGTCCTTGCGCAACGCCTTGTTGTCGGGTCCGAGCACGTAGACGTAGCGGCGGTCCTGATCGGTGAGGATCGCCTTGTCGTCGACCAGCATGGCCTTGAATTCGGCACTGCCCTCGAGCTGCACACGCGCGAACAGGCCCGGACTCAACACATGGTCGGGATTGGCAAGCACGGCGCGCGCGTGGATCGTGCCGGTATTGGAGTCGATGCGGTTGTCGATGAAATCGACCACCCCCAGGTGCGGATAGCCGGTCTCGTTGGCGAGGCCGATGCGCACCGGGTTCTTCGTCGCGGCACGCTCTCCCTTGCGTGCCAGTTCGTTGTAGCGAAGGTAGGCGCTCTCGTCGCCTTCGAAATCGACGTACATCGGATCCATCGACACCACCGACGTCAGGATCGTCGTGTCGGCCTGCGCCAGATTGCCGGCGGTGATCAACGCGCGACCGGTGCGACCCGCGATCGGGGACCGCACTTCGGTGAACGTGAGGTTCAATTGTGCGGTCGAGACGGCGGCCTCGGCGGCGCGCACCGCGGCGTTCGATTGCGCCACGGCTGCCTGGCGCGTGTCGGATTCCTCGCGCGAAACCGCCCTTGCCTTCAGCAGCGCCTGCGAACGCGCATTCTGCGATTGCGCAAGCTGCGCTTCGCTGCGCGATTTGGCGAGCTCGGCCTGCGTGCGCAACAGTTCGGCACGATAGGAACGCTGATCGATCACGAACAGCAGATCGCCCTTCTTCACGTCCTGGCCTTCGGTGTACGCGACACGATCGACATAGCCGGTCACACGGGCGCGAAGTTCGACCGTCTCGACGGCAGCGACGCGGCCGGTGAAGTCATCCCATTGACGGACGTTCTTCATCAGCACGGGCGCAACGCTGACTTCGGGCGGTGGCGGCATCGCCGCAGTGGGCGCAGCGTGACCGCTGCAGCCCGCAACGATGAAGGCGACCGCGATACCGGCTGCCAGAAGCAGGAGGCGGAGGTGTGACTTGGCAATGGGGGAATGGGAGCTCATCGGGGAGACCTCGTTGTATTTTTGAAGAAGTGGGGTTTCTGACGAAAGACGATGGACCCGGCGCCGCCAGCGACTTGCGCCCAGCGTCACCGACAGTGTCCAATCGGGCTATCGGGATCTTGTGCCGTCCGCGGCCAAGCCGGTTCCCGTCGCCGCGCAAGCTGCCGGCAGTTCCATCACTTTCGATTCGTTGTTCGTGCGGCCGGGTGTCGTGGACGGCTTCGCCTGCATCGGTTTGGTGTCGCGACATGGAATAAGGTCGGACGTTCCCGTTCATAAGAGGTTGAATCAGGGAAGGACCGTCCCGACATCGGGCCAATCGTCGTAAACCGCCCGGAGTGCTGAATGTCCAGCGACCTCAATGACACCCTGATCTTCGTCAAGGTGGTCGAACACGGCAGCTTCATCGCCGCCGCGCGCGCACTGCGCCTGCCCAAGACCTCGGTCAGCCGAAAGGTGCAGGAACTCGAAACACGTCTCGGCGCGCAACTCCTGCATCGCACCACGCGCAAGCTCGGCCTGACCGAGGCGGGGACGATCTATTTCGACCATTGCCAGCAGATTGCGCAGCGGCTCGACGAAGCCGAAAGCGCGGTCGGCCAGCTGCAAGGAGGACCGAGAGGATGGCTGCGCTTCACCGCCCCCTACTCGGTCGGCATCACGTGGATCGCGCCGTTGCTGGGCGAATTCCATGCGCGTTATCCCGACCTGCGCATCGAGTCGGTGTTGACCAACGACGCGGTCGACCTCATCGACACCGGCATCGACGTGGGCCTTCGTGTCGGCAACCTTCCCGATTCCAACATGGTCGCGCGTCGCCTGGCGGTGTTTCGCACCCAGGTGTACGCAAGCCCTCTCTACCTCGCCCGGCACGGCGAACCGTCCCACCCCGATCAATTGAAGGACCATCGCACGCTCGCAATGCGCAAGTCGCGCACGAACGGCGACTACGTGTGGACGCTCGGCGACGGCGACCGCATGACCGATTACCGCGTCGACCCGGTCCTGGTCGCGAACGATCCCGGTGCGCTGATCGGTGCGCTGGTTGGCGGAGAAGGACTGATGCTCGCGAGCGACGTCACGTTGAAACCCTACGCGGAACAAGGCTACGTGCAGCGCGTGCTCGCCGGCTGGACCGGGCCGGAAGTCGATTTCAATGCGGTGTTCCCGCGCGGGCGCGTGCCATCACCGAAGGTACGCGCATTCGTCGACTTCCTGGTCGAGCGCCTCAACTTCGACGCCGACTTCATGCACGTGCTGTGTCCCGACAGCCGGCCGTGCAAGGCAGCCGAAGAAATCGAGGCCGCGCGCTCGGCGCTGATCGCGCGCCGCACCCCCAAGCGCGTCGAAGAACCGACCCGGCGGGAAACGGAGCGCGACCTGGCAGAAGAGACCGCCTGACCGGACGTTCGACACGAACCGAGGTCATCCTGCGCTTGCGATGTCGGAATGATCCGATCCGCACGTGGGGTGGTCGACCGCTTTGCAACAGCGGGGATCACGGCGCGACGCTCGCCCTGCAATGCGAACCGACTCGCGCTGACATCATTCCACGACGTCCACCACCAGCTCGCGGGAATCGGCGCGCCCGCGGTCGTCGACGGCGCGCACGCGGTGGCGTCCAGCTGTTGCTGCGTCCCACGCCAAGGGCTTGCCCGCATCGCTCGAACCGACATACGCGTCGTCGACAAACCAGTACAGCGAGTGCACTGAACCGTCCGCGGTAGCGTTGAAGGTGATACGCCGGTCGGTATTTGCCTTGCGCCGCAAGGTGTACGAGGCACCGCGCAACGGCGAGGTGATGCGCGGCGGATCGCCGTCGACCCCGGACGCGCAGTCGCCGTCCTCAGGCGGCCTTGCGCGAGGCAGCCCTGCGTCGCGGAATACCTTGGCGAGATCGCTCGGCCAGTATTCGACGACCTGCTCTGTCGTCGTCAACGGATCGTACGGCGGACACGCCACGCGACCACTGCGCGTATCGATGTGGACGAGCCGATGCACCGTGCTCACGCGAATCGGTGACTTGCCCGGCAAAAACCAGGCGTCGCCGCGTCGCGGACACCACGCGTTGGGCAGGTCGCCGCTGGCGAGGCAGACCTCGATGCGTTTTACGCCAGCCGGAATGCGCCACGCGGGTTCGGCGAGATCCGCATGCTCCGCCTTCATTGCATCGATGACGCGAAAGAACAGCGGCGCCGCCGCTTCCACGCCGATCAGCGACGGGTTGCCGGCGCCATCGAAGTTGCCGAGCCACACGACCAACACGTAAGGACCGAACGTACCGGCGCTCCACGCATCGCGGAAACTCCACGATGTGCCGGTCTTCCACGCCACCGGCAGTCGCGCGCTTGCCGTGGCGCTGGCATCGTCCGGCCGCGGGTTCTGACGAAGCATGTCGATCGCGACGAAGCTCGCTTCCGCACTCAGAAGCCGCACGCCTGGAGCCTGCGCATCGTCCGCACGCAACCGCAGCGGACGCAGTTGTCCGTGGTTGGCAAGCGTCGCGTACAGCGTGGCGAGTTCCTGCATCGTGACTTCGCCACCACCAAGCACGAGTGCAAGCCCGTAGTGGCGTTCGCTCGCGAGTCGACTGATGCCGGCGGACTTCAGAAATCCGTACAGATCCGGATCGTGCAATTGCGAGGCGACGTACACGGCCGGAATGTTGCGGCTGCGGATCAGCGCGTCGGTGGCGCTCACCGGGCCCAGAAACCGTCCATCGAAATTTTCCGGTGTGAATGGACCAAACGAGGTCGGCACGTCGCGCAGCATGGTGCGCGGATGCAGCACGCCCTGATCGAGTGCGAGCGCGTAGATGAAGGGTTTGAGGGTGGAACCCGGTGAACGCTTCGCCGCCGTGCCGTTGACCTGACCCGCGATCGACGCGTCGAAATAGTCCGCCGAACCGACCATTGCCTTGATGCCCATGTCGCGCGTGTCGACCAGCAGCGCAGAGGCGTTGAGGAGCCCATTGACGCGACGCTGGCCGAGATAGTCGTGTACCTGGCGTTCGAGCACTGATTGCAAGCGAGCGTCGAGCGTGGTGCGGATGACCGGATCCGCGTGTCCGGCCAGTCGCGACTCGGCCAGCACCTGCTCCACCGCATGTGGCGCCGCGAAGGGCAGATCACGCGCTGGTCGCAGGCGAAGCGGCAAGTCGAACAGTGCGCGATTCGACGCGTCGGCACCATGGAGCTGCTCCCAACGACGATACAACCGCTCGCGCGCCGCGCGAAGGTTGTCGCCCAATCCGGGTGTCGAACCGCCGTCGTTACGCACGCGACGACTCGGATCCTGAGGAAGGACCGCGAGCGTGAGACTTTCCGGCAGCGTGAGCGCGGACACCGGCTTGTCGAAATAGATGCGGCTTGCTGCGGCCACACCTTCGATGTTGCCGCCGT
>NZ_JBDSWZ010000136.1:0-10422 GCF_039926425.1 Dokdonella sp.
ACTTCATCGCACATGCGAGCCGCGGTTCGGCGCTCGTGCCGATGTTGAACGCCGGCGAACCCGCAGTCCTGTATTGCTTCGTGTTCCTGCTGCTCGCCGCGGCCGGGGCGGGTGCGTGGAGCCTCGATCGGGATTGAACGATGCGCAATGCGGATGCGCGAGAATCGATGGGCGGGATGCCGGCTCGCTATCGGACATCCCTCCGCACCGGATTCCGGGCGCCGGCCCGTGCCGATGAACTGGCCAACCAAGCGGGCCTCAACCGCGGCACCGACATAGGCGATGGGCGCGACGAACCGGGCCGCGTGCCCCGGCATGCTCATTTCGTTCAATCGGCGCAGACCACGCCATGTTGGAATAGACATCCTCCCGACCACGCGATCAAAGGCCGTGCACCATGACCCAGCGACTCGACTTCTACAGCGCCAACCCGGAAGCGGTGAAGGCGATGATGGCGATGGAAAAGCGCATTCATGCGAGTGGATTCGACATCGGATTGACCCATCTGGTGAGATTGCGCGTTTCGCAAATCAATGGATGTGCCTATTGCGTCGATCTGCACGCCGCGGACGCGCGCAAGTCCGGAGTGGACGACCGCGCGATCGCGACTGTGTGCGTCTGGCGCGACACGCCGTTCTTTGACGAACGGCAGCGCGCGGCTCTGGCGTGGGCAGAAGCCGTCACCCTCGTCGCGCAGACCCATGTTCCCGACGACGCGTGGAACGAAACGAATGCGCAGTTTTCCGAAGCCGAGCTGGTCGATCTCACCTTGCTGGTGATCGCCATCAACGGCTGGAACCGCCTCGCGATCGCCTTTCGCAAGCAGCCGTCCTGACCCGCCCCACGGAGACTCGTCATGTGTTCATCGCTGAAGCAATTCGCAACATCACTCATTGGAGCGTTTGCGATCACGGTCGGCCTGTCGCCCATTGCGATCGCCCACGGCTCCAAGGAGGAAAAGGTGACGCCCGTTTTGAAACAGGCGGTGCCGGAACTGCCGGGAAAAAACGTGCTGATGGCCACCGTGGAACTCGAACCCGGCCAAGCGTCCCTGCCCCACCTGCATCCGGGATCACTCTTTGCCTATGTTCTCGAAGGAGACGTGGTCTCGCAGCTGGATGGCGAGCCGGCCATCACGTATCACGCTGGTCAAGCATGGTACGAGGCACCGCGGGTCCACCATCTCGTGACGCGCAATCCCAGTTCGACCCATCGCGCAGTCCTCATGGTGTGGGCGCTCTCCGGTGAAGGCGACCCGATCAAACGTCCCCTTCCTGAGTCGCCAGAGGCTCATTGAAACGCCGCTCAGGTGATGGGGACCTCGTTGAGGTCCTTCCCTGCGAAGCGTGACAAGCCCCCTTCTTGAACGTGAAGCCGGATGACGAGTCATGTCAAACGGTTTCTGATCGCGCAACATCGCGTTGAAGACGACGACTCCATTCAATGCCAGACGGCGTTTGCAGATCGCGCCAGACCTCACACACGTATTCGAATTCAACGACCGAAAGGTCGACCGTCGCCGCCAACAGGCGCGTGTGCTGTGCCGTCCGCAGGTTCTGACGTTGCGCGTGCCGTCTGTCATCGGCACGGGCGAACGTTTCAGGCAAACCTGCGCGGATCGTGCTATCGCAAGACACTCAGGGCGGCAGACGATGGAGCTCCACTTCGGAGATTCCCCATGTACAGACAACTGACCGTCGGCGTCCTGTTCATCAGTGTTCTCACGCTCGCAGTGAGCGCGATCGGCGCCGCCGCCATTGCCGGCGACGCGACTCAAGCGACACCTGCACAACTCGTCGACTCGCTGCACCAGGCATTTGGCAATCATCACGTTCGCGCCGTCCATGCCAAGGGCATCCTGCTCGAAGGCGAGTTCCGGCCCGACCCGTCCGCGACGCGCCTGACCCGTTCGCCGCTGTTCGCCGGTCCGTCAGTACCGCTACTCGCGCGCTTCTCCGATTTCACGGGCCTGCCGGATATTCCCGACACCGCTCCGGAGGCAAATCCGCGCGGGTTCGCGATGAAATTCACGCTGCAGGGCGGCCAGACGATGGACGTCGTAACCCACAGCTTCAATGGCTTTCCGGTCGCAACCGCCAACGATTTCGCGGAGCTCATGCGCGCGATCGGCGCGAGCGGTGCAACAGCCACCAAGCCGACCGCGCTCGACGCGTTTCTCGACGCACATCCCGTTGCCAAACGCTTCCTGACATCGCAAAAGCCGGCTCCGGAAAGTTACGCGACGTTGAGTTTCTTCGGCGTCAACTCGTTTACGTTTACGAACGCCGATGGCGTGCATACGCAGGTCCGTTATCGTTTCGTTCCGGTAGAAGGCGAGAAATACCTCGATGCCGTAGCGATCGCCGCCAAGTCGCCGAACTATCTGATGGATGAGGTTGGCAAGCGTGTCGAGCAAGCGCCGGTTGTGTTCGATTGGTACGCACAGATTGCCAGCAAGACCGACGCTATCGCGGATCCGTCCATCGCGTGGCCCGAGGATCGCAAACTGGTGAAGCTCGGAACGGTGACGCTGAAGCGCCTGGTCAGCGACCCTGACGTCAAGGACAAGGCGACGATGTTCCTGCCAGGAAATGTGACCGCTGGAATCGAACCCGCCGATCCGATGATCGGCGCGCGGACGGCGGCGTATCCGATCTCGCGAGCCAATCGCCAATAGACCGGATAAGGGCTCACCCTCGAAAGCATTGCTTTCCCGCCAACGCCGGCAGCGCCAGTTGGTTGCTGCCGGCCTCCATCCAGCGCCGGTCTGTTGCTGTGCCGAGGAGACATTCGATGAACAAGACGTACAGGAACGCGGGAACGCAAGCGGTGTTCGCGTGGGCGATGGCTTGCGCGTCGTCGCAGGCTTTCGCGCTCCAGAATGCGCGCGACGCCATTGCGACCGCCGCCTACGAAAAGAACATGCGCACGCTCTCGATCATGCAGAAGGTCGATGCCGACGGCGATCACGTGGTCACGCGCGAAGAGCTGGACGGCTATTTCGGCAAGGTTTTCGATGCGCTCGACCGCAATCACGATGGACTGCTTGACCGAAAGGAATGGGTTGGCGCGCGCCGCGAGCCCGATGTGATCAGCCTTTCGAACGGTGGCTATGCACGCGCCCTCGGATCACTTCGCATGATGAAGATCGTTGACGCGAACGCCGACCAGAAGGTCGGGCGCAGGGAATTCGTCGACGCGCATCAGGCGATGTATTCCTACATGGGTGCCGGCTCCGACGGGCCGCTCGATGCACAGCATTGGGTCCTCGCGCATTTCCCGCACTGATGTCGCAACGCTGCGGTCCCTCCGCCGCCTCACAGAGGAAAGTCTCTGAAACGCGACGACATACGCTTTCCGTCTGAGCGACAGGCGAACCCGAACGCCGAGTGCGGATTCGTGGGAGTGCTCAAGGAATTCCGAAACCATTGGGGAAATGGCGTGGTTCAGAAAGCCGCGGAATCCAGGTGTGCAACAGTGGAAATTGCACCCCGGTTCACCTGCTTGCGAGCCCACGGCAGTCAGTTGCGCAGGCGATTTCGGCCCCGACCGAGAATATCTTACTTGACATATACAGCCTAGGCAGATATTATCGAACTGTGCTTTTGGAGGCGGATATGAAAATAGTGGAACCAGACGTCATGGCGCAGCTCAGCTCGGGCGAACTTGGCTTTCTCGTCAGCGGCGTACGGAGCGCGATCTGGGCAGCGATCGAGAAGCAGCTGCGCCCGATGGACATTACGGCCGCACAGTTTGTGTTGTTCAACAGCATCGCCAAGGGACGTGGACACACGATCGGCGACCTGTGTCGTTTGCTCGGTTATGACTCCGGAGCGATGACCCGTCTGCTGGACCGGATCGAGAAGAAGGGATTGGTGCGTCGCGTCGCAAATCCAGAGGATCGCCGGAGCTACCTCATCGAATTGACCGAGAAAAGCGCCGCACTCGTGCCGAACGCACGGCGCCAGGTACAGAAGGTCTTTGCAAACCTGTTGCAGGGCTTCACCGATCGTGAAGCATTGGCGTTGAAGTCGTCGCTGGAAAAGATCCTGGAAAACGCCGCGCGCGGCATCTGACCCACTAGTCCGATCATATATCAGCCTAGGCTGTCATGTGAGATGAGGCGTTGACCATGTCAAAGATTCCGTTGCCCACGACACACAAGCGCGCTGCCCTCTCCCGGCTGACGCGCTTGGCGGCTTGTCTACTCGTATTGGACGTTGCCGGCTGCGCCAGCATGGGCGGTCTGCACACGCATGCAATTGCGCTTGATCCAGACGGATTGGCGGCAGAACAGAGTCTTTCAACCACAGCGTTTTCGCCCGCCGCATGGCCGCGCGAGATGTGGTGGAAAGATTTCGGCGATCCGCAACTCGATCGGTTGATCGACGCTGCGCTGAGCGGGCAGCCCGCCTTGCGTATCGCAGAGGCACGCGTTCGCCAGGCGCAGGCAGTCGCCGATGTCACCGGAGCTGCGCTCTATCCGCAGGCGAACGTTGGTTTGCACAGTACCCGCCAGCGCTTCAGCGAAGATGGGACCGTAGCGCCACCGGTCGCTGGAACCTGGAAGACCGTCAACGACGTTTCGCTTGGGGTCGGATACGAGCTGGATTTCTGGGGCAAGAACCGTGCGGCGCTGGATGCGGCGTTGGGTCGCGCGAACGCCGAGCAAGTCGATTTGCACGCGGCACGGTTGATGCTGACGACCGCACTCGTTCGGACATATCTGCGCCTGGACCTCGGCTACGCACGGCTTGATCTGGCCCATGAGACGCTGGCACAGCGTGAGCAGACGCTGGAGCTGACGCGCAAGCGTGTTGCAGCACAGGTTGATTCCCGCCTCGAACTGACACAGGCCGAGGCCGCGTTGCCGGCGATCCGCGAGCGCATCGCGGCAATCAATGAATCACTCGCCCTGACCGCAAACCAGTTGGCAGCGCTCGAAGGCAAAGGCCCGGATGCGGGGTTGAAGATCGACCGGCCGCAATTGACGGACGTCGGCGGCGTCAGCCTGCCCGGCGACTTGCCGGCCGAGCTGATCGGCCGCCGACCCGATATCGTCGCTGATCGCTGGCGGGTCGAGGCGGCGAGCCAGGACATCAAGGTCGCCAAGGCACAGTTTTATCCGAACATCAGTTTGACGGGGTTGGTCGGCCTGCAAAGCCTCGGCTTCGACAACTTCCTCGATGCAGGCAGTCGCGTGCTCGGTATCGGACCTGCCATTTCACTTCCCATCTTCGATGGGGGCCGGCTGCGCGGCAATCTGGGAGCGCGCCAGGCAGGCTATGACATGGCGGTCGAACACTACAACAGCACCGTCATCGCGGCTGTACACGACGTCGTCGATCAGCTCGTTTCGCTGCACTGGATTCAGCAGCAGATTCTTGAACAGCGCGATGGTCTGGCGCTTGGCGAACGTGCGTGGGAACTCGCCAAGGCGCGCTACCGCAGCGGGTTGGCGAACTATCTGCAGGTTCTTGCCGCTGAAAGCCAAGTCTTGGCAGAGAAACAAAAAATGATCGAGTCGCAGTCGCGCCAACGCGAAGTGCGCCTCAACCTGACACGCGCACTCGGCGGCGGCTATCAGCCGGATGGCGCGTCCGATCCAACGCCCGTTGCCCGTGCCCAACGCCAAGAGAGCAAATCGTGAACGCCGAAATCGATACGCAGCAAACCATGACTCCAGCCGTCAAATCTGCGGATCAGCAAACGTGGCGTTCGCGACTTGCCCCGCCGCTCAGCATTGCCGTCGTCGCCATTGTCCTCATCGGCGCGGTGCTGTGGTGGCTATTGGCCGGCCAGTATCGCGAAACCACTGAAGATGCCTATGTGGATGGCAATGTCGTGGCAGTGACGGCACAGGTAGGCGGGGTGGTGACGGCGATCGGCGCCGACAACACCGATTATGTGAACGCGGGCAGCAACGTTGTCACGCTTGACGACACTGATGCACGGCTTGCGCTTGCTCGTGCCGAAGCACAGTTGGCCCGGGCGGTGAGGCAGGTGCGCGCGCAATACGCCAGTGTGGGCCAGACGCGCGCAAATTTGCAGCTCCATGAGGTGGATTTGTCCAAGGCAAAGGCCGATCTGGCACGTCGGCGCGAACTGCTGGCCAGCGGTGCGATCTCGGGCGAAGAGGTCAAGCACGCACAGGACGCAGTACGCGCTGCCAGCGCCGGGCTGGACGTGGCCACGCAGCAACTCGCCGGTAGCAGGGCTTTGATTGGAAGCACGACAGTCGCCGCCAATCCGGACGTCCTGGCGGCCTCGTCACAAGTGCGCGATGCGTGGGTCGCTGTCTACCGTACCGGCGTGCCCGCACCGGTAGCGGGCATCGTGACCAAACGCAATGTGCAACTTGGACAACGCATCAGCCCGGGGATCTCGCTGATGTCGGTGGTGCCGCTGGATCACCTGTGGGTCAACGCGAATTTCAAGGAATCCCAATTGCGCCACATCCGCCTCGGACAGAAGGTCGATCTGGCGACGGACGTCTATGGCGATGACATCGTCTACCACGGCACCGTCGTCGGCCAGGAACCGGGAACGGGGAGTGCGTTTTCACTGTTGCCTGCGCAGAACGCCACCGGCAACTGGATCAAGGTGGTGCAGCGCGTTCCGGTTCGAGTCGCACTGGATCCGCAGGAGGTCGAAAAGCACCCGTTGCAAGTAGGCCTGTCCATGAAGGTGAGCGTCAGCACACGCCAACGCGATGGCAGCCGACTCGTTGTGGCGACGTCGCACGATCACGGCTATCGAACTGACGTATTCGCCAACGAGCTGGTCAGCGCTGATGCGGCGGTCGCGAAGATCGTCGCGGACAACCAGTAATCACCCGCGTCCGAGGAGAACGTCATGACTGCGCGCACCTCCGGGTGGGGTCTTTATGCCACGATCTTCGTATTGACCGCGATCGAGTTCCTGCAACTGAGCATGGTGGCCTTCGGCGCGGGCCCGATCATGGGCGAAGTAGGCATCACGCCGGAAGATTTCAGTCTGATTGCCGCGACCTACGCCAGCGTGGCAATCCTGGTGATCTCGATGCAGCGCTGGCTCGTCACCCGCCTCGGCGGGCGCTTGCTGATCCAGTGCTCAACTGCCATTTCCCTGCTCGGTGCCGTGCTGTGTGCGACCAGCAATGATTTCGCGAGCTTCTTCGTTGGACGTCTGATCATGGCGCTCGGTGGCGGCGCACTGTTTACATCGGCGCGCATGATCATCCACCACACGCTCGCCGGACCCAAGCGCTTCGTCGGAATCAAATCGCTGGCATACGGGTTGGCGATCTGCATATCCGCAGGCCCGTGGCTTGCCGCGCAGGCAGTATCCAATGACGCCTGGTCGGCGATCTTCTGGTCACTGGCCGCTTTGGACATCGTTGCGTTTGTCCTCGCGAGCACTTGCCTGACCAACGACTTGAGAGGGTTCGAACAGGGGCGCAGTGACTGGAACCCCGGATTGCAGGTATTGCTCGTCGGTGGCAGCTTCGGGTTGCTGTATGCGTTGCAGCGCCTCTACTACGACTATTACGGCAATGCGGCGTTTTCGATCGGCGTACTCGTCGTCTCCGTCGGAGCACTGATGTTCTATGCGAACTACCAACGTGTGCATCGACAGCCGCTGCTGCATATCCGACTCATGTTGCATACCCGATTTATCGCAGGGATGGCGCTATTCATGTTCGGATACCTCATGCTCGGGGCGAACAACTATGTCGTCCCGGTGATGCTGCAGCGCACGCTCGGCTATTCATGGGAAAGCGTCGGGCACTTCGAGGCCATCGGTGCGTTGGCAACGGTCGTTACATTTACCGTGGTCTCCAGGCTGCTGCCAAAACATCCGTCACCTGGAAAATTCTGGATCACCGGGTTCTTCGCGCTGGGAGTGTTCGGTGCGATGTTGGCTCGCGTCGATCCTTCCGCTGATCCGTGGCTGTCCATCGTGCCCGCACTTGCCTGCTACAACGTATTCCTGCTGACCGTGCTGCCGATCACGGCCATGCAGGCGTTCCGCGAAATGGAGAAGGACGAAACTCTTTTTTCCAATGCGCAGCAGGTCAAGAACATGCTGGCCCAGGCTGCGATCGCTTTGGGTATTTCGTTGGCCACGCTGGGACAGCAGTGGCGCACAGCAGTGCATTACGACGTTCTGAATGTGCAGATCACGCCGGACAATCCGATCTTCGTGACGACCGTCAAGCACCTCACTGACGCGCTGAGCAGCAGTATCGGGCCGGTCGAGGCAGCGCAAGTTGCGGTGGCAAGGGTGGCCCAGTTGCTGGCACAGCAGTCGGCACTATTGGCGAATGTCGACCATTTCATGCTGATCGCGCTGCTCGGCGTCCTCGGCATCGTGGTCACACTTTCGCAACGCATCTTCCGCTAAGGAAGGTCTGAACAGGCCGCCGCTTTCAGCGTGCGGCAGCCTACCGCTGAAGAAACGCGTGAATGAGGCGCTTTCCAGGATCAAAAAGCGCTTTCGGGCGCTTTCAATTGGTCATTCGACCTCATTTTGAAAACTGCGGTCCCGATGCCACACTTGCACAGCACGGAGAGCCGCGATTCGATCCCGGAAAAGCGCTTGGCACCGACTGCAAATTTCGGCAGCACTCTTTTGCTAACCGACAACTCCGACCAGCCCCTCGCGTCCCACGGCCAGCTCGCCCGAAGCGGAATGCGAGCACGCGCGGAGGCGCACGGGAATCGACTTGTACGACGGCGTGAGGCTGTCGGGATCGCAATGTTCGAGCGCAACCAGCGGCTGGGTTTCCGGGTAGTACGACGCACAGCAGCCGTCCGGCAGGTCGTAGGCGACCAGCGTCAGAGCGCGCACGACGCGGTCCTCATGCGCATGTTCCAGCGCGGTCGCGACATCCACCACATCGCCTTCGGTGAAGCCAAGTCGGGCGAGATCCTTCTCATTGACGAAAAGGACATCGCGCCGTCCGAATACGCCGCGGTAGCGGTCGTCGAGTCCGTAGATCGTGGTGTTGTACTGGTCGTGGCTGCGCAGGGTGGTCAGGAGCAGCACGTCGGCGTCCGCGCTGGCACGGTCGTCCTCAAGTTCTCTGAAGACGATGAAATTCGCCTTGCCACTGTCGGTTTTCCAGATCCGTTGCTGTGCCGAATTGGGCAACTGGAATCCGCCCGGCTGACGGATGCGGTCGTTGAAGGCCTCGAAGTCGGGAAACACCGCTTCGATGCGATCGCGGATCAATCCGTAGTCCCCGACCAGCGCGTCCCAGTCAACCATCGATCGTGCACCCAGCGTCGCTTTCGCGAGGCCCGCGACGATCGCCGGTTCGGAGCGAACCTGATCGCTTGGCGGCTTCAGGAATCCGCTCGACGCATGCACCATCGACATCGAATCTTCCACCGTGACCGACTGTCGTCCGGTGGCCTGCAGATCCAGCTCGGTGCGACCAAGGCACGGCAGGATGTAGGTCGTCTTTCCGACCAGCAATTGCGTTCGATTGAGCTTGGTGGTGATGTGAACCGACAGATCGAGTTTTCGGAACGCCTCGAAGCAAGCCTTCGGATCCGATGCGGCGATGGCGAGATTGCCGCCGAGGCAGACGATGGCTTTCGATCGTCCGTCGCGCATCGCCGCGATGGTTTCGACGACCGAGTGTCCATGTTCTCGCGGAGGCTCGAAACCGAACACGTCGCGCAAACGGTCGAGGAACGCCGGTGTGGGACGCTCAGTGATGCCGACCGTTCGATCGCCCTGCACATTCGAATGACCGCGCAGCGGACTGATGCCGGCACCGGCGCGCCCGATGTTGCCCTTGAGCAAGAGAAGATTGACGATCTGCTGGACGTTCTGTGTCCCGGTGCGGTGTTGGGTCAGGCCCATCCCGTAGCACGCGATCGTCGACGTCGCCCCCGCGTACACCGTCGCCACCGACTCGAGGTCGCTGCGCGCCAGGCCGCTCGCGCGTTCGATGTCCTGCCACGTCGTTCGATCGAGGTCCGCGACGAACGCCTCATAGCCTGCGGTGTGTCCCGCAATGAACGCATGATCGAGCACCGGAGCGGTGTCGTTTGCGTGCGCGGCCGCATCCATTGCAACGAGTGCCTTGCAGATGCCTTGGAGCGCCGCGGCATCGCCACCGACCTTGACCTGGTAGTAGTCGCTCGCAATCGGCGTCGACGACAGCGTCGCCATTTCCAGCGGATGCTGCGGCGACGTGAACCGTTCGAGCGAGCGTTCGCGCAGCGGATTGAACACGATGATCTTCGCGCCACGACGCGACGCATCGCGCAGCGGCGTCATCATGCGCGGATGGTTGGTGCCGGGGTTGTGCCCGATCGACAGGATCAGATCGGCGTGATCGAAATCCTCCAGCGTGACGGTCGCCTTGCCGACACCGATCGAGCGGGGCAACCCGACCGAGGTCGCCTCGTGACACATGTTCGAGCA